>DATELY010000047.1:0-33551 GCA_035276085.1 Steroidobacteraceae bacterium | reverse complement strand
ATGCACGCGCGTGATGGCGGACGTTGGGCTATTCACAAGGAGATAGCCACAGGAGAACCCGATGAAGCGCACGTGGACGATCATTGGCGTCGCGGATGAGGCTCGCCGCGCGCTCGCCTGAACGTGCGTACGTTGCTCGCGCGGCGAAATGACTTCCGAACAGGTTGCCGTGGCAACGCGCGCAACCTGTTCGATTGACGGTGGGGCTTACGCTAAGTGCCCGAGTGGCTCTCGATGGCGAATGTTTCAGATACGGCGTCGTGCGCAGCGCGAGGGACACCTGGTGAACCGTAACGATTGCTTCGAGAGTCGTTCACGCGTCCCTTCCCCTGCGACAGCGGGGGCCGCTCCTGCGCATCCATGCGCCCGCGCCATTCGTGCGTCCTGCACATCAGAAGGACAGGATGGGGGCACTTCCGAATCAGTTGTTACGCTCCACTAGTGTGGCGCCGGGAGGTCTGCGAACAGCCGCCGAGCATTGCCTTCAAAGATGCTGTGGCGATCCGCTTGCGAGAGAAAGGTCATGGCCTCGATGTCGGGCTTGAGGTCATCGAACGACCGTCCGGTCTCGGGGTTGATCTGGGTCCCGCTTCCAATGCGCTCGGTACCAAAGCACACGCGATCTGCGCCCGCGACCTTGATGAGCAATTCCAGTGAAGGAATCGCGTGCAGGCAGGTATCGAAGTGAAAGCGGCGCAGAGATTGGTCGAAAGTCTCCGTGCTCTGAGCCATGCTGCCCTTGAACGCACCCTCACCGAGGTCGGGATAGGTGGCGCGCTCGGCGCGCCAGCGGCCGATCTGATAAGGCACCGACCCGCCGCCGTGTGCAACGATGATCTTGAGCTTGGGGTAACGGTTCATCACACCCGCTTTGATCATCGACAGCAACGCGATCGAATGCTCGGTGATGAAATGGTTCGAATACGTCTCTCGCCCATTGCAGCAGGAGCCTGCGTGGATCAGCCCCGGGATGTCGTACTCGCACATTTTTTCGTAGAGCGGATACCAGTAGGCATCGCCCATGGGCGGAACATTTCCCAAGCCCTCCGACGGATCGGGATTGATCAGGATCGAGTTGAATCCGAGCTCTTTCACACATCGATCCATTTCCGGGAAGACACGCTCGATCGGCGCATTTGGAACCTGTGGCAGCGCGGCCATGCCGGCGAAACGATTGGGCGCCAGCCGGACCTGCTGCGCCACCGCGTTGTTGGTCCAACGCGTCCACACATCGACCAGCCGGGTGCCCCGGGAGTGCATCATGGTAAAGGGACGCGGCGATACCATCTGAAAATCGGTGCCGACCTTGTCGAGTGCCTTGAGCAGAACGCTCAAATGCTGGCGGAACCGATCATCGTCGATTTTCGGCTCCAGGCCCGAATAGGTGCCGTCGCTGCCGAGCAGGAACAGGCCGTGAGAGTTGAGCTCCGGTGGAGCCCAGAGATGCGCGTGGATGTCGATGATCATGAGCTGCTTTCCAGGGTGAGTGATAAAGCGGAAGGAAAATCGGTCGTGATCTTGTGCAGGAGACGACCGCGGTGCCGTTGGTTTGGCATCGTCGACTCTTCAAGCCCAACCGTAGATCCGTAGCGTGGACTCGCCGTTACGCAGACGCTCGAGGACTTCGGTTTCGAAGTGCGTGCGTGTCCGTGCTGCGTCCAGCACTGCCGGCACCTGCTCGCGTGGGATGCACATGACGCCGTCACCGTCGCCCACGACGAGATCTCCGGGTGCAACCACGACATCGTGGAAAAGAATCGGCGAGTTGATCCAGCCGCGCGCACCGAAGTCCTTGCCGGTGCCGCGTATACACAACCCGCGCGCGAACACCGGAAACCCGATCTGCTCGAGTAAGACACCGTCGCGCACGCAACCGTCGATCACGAGACCGCCCAAACCGCGAGCTTGCGCGGCCGTCGACATGATCTCGCCCCAGTAGCCGTGGTCATACGCGCCGCTCACGTGCACAACGAGCACGTCGCCGGATTCCGCGGCATCCAGTGCACGATGCAGCCATAAGTTGTCGCCACCGGGTGCCTGCACGGTCACGGCCGGTCCGCAGAGTCGAAAAGACGATGCCACGGGCTTGATCGCCCAGGGCAGGGCGCCGATCTTTCCCGCGGCTTCGTGCAGCGTGGCGGTCGGAAACTCTGCAGCGGCTGCGCTCAGGTCGCGCGTCACTCTGACGATATCTCGTCGCGTCGTGAGCGTCGGATCCAGTCGTTGTGCGTTCATGCTTCTTGGCGCGTCTGCAATTGATGGTAGCGAAATTGTCTGCGTGCTTCGTCGAGACGCATGCCGCTACGAACTGCCTCGCGAATGCGCTGTTCGGCGTGATCGATCTCCTCTGCTGCATCCAGCACCGCTGCCTCGTGTTGGCGTGGTATGGCCAGGACGCCATCTGCATCCCCGCGCAGTAAATCGCCGGGCTGCACGCGCGCATCGCCGATGTTGACCGTCACGTTGGCCGCTTCCACCTGCACGCGATCCTTGCCGGTTCGCATCCAATGATCGCGGCTATACACGGGATAACCGAGCTCGAGGCATAGCGCGATGTCGCGGCAGATGCCGTCGATCACGGTGCCTGAAAGACCTCGTCGGTGGGCAATCTCCGTCAGGATGTCGCCCCACACGGTGGCGTCGGTTCTGCCGCCGTTGTCGAGTACGACCACACTGCCTGGTGGCACATCGTCGATGTAATCGCCGACCGTGCCGGGCGGATTCGCAGCGGGGCCGTATAGCAACGTGTAGGCGCGTCCGGCAATTCGAAAGCTCGAATCGCGCGGCTTGATTTTGTGGCATTGGCCGACGATCCCTAAGCGATCCAATGCATCACTCAACGTAGCGGTGTCCAGCCTGACGACGCGCGCGCAGTTGGCGTCGGTGATCTGTTCAGCCATGACTTACCCCTTCAACATGTATTCGTAATTGCCGCCCATCACCTCGGTGATTGGAATGCCGGCAAGAATGCTCTTGGCCATGGCAGCTTCGCGCGCGACGATGGCCTCTGCAGCGTCCAGCACGCTATCGATGGTTGCTGCTCGAATGAATATGACGGCACTGCGATCGGCAATGACGTAGTCACCCGGTTCTACCGGCGTGCCCCACATATCGATCGGTACATTCGTCGCGTGCTCGACGATGCGCCCACGCGCCGTCAGCGCCGTCAGCGAGCGCGTGAAGATCGGGAACTCGTAGTCTCGCGCCTCATCGATGTCACGCACGGGACCGTCTGCAAGGACGCCGGCGATGCCGCGCGTCCTTGCGCCGAGCGTCAACAAGCCGCCCCAACTGCCTGCCTCGATCCCGGTGTGCTGCTCTATGGCGATGACGTGATCCGGGCCCCCGGTCATGATCGCCGCGGTGCCCAGGTGACGCGGTGCGCCTGGCGAGGGAAGGCCGGTGCCGAGCTTGACCGTGATCACGGCGCCTGCAATGCGCCCGCATCCCGATTGCTGCGGCACGCCGGAGATGACTCCAGAGATCTTCAGGCGATCGAGCGCGTCGGAGACGGCACAGCAGTCCAGTCGCCGCAGGCGCTGTACACGCGCGGACAGCGCGGATTTCAGTTCGATACCGGTCGACACGGCGGCTCCTGTGTGGCTACTGCCGGCACAAACAAATGTATTGCTTTGGCGCAGCTGGATTATTAGTCTACCAACTGGTCTATATAGTGTCATTTATATTGATAAATATATAGATCCGGCGCTCCTGGTGAGAACGGGAGTGGGAGAGTGCCGCAATCCGTCTCCATTTACTTCTTGCGGCAACGCGAGTCTGGTTCGGCAGTCTGGGATTCTTGCCAAAGAACGGTCATCAGCATGGCATCCATCATTCTCGGAATCGGCACCTCCCATAGCCCGCTGTTGCCGCTCACGGCCGCCGAGTGGGTCGAGCGGGCGAGCGACGACAAACAGAGCAAACGGCTGAACCTCTCAGACGGGCGTTTCCTGTCGTATGCGCAGCTCGACGCCGAGGTGCAAAGCCGCTATGCCGATCGAGCCAACCCGGAGCAATTCCGTCTGCAATGGGAGGCCTCTCAACGTGCGCTGGATCGTCTGGCGGATGAGATCGAAGTTGCGCAGCCGGACGTGGTCCTGATCGTGGGCGATGATCAGGAAGAGCTGTTTCGCAAGACCAATACTCCGGCGCTCGCTGTGTTTTACGGTGCCGAGATTACGACGCGCCCTTTGGATTCGATCGAGTACGTGCCGCGTTGGCTGCTCTCCACGGGTGTCGGTACGGGATACGGCATGGACGCGGCCCGCACCTATCCCGGCGCGTCCGACTTCGGTCGGTACCTCATTGAGCAATTGGTCGAAGAGGGTATCGACGTCGCTGCGGTGTCCGCGATCGAGGATCCGAACAAACAAGCGCTCGGGCACGCCTACGGCTTCGTCATCGAGCGGCTATTCCGTAAACACCGTCTACCCGTGCTGCCTCTGCTGTTGAACACCTACTACCCGCCGAACACGCCGACTCCGGAGCGCTGCTACCACATAGGACAGTTGTTACGCCGCGCTATCGAGCGCGATCCCTCGAACCGCCGAGTCGCGATCATCGCATCCGGAGGTTTGAGCCATTTCGTTTGCGACGAGGATCTGGATCGTCGTGTACTCGATGCAATACAAGCGGGTGACGCGAACGCGCTCAAGCGCTTGCCGCGTTCGGCGCTGAACGCCGGGAGCTCGGAGATCAGGAACTGGATCATGGTTGCAGCGGCCATGGAGGGCCGCTCATGCAAATGGGTCGAGTACGTGCCCGTGCATCGTACGCCGGCGGGTACGGGAATCGGGCTGGCATTTCTTGCCTGGGAGTGACAGACACGATGAGCACGCGTCGCAGCATTGAAGTTCCGGGCTTTCATCATGCGGGACTGCCTATCCCTGCGGCCTCCCGGGTCGGCAACATCGTCGTAACGGGCGGAATTCATGGGATGGACCCCGAGACGGGGAAATTGCCCGATGACGTCAGCGAGCAGGGAGCGCTGATGTTTGCCAATTTGAAGCGCATCCTCAGCGCCGCAGGTGCGTCGCTGGATGACGTCGTGAAGATGACGTTCTGGGTAAAGATCCCGGAGGCGCGGCCCGTGATCAATCAGGGCTGGCTCGCCGCCTTTCCGGATCCGGCATCAAGGCCCGCGCGTCATACGCTGCAGAACGATCACATGCCCGCCAACATGGTGGTGCAGTGTGATGCACTTGCGGTGATCACCGGCGGGTGATTGGACACAGCGCTTTTTCTACACTCCAGGCTCTTTGAAGAAGAGGGAGAGGCAAAGCTTTACGTGCTCTTCCACGTAGCTCGGAGTGGTTGGCGATCTGCCTGACGTCTTCTTGACTTCGGCGGCGAGCATGTACAAGTGAGTCGCCGCGCCGAGAAAAATATACTGCAGGTGGTAAGGATCTCCTGCCACGAAGCGTCCATCCTTCTGTGCGGCCTTGATCAGGTCGGTCATCGTCTTGAAGAACTGTTTCACGTACTCATCGAGGAGCCAGTTCATCCGCTTGCCGCCCTTGTTTGCTTCGTGCGCCATGAGCCAATGGAAGCTGGGATTCGCCGCGCTGAAGCGTATGAAATCTTCCATGATGAGCTTCAGTTTGAGGGCGGCATCGACGCCCCGCAATCCTTCGAGGCGTGAGCGATACATCGTCGCAAAACGTTCGTTCATCGCGCTGATGACCGTGCGCCACAGCCCTTCCTTGCTCTTGAAGTGATAGATGACGAGTGCGTGCTGCACGCCTGCCTTGTCTGCCACGCTGCGTGTAGAAGCGCCTTGAAAGCCGTGCTCGGCAAACTCGGCGGCCGCCGCCTTCAGCACTTTCTCGCGAGTTTCTATGCTGCGCTGCTGGCGTCGCCGCTGCTGGACGATCTCGTTCGCTGGTGTGGTCATGAGGAGCGTGTCGAAGGTTGTTTTCCCGGTCGAATTGTATGGCCAAACGACTTCGGGTGTGAGCGCCCAGTGATGAGAGCGGTGCTGCATCGTAACTCATGCAGATGCGACGCCATTGTAGCTTGTCGTCAATCAATCGGTAGAACCGACGCGAGCTGCCGATTCCAGTAATGCGACGGTATAGAAGTTGATTAAATAAAAAGGTTAGAGTTGACTTTCCTGACCAAATGAGAAAAATAACGCCACTAACCTTGGGGGATTGGCAATGGTCGCCGATAGACCGAACGACATACTCGGCACTTCCGAAGTCTGCTTCGATCCGTCGAGTCCGCAGTTCATCGAGGACCCGTATGCGACCTACAAGACATTGCGCGACCACTATCCCGCCTATTTTTCCGCACCGCATAATCTTTGGCTGATCACACGCTATAGCGACATCGCGCAGGCGCTGAGCGATCCTGGTGTCTGGTCATCAGCTCGGGGCAATGTCGTCGTCGATTCGGCCGTCCGCGTCGGCAGGAGCCTCGGGACGCTCGACCCGCCGCGGCACGACGAGCTGCGTGCCATCATCAACAAAGGTGTAACACCGGTTCGCATTCGCGCGCTGCTGCCCGAAGCGCGCGAGCATGCGCGCGCGCTCATCAAGGACTTTGAGAGCCGGCGCGCCGTGGACCTCGTATCCGAGTTCAGCCGTCCTGCCCTGAATCACGCCTTGGCTAGGCTCATCGGTTTGGATGAGGAGAACGCAGGTCGGGGCGCGGAGCTCGTGGAAAAGTTTCTGGATACCGGTGATGCGGTGATCGGTCCGGTCGGCACGCCAGAGAGCGCCGCTCGGCTATTCGAGTTTCTTCGGGAGCAATTGCAACGGCGCGAGAGTGCCGGTCCCGTGGACCCGAACGCGGAGGATTTCTTCTCCGTTCTCATTTCCGCAAAGCAGCGCGGTGCATCGCTGAGCGATGACGAGATTGCCGCCAACATGATGACAGTGCTCACCGCGGGCAGTGCATCCGTGGTCCATTTTTTCGGCAACTTGATGCGCGCTCTCTGGCTGCATCCAGAACAGAAACGCGCTGTGTCCGGGAACCCGACGCTCATCGATGCGGCCATCGAGGAAGCGGTGCGTTGGGACACCTCCACGGCATGTTTTGCGCGGCAGGTCATGAGGGACACGGAGATTGCCGGAGTGAAGATTCCAGCCAACTCGCGCGCTTTGCTCTTTTACGCCTCTGCCAATCGGGATGAGCGTGCCTTCGAGAATCCGGATCGATTCGATATCCATCGCAAGCGCGTACGGCATCTCGGCTTCGGCTTGGGGCCACACCATTGCATGGGGGCGTCGACCGCGCGACAGCTGTGCCGCGTGCTGCTCGAGGAGCTGCTGCCGGTCATCGGTGATTTCGAGATCGAGATGGGCGCCGCCGTGCGCACGAAATTCATCATGTTCCGAGGATTTCAGCGTCTGCCGATCCGATTTTGAGCCATCGGTAGAGGAGGTCAGGGGGAACTGTGCGTCGAGCCGCCTCATGTGTGAGTCGTGTTCGTGCACGGGTTGCCGAAGAATCCGAGCGGCAAGCTCCTCAAGCGAGCGTTGCGTTGCCGATACGAAAACTCATTTTGATAAATCAACAGCGGGGGATGCACCGATGAATCTGCCTACCACTTTGCTGGCTGCCGACATCTCGGGCAAGAGAAGACGCATCAGCCATTCTGTCGCCCGTCTGGCGACGCTTACTTTGCTGGGTGCTGGAACGTTTAGCGCGTCGGCGCAGGATTCAGGTAGTGGAACGGGAACCCGTACTCTTGAAGAAATCACCGTTACTGCCCAACGTCGCGAACAGACGTTGCAGTCGGTACCGATTGCAATCACTGCGCTGACCGCCGACAGCATGGATTCTTCCGGCGTTTCCGATCTGGCGGATCTTCCTCTCGTAACCCCGGGCCTCGTCATGACGGTAAGCCGCGGATCCACCACGCCGTATCTGCGTGGGGTCGGCACACAAGCCGGCGATCCCGGCGGGACCAGCAGCGTCGCAACCTATGTGGACGGCGTGTACTACTCAGCGCCCATGAATGGATTGTTCTCCTTCAACAACATCGAGCGCATCGAAGTCATCAAGGGACCGCAGGGAACGCTGTTCGGCCAGAGCGCGACGGGCGGTCTGATTCACGTCATTACCCGCGATCCAAAACCCGAGGCGAGTGGGGATGTCAAAGTCAGTTACGGCAATTACGACACCAGCAGTCTGTCGCTATATCAAACGGTCGGCGTGACCGACACGCTCGCGACGGATGTCAGCTTCTGGGGAACGTATCAGGGAGAAGGCTACGGCAAGAATCTTTATCGCGGTAACGATGTGAACTATCGACGCGAATATGCCGTGCGTAACAAATGGCTGTGGACGCCGGGCGACGCCACGAGAGTGACGGTAGCGCTGGACTATGGCGCAAACTCGAACGATGCCGGTCAGACGCGCACCCTGTTGGCGGGCACGTTCGGCGCGGGCAGGACGCCGGCGCGCGGCGATGGCTACGATACGCAGGCCAATCTCGACAACGACGTGGATGCGTCTTCCTACACGGGGAGCTTGCGCGTAGAACAGGACTTCGGTGATCTGAAGTTCACCAGCACGAGCGCCTACCGGCATGTTGAAAGTTCCGCAGACTTCGATCAGGACACGACGCCGCTTGGAGCGCCTGCGGGCGTGGATGCAATTTTCCGCGAGGACACCGATAGCTTTCAGCAGGAGTTTCTGCTGAACGGCACGAACGGGCGCTTGGACTGGACGGCCGGCGTGTTCTATTTCCACGACGATGCGTCCATCACACCCGTGTCCTTCATCGCAGGTCCCGTCGGTCTTCGTGGTTGGCGCATCGATCGATATGCCACCCAAAAGCTCGACTCCCTCGCGGGATTTGCGCAGGGCACGTTCAGTCTGACCGATCAGACGCGGCTCACCGCCGGGCTACGCTACACGAAGGACCGCCGCTCCGTTGAAGGAGTGGACGACGTCGTCATCGCAACGGTCGACGGACCCATTGCCGGACGTGCGCCCGTGCCGCCGGGATTTCCCGTCGTCCTCAGCCCATTCGTCAAGGTGAAGCAGCACACGGATTTCGAGGAGCCAACCTGGCGTCTGGCGCTGGATCGCAATTTCACCAGCGATCTGCTCGCGTACGCCAGTTACAGCAGGGGCTACAAGACGGGGCAATACAACGTCGTCAGCTACACGAATGCCGCCGCGAAGCCGGAGGTGCTCGATAGCTACGAGGTGGGCTTCAAGGCGGATTTGCTTGGGCACACGCTCAGGGTCAACGGTGCTGCGTTCCAATACAACTACAAAGACATTCAATTGCTGAGAGTGATCGCCGGCGGCGCGCAAGTGGTCAACGCGGCCGAGTCGCGCATCCGAGGCCTCGATCTGGAGACGATCTGGTTCGCCACGGACAATCTTCAGTTCAGCGGCTCGCTCTCCATTCTGGATGGAAAGTACACTGATTATCCCGATGCAGAGGCTTTCGTACCGAATCCCGCGGGCGGCAATACACGGGTGGCCAACTACGATGCAACGGGTAACAAGACCCTGAATACGCCGGACTGGACCCTGAACCTCACCGCCAATTACTCGGTGCCGGTCGCGATCGGCACGCTGAATTTCAACGTCACGTATCTGCACAGCGACGATATCAACTACAGCGTCGACACCGTCGGCGTGCAGGATGCCTACGATGTGGTCAATGCACGCATCGGTTTGACGTCTGGCGACAAACGCTGGGGTGTCGCTGTCTACGGGCGCAATCTCACCGACGAGGAATATTGGCTGAGCATGTCGCGCTCGACGCTCGGAGACCTCATCTCTTTGAATCCGCCGCGCACCTACGGCCTCGAACTGAGTTACAGCTGGGCAAACCAATGAGGGATAGGGCGGAAGCTCGGGCGCCGTTTCTGCCGGTGCGATTCATTCCGCGGCAGATCGACGTCGAGCGGTGTGCGGGTGGCACGCTGATCCTGCGCAATCGCATTGCCTTGCGGGCCCCAGCGCCGCACATTCCGGCGCTGTTGCGGCGTCAGGCCGAGCGGAATCCCACGCGCATCTGGCTGGCGCAGCGCCGCGGGCCGGATCGCGCTTGGCTAACCGTGAATTACGGCGCCGCTGCGAAGCAGGTCGATGCGCTGACGCAGTTCTTGCTCGATCTGCGCGCGCCGGGTCGTCCCATCATGATATTGAGCGGCAATTCGATCGAGCATGGACTGCTCGCGCTCGCTGCCATGCAGGCGCGAATGCCGTTGGCCCCGATCACCCCGGCTTACTCGCTGCTCAGCAACGATCATGCAAAGCTGAAAGCGATGGCGGTGCTGCTGGACCCTGCGGTGGTGTTCGTGCAGAACGCGCGTCAGTTCGAGCGCGCGCTGGGCGCTCTGGATTTGTCGCGCGTAAAGAAGGTGCTGTACGTCGACGATCCGATTCCGGACGTCCCGACCGCGACATGGGCATCGGCGTTAGCCACACCGGTATCCGACGAAGTCTCGGCCTCGGTCGCGGCAATCGACCATGACACGGTTGCGAAGTACCTATTCACGTCGGGATCGACCGGCGCCGCAAAGGCTGTCATCACAACACAACGCATGCTCACCTCCGCCACCGCCATGGCCTGCCAGTTGATCGAGTCGGAAACGGATCCGGCGGCGCCGATCAAGCTGGACTGGTTGCCCTGGAGTCACGTGATGGGCGGCAGCGCGGTCTTCGATGGTGTTCTGGAGGAGGGGGGAACGCTGTACATCGACGACGGGCGGCCGGTGCCCGGCGCCTTCGAAGAGTCGATCCGCAATTTGAAAGAGATCTCTCCGATCGACTATGCGAACGTGCCGGCCGGATACGCGATGCTCGTGGAGGCACTCGAGCGCGACGAGATCCTGGCAGCCAACTTCTTCCGCAATCTGCGCACGCTGCTGTATGCGGGCGCGCGTCTACCGGACGAGATCTGCGCGCGCATGCAGGCGCTCGCCGTACGTTACACCGCGCACCGAATTCCTTTCGTCGCAGGGTACGGCTCTACCGAAACCGCGCCGGCAGGTACTTGGGTCTTCTGGGCCACGGATCGCGTGGGGCTGTTGGGACTTCCCCAGCCCGGCGTGGAGCTCAAGCTGGTGCCGCTGGACGACGTGCGCTACGAGGTCCGTTTTCGCAGTAACGCCGTCACTCCAGGTTACCTGCACGAACCCGAGCTCACGCGACAGGCGTTCGACGACGAAGGCTTCTACAAAATGGGAGATGCCGCATCGTTTGTCGATGCGCGAGATCCGCACGAAGGCCTGGTCTTCGCCGGCCGCATCGCGGAGGAATTCAAACTGCAGTCGGGCGTCTTCGTGCGTGTCGGAACGCTCCGAGTTCAGATCCTTGACGCTGCTGCCCCTCTGTTGCGTGACGTCGTCGTCGCGGGGGCGGACCGGGCTTTCATCGGCGTGCTGGCCTGGCCCAATCTGGAAGCATGCAGAGCCTTTCTGAATCACCCGTCGGCATCGTTGACAGAGATCATCCAATTTCCAGCCTTGCACGCAGCACTTGCCCAACGACTCATGGCTCACAACCGCTCGCATTCGGGTAGCAGTACGCAGATCCACCGACTGCTGCTGCTCGCCGAGCCCCCTTCGATGGACACCGGCGAGATGACCGACAAGGGCTATGTCAACCAGCGGCGAGTGCTGGAACGCCGCACCGACGAGATCGTCCGACTTTTTGCAGAGGTTCCCGATCAGGCCGTGCTCCGAATTGTCTGATTGAATCGATATCTATCCAAGCATCACTGATCGAGAGCAGCGCTCGAACGCAGGTCGCTCGCGATGGAACGTCGTGTGAACTCCGAGATCATTCATGTCCAGCAGTATCAATAGCAAACCGATTCCCCGCAGCATTCTCGTCTTTGGGGCGGCCGCTCACATCGGCGGACCGCTTGCACGCCTTCTGCACGGCCAAGCGCCTCACATTCGACTGCGCCTCGCAAGCAGCGATTCGCAACGCTGCGAACTGCTCCGCAGAGACTTTCCATACGCCGAAGTTGTCAACGCGAATTACCTCGACCTGCCGTCTCTCGACGCTGCCGTTCAGGGCATGGAAGGCGTTTTCGTTCTGACGACCAGCGGCGCGGATGAAAGACCTGCCATGACGAACCTCGTGTCCGCCATCAAGAAAGCGAATACCGCGGTTCACATCCTGCGCCTGCTCGGACTACAGCCGGAGGCCAATCCCCGGCGGATCCCGCCGTCGCTGCGCGATCAGGGTCTGGGACTTCCCATCCAACATCCGATCGCGAAGAGGATTCTCGACGAAAGCGATCTGCCGGTGACCTATCTCAACATCGGCGCCACGTTCATGGACAACTTCTTCTGGATGGAGGAGGGCCTGCGCCGGGATCGCAAGCTCATTTGGCACGACCGGCTGATTCCCTTCATCGACCCCCGTGACATTGCCGAGGTTGCCGCACGCTTGTTGCTATCCGATAACCCGCGGCACATCGGCCAGTTCCACACGTTGAACAACGGTCATGACCTCATGCGCTTCAGTGAAGTCGCCGAGCTGATGAGCGAGGTTTTCGGCGAGAAGATCAGGCACGACGGCAGCAAGGAGAGTTTTTTCAGAGCGTACGCACCGATCGGCGAGTCCCGCCTGCAGTACCTGTGGGATTTCTTCGAGTACGAGCGGGCCAACGAGGTTGTGTGGGCCCGAAACGATTTTGTCGAGCGCACGCTCGGGCGCAAGCCGCTGACCCTCCGAGCCTGGCTGCACGAGCACGCGCAACCGCTGCTCGGCCGTGATCCGACTATCGCCTGATTGGCTACCAAGGTAAGCATGATGAAGAACGACGCGCTGCTCCTGTACGAACAGAAAGACGAGATTGCCTTTCTCAAACTCAACCGCAGCGCGAAGCGCAATGCCATCAATGATGAGTTGCTCGATGCGCTGGCCGCCTTCTTCGCCAACCCGCCGCGCGACGCTCGCGCCGTCGTCCTGCATGGCGAAGGCTCCCACTTTTGTGCCGGCCTCGATCTCGTCGAGCGGATGGAAAAGTTCACACCGCATCCGCTCGATATCATGCGCCACTGTCGAAGCTGGCATCGCACGTTCGACCTCATCCAGTTCGGCGAGCTTCCTGTCATTGCCGTGCTCAAGAATGGCGTGATCGGCGGTGGCCTGGAACTCGCAGCCGCTTGCCACGTCAGGGTCAGTGAGGCCTCGACGTATTACCAGCTCCCCGAAGGTCAACGCGGAATCTTCGTCGGTGGCGGCGCTTCGGTCCGCGTGCCACGCATCATTGGCGCCGGACGCATGCTCGAAATGATGCTGACGGGGCGATCCTATCGCGCAACGGAAGGCTTGCAGTTGGGGCTTGCACACTACCTCGTTCCGGACGGAGAGGGACTCTCGAAAGCAGTCGAGCTCGCGGCTGCCATCGCCGCCAACGAACCGGCGTCGAACTTCTCGATCATCAACGCGATTCCGCGCATCGCCGAGATGAGCACGGCCGACGGTCTGTTTGCTGAATCGATGGCTGCGACCATGACGGCGGCTGCCGGCGATCCCAAGGGTCGCATCGCCGCGTTTTTCGAACAGCGTCGCAACGGACGAGCGGATTGACCTCGCTCGCCTCCTTCGTCAGGACACTGCAATGAATGACCCAGCTGTCGTCTCTGTTTCGCATGACGGCGAGATCGCCGTCATTACCGTCAACAATCCGCCGAGCAACACGATCAGCGCGGCCGTGCGGACGCAGCTCATTCGGCTACTGGATGAGTTGAGGACCCAGCAGGGCATCAAAGCCGCGGTACTGAGCTGCGCGGGCAGCACTTTTATTTCGGGCCCCGACATCAACGAGTTGTCGGGGCCACCGCAAGAGGAAGCCAATCGCAAGGTCTGCGCCAGCCTCGAAGCGCTGACGGTGCCGGTGGTCGTTGCGATGCGCGGCAACGTGATGGGTGATGGCCTGTCGATTGCGCTCTCCGGTCACTATCGCATCGCCGCGCTTGGTACACAGTTTGGTTTTCCGGAAGTCACCTTGGGGATCCTTCCGGGAGCCGGCGGCACTCAGCGCATGCCACGGCTGATCGGTGTGGAGAAGACGCTGGAGATGGTGATCTCCGCGGCCCTGGTCGATACGAGTAAAGCCCACGCCCTCGGCTTTCTCGACGAAGTGATCGAGGGCGACTTGCTCCAGGGCGCACTCGTCTACACGCGTCGGCTCATCACCTCCGGCGCCAAACCACGGCGCACCTGCGATCTCAGCGTCGATCCAAGCACGGCCACGGACGAAATCATCGCGCGTTTGCAGCAACAGGCGCGCAAGCAATACCCGAATCGCGCCGCGGCACTGAAGGCCATCGATGTCGTGCGCGCGTCGGTGACCAAGCCATTTGCCGAAGGGCTGGAATACGAAACTGAAATCGTCAACGAATGTAAGCATTCGATCGAATCCAAGGGCTTGGTTTACGCATTCTTCGCGGAGCGCGAGACGCGCCGTATCCCCGGACTCCCTGCGGCCACCAAGGCACGCCCCATTCGCAAAGCCGGCATCATCGGTGCGGGCACGATGGGCGGTGGCATCGCTTGCTGTTTCGCGAATGCGGGTATTCCGGTGATCGTGATCGAGGCAACACGCGAGGGACTCGATCGTGGCTTCAAAGTCATCGACGGCACTTATGAATCCATGGTGAAGCGCGGACGTCTGAGTCCCGAGGACAAAGCGAAGTGCATGGGCTCGATCACAGGATCGCTCGAGTACTCGGATCTGAGCGATGTCGATGTGATCGTCGAAGCCGTGTTCGAGAGCATGCCGCTCAAGAAGCAGATCTTCGGCAGGCTCGATCGAGTCGCGAAACCCGGCGCCATCCTTGCGACCAATACATCGACGCTGGACATCGATGAAATCGCCACTGCAACCCAGCGGCCGGGCGACGTAATCGGCATGCACTTCTTCTCGCCGGCGAACGTGATGCCGTTGCTCGAAGTGGTACGCACGAAACAAACGTCGCCCGATACCATCCGCACCGTGCTCGATCTTTCCAAGCCGCTGCGCAAGACGCCGGTGTTGGCCCAGGTGTGCTACGGCTTCATCGGCAACCGCATGATGGAATGCTATGCACGCGAGGCCGAGCTCATGACCCTCGAAGGCGCCACGCCGCGTCAGATCGATTCCGCGCTCGAAGGATGGGGCATGGCGATGGGCATCCTCGCGGTGTTCGACCTGGCGGGCATCGATGTGGGCGTGAACGTTCACAAGGCCAACGCCGAGCGCTATCCGCCGGACCCGACGTACTATCAGGCCGGCGTCGCGCTGTTTGAAGCCGGCCGGCTCGGACAGAAGAACGGCACGGGCTACTACAAATACGTCCCTGGCGATCGTGCTCGTCACGATGATCCGGAAGTGCTCGATATTCTGCGTGCCCGCGCCGCCAAGCTCGGTGTGAAGCTGCGTGAACACAGCAAGGAAGAGATCCTCGAGCGTTGCCTCTATCCGTTGCTCAACGAAGGCTTCCGCATTTTGGAAGAAGGCGTGGCACTGCGGGCGAGCGATATCGACGTCGTGTGGACCTCAGGATATGGGTTCCCGCGTTATCGAGGCGGACCGATGTTTTACGCCGAGACGATCGGACTGAAAACGCTGCTGGAGGGCATCCTGAACTATCAGAAGATCTACGGCCCCATGCACTGGGAGCCGGCGCCGCTGCTGGTCGAGCTCGTACGCAAGGGCCAGAGCGTGGCCGAGTGGCAGATATCGCGCGGCTGAGGAGCACACGCATGAATCTCAATGACTTGATTGCGATCGACGTTCATACGCACGCCGAAGTGTCCTGCCGCCAGGAGCGGGACGAAGCCTTGAAACCGTTCGAGGAGGCGGCCAGCAAGTACTTCAAGGCCGGCAAGCGGCCCACGATCGCCGAGACGATCGCCTATTATCGCGAGCGCAAGATCGGGCTCGTGATGTTCACGGTCGATGCGGAATTTCAGATGGGTGCGCGCCGCATTCCCAACGAAGAAGTGGCCGACGCGGCGCGCGAGAACAGCGACATGATGCTGGCCTTTGCCAGCATCGATCCGCACAAAGGGAAGATGGGTGTGCGCGAAGCACGCAAGCTCATCAAAGATGGCGTGATACGCGGCTTCAAGTTTCACCCCACGTGCCAGGGATTCTTTCCGAACGGCCGGCTCGCGTATCAGCTGTATGAAGTGATCGCCGAGCACAAGCTGCCGGCGATCTTTCACAGCGGCCATTCGGGTATCGGCACCGGCATGCCTGGCGGCGGTGGGCTGCGACTGAAGTATTCCAATCCCATTCACCTGGATGATGTGGCCGCGGATTTCCCTGACATGACGGTCATCATCGCGCATCCTTCATGGCCGTGGCAGGACGAGGCGCTGTCGGTTTGTCTGCACAAGCCGAACGTGTACATCGATCTATCGGGTTGGTCACCGAAGTACTTTCCGCCGCAGCTCGTGCAGTACGCTAACGGGCAGCTCAAGCACAAGATGTTGTTCGGCTCCGATTATCCGCTGATCACGCCGGATCGCTGGATCAAGGATTTCAAGGAAGCAGGCTTCAAGCCCGAGGTGCACGATCTGATTCTCAAGGAGAATGCGATTCGTGCGCTGGGGCTGGGCGGCATTGGCTAGGGAGAGCCTGTTCTTTTCAATTTTTCCGCTCCCGTAAGCGGTGGTGTTGCGATGTCAGAGGCCCTTCCATGAGCTCTCCCGCACGGCCCGCCGGTGCTGCGACCGCATCGGCGTTGCTGACCGATTTCTACCAGCTCACGATGCTGGATGCCTATTACCAGCATGACATGCATGCCAACGCGAGCTTCGAATTCTTCGTGCGTGACTTGCCACCGTGCCGACAATTTCTTCTCGCGGCCGGATTGTCGCAGGTGCTCGACTACCTCGAATCGGTGCACTTCACGGCGGATGAGATTGCCTGGCTCCGCTCGACTGGACGTTTTACCGAGCGCCTGTTGGAGCAGCTGCACGCGTTTCGATTCGAGGGCGACGTCGAGGCGATGCCGGAGGGCACGGTGTGCTTTGCCGGCGAACCGATTCTTCGCGTCACGGCACCGCTGCCGCAGGCACAGCTCGTCGAGAGCCGCATCATCAATCTGCTGCAGTTTCAAACGGTGGTGGCCACGAAGGCAGTGCGCTGTCGTCTGGCCGCGCCACACATGCAGCTCGTGGACTTCGGAATGCGTCGTGCTCACGGCGCAGAGGCCGCATTGCTCGCGGCACGCGCATGCTATCTAGCCGGTTTCGATGCGACCGCCACCGTGGAGGCCGGGCGCTGCTTCGGCATACCGCTCGTGGGTACGATGGCGCACTCGTTCATCCAGGCACACGAGTCGGAAATCGATGCGTTCCGGAATTTCGCGCGCTCGCAACCGCGGAACGTAACGTTGCTGATCGATACCTATGACACGTTGCGCGCAGCGCAGCGGGTAACGCAGCTCGCGCCGGAGCTGCGCGCGCTTGGGACCCAGATCAGCGCAGTGCGTATCGACAGCGGCGATCTTTCGGCTCTGGCGCATGGCGTACGTGACATTCTCGACCGCGGTGATTGTCGCAGCGTGAAGATTCTCGTGAGCGGCGGCCTCGACGAGCACGATCTGCAGCGGTTCACTGCAGAGCGGTCGCCGATCGACGCCTGCGGTCTCGGCACTCGCATCGATGTGTCCGAAGATGCACCCGTCCTCGATTGCGCCTACAAGTTGCAGGAGTACGATCGCCGGCCCACTGCCAAGCGCTCGCCGAACAAGCGGCATCTGCCGGGGCGCCGCCAGGTGTTCCGCCGCTACGATGCAACAGGACACATCGAAGCCGACATCATCGCGCGCAGCGTGGAAACGATTTCCGGCGAGCCGCTGTTGCAGAGCGTGATGAAGGACGGGCGCCGTTTGCACGAGTCCCCGTCGCTGGATCAGATTCGGCAGCGCTGCCGGCACGAGCTGGCGACCTTGCCGCCGGCGTTCAAGACCCTGGATCGGTCACAAGACGCACCGGTCATCGTCTCGGAGAGCCTGCGATGCTTGGCAAGGCAAATCGAAGCAGCGCCACCGTAGCGGCGCTTCAAACTGAATCCTTATTGCCTGCTTTGCCTCAGGCACTCTTTCTGTCTACGCCGCCGGCTGCTGCTGCGGTCGATGGCAGCCGCAGGACAAAGCGTGCGCCGCGCCCCGCGCCATCGCTATAGCCTCGCAAATCGCCGCCCAACTCTTGCGCGAGGATGGCGCTGCTGTGCAAGCCGAAGCCGTGACCTTCCTTCTTGGTCGTGAATCCGAACTCGAATAGGTGCCGTAGCACGTCCGCCGGAATGCCTATCCCGGAATCTTCGACCTCGATCACCAGGCGTTGCGAAGCGTCGTCGCGAATGCGCAGCGTCAGCGTTCGCTCACCATCCGTGCGCTCCTTGAGCGCATGCCGTGCGTTGCTGAGCAAGTTGCCCAGGATCTGCAGCAGCTTGTGGCGATCGAGCATGGGCGATGGGCTCGGCGCGTAATCACGTTTGATGGTCACGTCCGCCGACATTGCAAAGTGAATCGCTACGGCATTGTCCACGAGCTCCGCGACGTCGACCGGCTCGATGACGCCACCGCGACGTGCATAGGTTTGTTGTGCCGCTACGATCGTGCGAATGTGCCCGACGTGCGCGATGATGGCCTGCGTTTCGTTTTGCAGGCCTTGATTTTCGGCGCGCAGGTGCTCGGCCAGCTGTGCCAGATAGCCGAGCGTCTGCCGACCGCGGACATCCGTCGCCAGGAAGGTGCCGACGTTGTCACCTTGCTCGACGAGCAGCGTCGCGATCCGCTCCACGTTGCCGACGCGCGAGGCGCGCAGTCGACTCTGCACTTGCGATGCCGATACACCCAGGCTGTTCAGCACATTGCCCACGCTGTGCAGGACGCCAGTGGCGACTTCGGCCATGCCCGCTTCGTGAGACGCATCGCGCAGTTGCTGCTGGAGCTCGCGCCGACGTTCTTCCTGCAGCACCTGTTCCGTGACATCCCAAGACACACCGAGAATGCGCTGCGGCTGACCGTGCTCATCGCAGAAGATCCGCGCGTGCGCTTCCAAGTGCACTACGCCGGCGGCAGTCACGACGCGAAAAAGATACGTGCAGATGTCCTTGCCTTCTGCCAAGGCCCGTCTCACGGCATTCGGCATCACGGACGTGTCATCCGGGTGCGTCATTTCGAGCACTGCATTCGGGGACTTTCGCGTATCGATGCCTGCGGCTCGCAACGATTCGATTTCGTTCTCCGTCCACAGCGTGCGCTGACTCGTGAATTCCAGCTCCCACGATGAGATGCCGGCGGCACGCGTGGCCAGTGCGAGAAGATTCTTGCCATGCTGCAAGGCTGCATTGACTTGCTCGAGTCGCATCGCATGCCTGCGGGCTCGCGATGTCAGATGAGCATCGTAGATGGCGGTAATCAAGGTCAGTGCCAGGACTCCGAGCGACACCAGACCGATCGTGAGCGCTAGCCAGTTGTTGTCGAACGAGGCACCACCGCGACAGTACGCCCCCCCGGCAAGCTTCGATGCGGCCATCGCGGTGTAGTGCATTCCGCTGATGGCAAGACCCATCACGATTGCGGCACCGGCGCGTGCCAGCGCGATGTGCTTGGAGTTGCCTCGGCGCAGATTGAATGCCAACCAGAGCGCGGCAAACGATGCGACCACTGCAATGAGGACCGACGCGGCCACGAGCCACGGCTCATACGTGATCATCGGCACGATCGTGATCGCGGCCATGCCCGAGTAGTGCATGGCGCTAATCCCCATCCCCATGACCAACGCGCCAAAGCCCAGGCGTCGCAGACTCAGCTCGGAACGACTGGCGATGGCCAGTGCGAATCCCGAAGTGATGATGGCAATGACGAGCGAGCCGACGGTGGTGACTATCTGGTAGCGAAGCGGTATTGCGACGGAGAACGCGAGCATGCCGATGAAGTGCATCGACCAGATGCCGGTACCCATGGCCACGGCGCCGCCGAGCAACCAAAGTCGTCCGGACCCTTCGGTTTCCGCCACGCGCGCGGCCAGCTTGAGTGCGGTGTAGGAAACGGTCATCGCGACCACGATCGATAGACCGACCAACCAGTCGTTGTATGTCGCTTGCACTTGAGAGTTCCGCGGCGAGAGTGAGCTCAACTTCAGGAGTGATCGGCCGTTAAGACGAGAACTGAAAGCGCCAGGCGGCGTTCGGTGCAATTGCAGCCGCCGGGCCGAGGTAATTATGGTGAGTGCGTGATGACGCCGGTCAACGAAGCGTTCGACATTCGAACCAATTTCCGCCTGCTGATCATTGACGATAACCCGGCGATCCATCAGGACTTTGACAAAATCCTGCGCGACGACTCAGAGGCCGATTCGCAACTGTCCGAAACGGAGCGTCTGCTGTTCGGCGATGCGACGAGCCGGTCATTGCGAACCGCGTTCGAGATCGAGTTCGCACTTCAGGGTCAACAGGGCGTGGCCCTGGTCGAACGCGCGCTTGCGTCAGGAAGACCGTTTGCAATGGCGTTCGTCGACATGCGCATGCCGCCCGGGTGGGACGGCCTGGCGACCATCGAACGGCTCTGGGCGAAGGATCCGAACGTACAGGTCGTGATCTGCTCGGCGCATTCGGATTACGACTGGACGGACTTCGTCGCGCGCCTGGGGCATTCGGACAAGCTGCTCGTCTTGAAGAAGCCGTTCGAACCCATCGAGGTGCTGCAATGTGCGACGGCGCTGACTCGCAAATGGCAGAACGAACAACTGTTGCAGCGACAAGTGCAGTCGCTCGAACACGTCGTGAGCGTTCGTACCGAAGGGTTGGAAGCTGCCAACCGCCAACTCAGACATCTCGCGACTCACGACACGCTGACGGGCCTGCCGAACCGGGTGTTGTTGGACGATCGACTCGCGCAGGCGATCGCGCATGCCGATCGAGACGGCCAGGCGTTTGCCGTCATGGTGATAGATCTCGATCGTTTCAAACTCGTGAATGACTCCATGGGTCACCGCGTCGGCGACGAGTTCCTGAAGGAAGTCGCAAGACGCCTCGCGTCCGTCGTGCGCGGTGTCGACACCGTGGCTCGCGTTGGGGGTGACGAATTCGTGCTCGTCGTGACCTCGGCACTCGCACGTGAAAGTGTCGAGGACATTGCGAAGCGTGCGATCGAGTTGATGCGTGCGCCGATTCGCATCCACGAGGTGGATCTGTTTCCGTCGCTCAGTATCGGTATCGCGTTCTATCCGCAGGACGGGCTGACGGCCGAAAGCCTGATCGCGCACGCCGATGCGGCGATGTACTGCGCCAAGCAACGCGCCCGCAACGATGTGCAATGCTTTGCCGCGGGCATGGACGTCCTGACCCAGGAACGAGTCAGGCTCGAGAGCGACCTGCATCAAGCTGTCGCTCGTCAGCAATTGGAGCTTCACTATCAACCGAAGGTCGACACGAGGACCGGCAATCTGCATGGCGCGGAAGCGCTCGTCCGCTGGCGGCATCCAGAGCAGGGGCTTCTGGCTCCCGATCAATTCATTCCGTTGGCAGAGGAAAATGGGGCCATCAACGCCATCGGCGAGTGGGTCATACGCGAAGCGTGTCGGCAAGCCAAGGTGTGGCAACAGGAGGGACTGCAGCCCTTACGCGTCGCCGTCAACGTCGCAGCATCGCAATTTCGAGAGGGGAACCTGTTCGAGATCATTCATCGCGCACTCGAAGAAACCGGTCTGGAGCCGCGTTATCTAGAGCTCGAGCTCACTGAGAGTGCGGTGATGACGAATCCGGAAGAGTCGGCGGACATTCTCGAACAATTGAGCCGAACCGGCGTCGTCGTATCCGTCGACGACTTCGGCACCGGCTATTCGAGCATGAGCTATCTGCGGCGCTTTCCCATCGACAAATTGAAGATCGATCGAGGTTTCATCAAGGAGCTGATGACGCGTGCCGAGGATGCTTCCATCGTACAAGCCATCATTTCCCTCGCGCACAGTCTGCGCTTGAAGGTGATTGCGGAGGGCGTCGAGACGCCCGAACAACTGTTGCTATTGCAGGAAATGGGTTGCGACCAATATCAGGGTTATCACTTCAGCCCGCCCTTACCGAACGCTGAATTTTCGGCGTTGCTGCGGCAGCGGCAGCGTCCGGCGAGCCACTCATTCTCCGAGGCAGACGCAATGACGACGCACAGCAAGCTCGCGGCCTATCGGCCAGCGGGTGCGAACAACCGTTAGCGTCCTCGAGATTCTCTCGCTGGCGTGAGCATCGCGAAGGAGTGCGCTCCAGAGTAAGGGCCCAGCGTCAGGGCGTTGGGCTAAAAGGAAGTAAAAGACATCACCTATGTGATATCCAGCCCGACCGCTCGTGGCGGTGTTGTTGCAGTAGTGAGCCGATGTATCTTTTTTTGCGCCATAGAGCGCCTCGGGAACATCGTGTCCCGGTTTGGGCACTCAGCCACTTGACCTTTCAACCATCCTAACTTCCCGACGGTATACCCATGAATCTGCACGAACAGAAGTCTAGCTGACCACATCGACATCACTGCCGAGCGAGCAACGAAGGGGGAATCGTGAGTTCAAAAAACAAACCAAGAAAAGCTGTTGCACCAGGGATTTCAGTGATCGCGGTGTTACCGGGCATCAGACGTGAGACAGGGAGTTCCGAGCGTCGCCCTGCGCTCAACCTGACGAGTAATGCGGATGGAGTATCCGCAGTTTTTTTTCGAAATGCTGCGTTTCTAAAACGCTTCGTCGTTCGCTACCTCAAGGGAGACATGGACGTTGAAGACGTGTTGCAGGAAGCTTACTTGAAGGCGTACTCGGCAGAGCAGGATAAGCGATACATTGAACACCCCAAGGCTCTCCTGTTCAGCATAGCCAAGAATCTGGCGCTCAACGAGCTCAATCGCAAGTCTCGGCAGATGACGACATATATTGAAGAATGCCAGGACGAGCCGGTTCAACAGGATAGTTGTTCTCTGGAAGAGGAAATCGAGGCCGAACAAACCATAGGCCTGTACTGCGAAGCGATTGCGACGTTGCCCGAAGAGTGCCGTCGAGTCTATCTACTGCGCAAAGTCCACGGGCTGCGTCACACGGAGATTGCCGAACGGATGAATGTTTCCCTCAGCACTGTCGAAAAGCACTTGAGATTGGGCTGGCTGAGTTGCCGAGATTACATGCGCAGGCAGGGTGGCGAATACGATCTCGGCAAGCGTGCGCGCCGTGTCAGCGAGCGATGAATCAAGGACTGGTCTCATGAAAATCTACAGACTGCTCGGTAGAAGAGCCATAGCGGAAGAAGCTGTTGCGTGGCTCGTACGCCTCGATGGCGATGAGCCGCCGACTCGAGAAGAACTGGACGCTTTTCGTGAATGGCTTGGTCGCAGTGCCATTCATCGAGAAGAGATCAACAGTCTCAATAAATTCTGGAGCAATAACGTCCTCACGGAATTGGCGGTGCCGCTGGGCGAGCATTCTCGTCGTCGGCCTCGCGTTTGGAATCGAAGAGCGCTCGTTCTGTATGCCTGCGCCGCAACGCTGCTGTTAACAGTTGCCGTGGCTTTTGTCCCTTGGCTGGCGTCCAATGTGAACGGTATCAATGGCTCGTACACAACTGCCGTGGGCCAGCAGGAAACCGTCGCCTTGGTGGATGGCTCGACTCTCACGCTCAACACCAATAGCCAGGTGAAGGTCGAATACAGCGACCAATACCGTGATGTGCAAGTGCTCCAAGGAGAAGTGTATTTTCAAGTGGCCAAGAATTCTCACCGCCCCTTTCGGGTATATGCCGGCAACGGGCGCGTACAGGCCGTGGGCACTGCATTTACCGTCTACCTGAGAGACGAGAGTATGGACGTCACCGTCACTGAGGGCAGAATCTCTCTGGCGTCACTGGCTCATGGCGCATCGGCGCTGCTCGATTCCGACTCGCGATCTGTCGTTCATGAGGGCGAGGCATCTGCCGCGGTCGCTCGAGCTGACGTGAAAGACGCGTGGAATAGTCAGCAAGCCGATGAGGGTATCGACTCTCATCGACAGAGCCAAGTTAAAGACCTTGCCCTCGTTGACGCAGGCCAGCGCGCAACGTTAGGCATCGCAAGCAAGCCCCGGGACTCCAACGCTGAGGCCGTAGAAATTCAACAAGTCGACATTGCCGATATTGAACGTCAACTGTCCTGGCGCGCTGGGCAATTGGTTTTCTCCGGCGAGCCTCTCGCGCAAGTCATTGATGAAGTGAGCCGCTACACCACCGTCGAGATCGAACTCGGTGATTCCTCGATCGGTGACATCCAAATCGGCGGTCGATTCCGGGTGGGGGACATCGAAAGTATGTTTATCGCGCTGCAAACGAATTTCGGCCTCAAGGTTACTCACGTAGGAAACAATCACGTGCTGGTGACCGCTGCGCGATGATCGTTTCCTGCATTCCAGGCTCAGTGATTTTTGTTGCTGGTAATTTCGGGGAACCGGACATAGCACGCCTTACCGGGCCAACCACGGCGCATTATTTTTACGGCTTTTCCCTCTCCGCTTGTTTCATGCACCAAGAGATCGCCACCTAGTGGGATACGAAACGAAAGCTGTCAGCCCCGTAGGAAGGAGAGGATGTTGCTACGCTCTGTCTGTGCGAGCTCTGTTCTTGCTGGCGATTTTGATCCCCATCGACTCAGGATACACAGCAAGCGACGCGCCAGACATTCATCGCAAATGCGACATTCTCATCCCTGCGTCGGATGTCGCCACGGCACTCACTTCGTTGGCGAAACAAGCCGACATTTCTTTGCTGTTTCCGTACCAGGATGCGAAGAGCAGGCAAGCAAATCCAGTCAACGGCAGGTACACGATATTGGAAACATTATCCATCCTGCTACAGGGCACGGGACTATCCGGCAGCTTCACCCGTGAAGGTGCAATCAAAATTGAGGTTGCGGAGCCTCGAAACGAGAAGATCGAAGACTGGTCGACAATCGGGGAACGAAGAATGCTGAAAAGCCATTTGAAGGTGGCTGCCGCGTCCGGCAGTCTGGTTGTCGCAATGATGCAATCCACTGCGGCTCATGCGCAGGGGGCGAACGAGCAGGAGAGGCAGCAGGCAAGCGCCGACGTTGGACGCCACGTGGACGAGATCATCGTCACCGCTCGTAAACGCGAGGAAGCTCTCATCGACGTTCCCGCAGCAGTGAGCCTCGTTGACGCATCGAAACTCTTCTCGCAGCGCATGAACACACTTTCCGATGTCACGAAGGCCATTCCGAACGTCAATCTAGCCTTCAATTCCAGCTCCAACGCGCGCATGTCCATTCGTGGCGTGGGATCGGATTCGCGTGGTGGAACGGGTCCGGGCGCTGGCTTCTTCATCGACGGTGCCTATCAGACGAGCTCGGGACAATTCAACACACCGCTGTTCGACCTTCAGCGGGTCGAGGTTCTGAAGGGTCCCCAGGGAGCTTTGTACGGGCGAAATACTCTGATCGGAGTCATCAACTTCATCACTCCCAAGCCCGGCAACGATTTCGAGGCCAGCTCGATGGCAGAGTACGGCAACTACAACAGCTATCGCGCGGCCGCTGCGGCCGGCGGTCCGCTGGTTGCGGAAAAATTGTTTCTTCGCGTGAGCTATCAGCACGCCGAGAGCCAGGGCCCCTGGAAATATGACGTGACAGGCAACGATGTGGCGCCGAGCGATTTCGATGCGGTCCGTGGCCGTCTGGTTTACCGGCTAACCGAACGGCTCGAGTTAGATGCTACCGCCAGCTATTACGACCTGCGCGGCGTCCACAATCCGGTCACTCAGGTTCCGGAGCTGCAGCATCTGCAAGAGCGTTTCGTCGTCAACGAACCGAACAAAGCCAGGAATCACGCCCCGAGCTACAACCTGCGAGGCGCATATGACTTGGATTCATTTGAGATCATCAGCAGGACGAGCTACACGAGGTGGGACAACGAGCAACACATCGACATCGATTTCGGACCGGCCAATCTCGCCTATTTCAATCAGCGACTGACCGAGAAGTTCTTCGAGGAGGAGCTCAGGATACAGAATTCGGGCGACCACGCCTTCAACTGGCTGGTCGGCGCAGCCTATGCCAAGTTCAAGCGCTACGGTGACAATGATTTCTCAGGCGCTGTCTTTTCGGCAGTCCCCGCCGGATACGTGAGCGCCAGTGAAAATAAGGGCGAATCCGATATCTGGTCGGGCTTCGCTCACCTGACCTATGATTTGGCCGATGCGCTCGAGCTCGGTGCAGCCGTTCGCTACGACGCGCTGGACACGACGACCTCGGCCTTCAGTTTCTTGCGCGGGCCGACGATTATCCCTCTGGCCCTGCGTGTACCGAGTCCGCTCAAAGAGAAAGTGTGGCAACCCTCGTTCACGGCGCGCTACAAGTTCTCGCAAGACTTTTCGGCTTTCGCCACCGCTGCTAAGGGCTTTCGCCAGGGCGGCTTCAATACTCAGTCGGTCGGCACCATCTACGAACGATATACGGGGGATGTGCTGTGGAGCTACGAGGCCGGCGTGAAATGGAGAGACATCGGCGAAGGTGCATCCGCCAACCTGTCCGTCTTCTACATTGATTGGAAGAACGCCAATGGCGGGGGCATCTTGCCGACCCTCGCAGGACCTCCGGCTGGCGGCAATACCAGCCTGGGATCAGCTCGCTCCTACGGCATTGAGGGCGAGCTTACTTACAGATTCAACGACTACTGGAACGCAGCGCTTTCCGGCGGTCTGGTCGATTGCGAGTACACCCGGATCAAGCCGACGGCCACGCCGGGCCTCGTCGAGGATACCCATTGCATCGATTCCTCCGAGTGGACGTTGCGGGGCGATGTAGGCTTCGAACGGCCGATTGGCCAGGGCGATGTGCACTTCACCGCGGATGCCAGCATCAGTGGCAGAGGCCCGACGCGGATCAGCGTCGCACCGGATAATCAGCGGTTCCGCGATACCCAGGACCGCTACTTCCTCGTGGACGCCTCTGTCGGCGTCAAAACCGATCGTTGGCAGGTGATCGGCTACGTCAACAATCTGTTCGACAGAGAATACGCAATCACGGTGTTCTTCAAGGAAAGCCTCGCAGCGTACGGCGCAACGAACGACTCGGCGCTCCTCGGCATGCCGCGCACCTATGGCGTGCGGGTCAAATACAGCTACTGAGTTCGCGGGCGAAAGCAAACCAACGCCCACGTGCGCACCGCCACGAGCTGGGAAATATCCTGATCCATGCGCGCGACTGACGAATTCCGCTCGGTGCTAGAGAAGAGCACCTGGGAACCCGATGGGCGCCGCCACAGTCAGGACGAAAACTACGCCGCGTTCAAAATCGTTTCCGCGCTTTTTTGATGCGCACGAGATGCAAAAAATTTATTTCAGATCGGTGAAGAGAGCGATGTTGTGGAGCAGCTGACATGACAGACGTTCCCATAGTCCTCCGTGACGTGACTGCTGATGAGGTCGCTTTTTACGATGAGAACGGGTGGGTGATGCTGCGTGCCTTTGTCTCGCCAGAACTGATCGAAAAGGCGCTAGCCTCCGGCAAGAGGGAGATGGAGAAACGTCTCGGAAATTCCTCTGCCAAGCAGGGCGGGGGAGGGCATGATGGGGAGGCGTACGGGATCCTGGATATGCCGGTTTGGCGCGACTGGCACTGGGTTGCGAGAGACGAGCATATCGAACCTTTCCTGACGCTGGCACTGTGCAAGGATCTCGGTCGCAACGCGCAGCGATTGATCGGGCGCAACGTACCCGTCAGAAATCATCTCGACATGCTGGGTATAAAGATGCCGGCCAACACTCTGGGGTCGGGACTGTTGGACTGGCACCAGGATTGGCCGTACTACCCATTCGACCGAGTGGGTGCGCTCAACTTTTGGTTCCCGCTGGTGGAAGTTACCCCTGAAATGGGGACCATGCGTTTCCGCAGTGGCTCGCACAAGGCTGGGCCTTTAGGCACAAGGATTTCGGGCAAATCCGAACCGGGTCAGTCTCTCATTGATCACTACCCGGGTTTCAGGGAGAAGTACCCGATCTCGGAGCCATTTACGCTGCGGCCCGGCGACGTGTCTGTGCACAACACGATGTTGGTTCACTGCGGGCCGCCAAATTGCACGGATAGAGAACGGTGGGCATTCATATGCTCATACTTTCCGGCGGATGTTTGCTACACCGGCGCCCCCAACCATATTTTTCGACCCGAGCTCGGTTTGAAGATCGGCGAGCCGATCACGAATGATTTCTTTCCCCAGGTCTATCCATAGCGGTGGCACTCCGATACTGCGGACCGGAGGCGCTGGGGAGGGTCCGCTGCTGCAACACTATCTCGATGAACTCGTTGGTCACGGTGTAGACGCGTCGAGCGTCGACGAGATGCTTTGAATCTATGGCGCCCATCCGGGCACGCGCTCAGCTCAGGAGGTTGAACGACCTCTTCAGAACGTCGCGGTATGTCCAGACGATGTGTGCCCGTGCTTGTGGGGGAAGCGGCTCAATGAATGTACGAACTGTCGACGCTGCGGAAATGGGACGCGCTGAAGCAGGTCCCGTCGGCGCTGCGCGTGGCATGTATGGCGTCCACATCGGCGCGATGCTCGCGCTCGTCAGTCTTTTTGCAGCAATGGATCGGTTCAACATGGCAGTGCTGCTGGTTCCGATCCAAAAGGAGTTCGGAGCAAGCGATACCGCGATGGGCATGCTGGCTGGGACCGCATTTTCGATCGTATACGCAGTGGCGGCATTGCCGCTGGCCCGTTTCGCCGACGTCGGCTGCCGACGTTTGCTTCTATCGCTATCGGTTGCCGTTTGGAGTGCAACGACCGCGTTGTGCGCCGTGGCCAGCTCGTTCTGGATGCTTCTGCTCGCCCGCATCGGCGTGGCAGCGGGTGAAGCGGGGTATGGGCCCGCCACGCATTCCATGATTGGTGACCTCTACCCCAGGAACCGCCGTGGGCTTGCAATGGCGCTCATGCAAGTTGGGTCGGGTCTTGGCGCTGGCGCTGGCGCCGTCTACGCGGGGAGCATCGCCGATGCCTATGGGTGGCGCGTGGCCTTTCTGGCGATGGGCGCGCCCGGATTACTTTTTGCGTTGCTCTTACATTTCACAGTGCGAGAGCCGATGCGGGGCGCGTTTGACAGCGCTCCTCCTGGTCCGATGCCCTCCACGATGGAATCTCTGGTTCATATCTTCAGCGTTCCGACCATACGGCGATTGGTGTGCGCGAAGATCGCACTGAACATGGCAGCGGGCGCCTTGCTCACGTGGTTGCCGACATTCTTCATGCGGGTTCATCACTTGTCCGCCTCGGAGATGAGCGCTGGCTATGGTTTTGGATTGTCCGTTGGCACTCCGCTTGCGGCGCTGTTCGGAGGAATGCTCACCGATCGGTTATCGCGACATGGCGAGCGTTGGCGTTGCTATTACTGCTCGATTTCGCTTCTTTGCGGTGTTCCCCTGGCCCTAGCGACCTTGCTCGTTCCATCACCGCAGATCGCTTTCGTTTGCTTCTTCGGCATGATGCTTGCGTGTGGTGGCTTGACTGCGATCTCGAGCGTGGCGGCGCTGGTCGCCGTGCGGCCTGATGTGCGGGGCATGATGACAGCCATCATCGGACTCTGCATCTCTGTCATCGGCCTCGGGTTTGGCCCTTTGCTGGTGGGCGCCATGAACGACTCTCTGCGCAGCGCCCATGGCCAGGAGAGCGTCCGTTACACGTTGCTGGCGATACCGGTCATGTGGAGTGTCGCCTCGCTGTTGTTCTATCTCGCTGGACGCACTACTGATCGCGATGCGGCGTGTGTGGCGGGAAAGTGAGGGCACCCGGCAGCTGAATGCCGCGCGTCGGACGCCCGGCGCGTTCGAAGAGTCGATCCGCAATTTGAAAGAGATCTCTCCCGTCGACTATGCGAACGAATCCACAGCAGGCTTGGCGCGAGTGTGTAACTCGCGCATAAGCTCTTCTTCTTTTAAGCGAAGTTCTTAAGCGACCTGCGGCACGCGGAAGGTCGAGTGACCATCATCCAGCTGAGGCACCCGGAACGTGGAGTGACCGTCGGCGAGCTGCGGCACGCGGAATGTGGAATGACCGTCGGCGAGCTGCGGCACGCGGAACGTGGAGTGGCCGTCGGCGAGCTGAGGCACGCGGAATGTGGAATGACCATCGGTCAGCTGCGGCACGCGGAACGTGGAGTGACCATCGGCGAGCTGCGGCACACGGAAAGTTGAGTGACCGTCGGCCAATGCGACGTTTGCAATCAAGCCAGCAGCGACCGCCAAACCCAGCGTCTTGAACTTCAACACAAGCAATCCCTCCCCGGAAAACGTCCAAAATGCGCGGCGGCTTGGCCTACCGGCGCTTCCTCGAGCTCACCTAAACGTGGCTCAGTTCACACTTCCGAGGGGCTGTATGGCTCAGGGCTAAAGATTTTTCCACCTCTGCCGAGGGCGGAATTCCTTCACAGTTTCACAAATACGTCCACGTAGCGTGAGGGATTTCCTGTTTTTTCAGTCTCCTAGCTGCTAGATATGTGTCGCTTCTTGAAGACATAATCATGGCGATTCGCTTGCCAAATTGAGGTTCCCCCTTACGACGTTATTGAGGGAAACCCTGATTCCAGGCTGAGAATGGGTCGGCAGATGCGCGAATTGAAAACTGAAACGATCGCCCGGCAGCAGCCTGTCGTTGCTGCGGGTAACGCTCGAGCGTGACGTCGAAAAAAGCGCCTGAATTGCAAACTTCCGTGACCACTGCCAAAGCCCGCCAACCCCGTCGCACCGCCATGTCTCGGCGGGCGATGACCGTGTTCAGCCGCACCGTCGGACAGATGCGCGGCGATACCGAGGGTGTCCTGTTCTATGAAGAGAGCGAAACGGCGCCGCCGCGACGCGACCTGATCGGCACGACGATCAACAACTACCGCATCGTCTCGGAGCTGGGGCGCGGTGGTTCCAGCACGGTTTACCTCGCCGAGCGCATGGATGAGCAATACAGCGCCCAGGTCGCCATCAAGGTGGTCGAAAGCACGCACCCCACCATCCGTGCGCGTGTGCAGGCCGAGCGCCAGATCCTCGCGAACCTGAATCACCCGAATATCGCGCGGTTGCTGGATGCGGGTGAGACGGAGGATCGCCAGCCCTACCTCATCATGGAGTACGTCCGGGGCGAGCCTCTCGACAGCTATTGCGATCGGGAAGGCTTGAACCTGCGCGCTCGCTTGGATCTGTTCATGCAGATCTGCAGCGCGGTCTCGTTCGCACACCAACGGCTCGTGGTTCACCGCGATCTGAAACCGGCGAACATTCTGGTCACCGACGACGGCACACCGAAGCTGCTGGATTTCGGTATCGCGAAGCTCCTGGATAAGTCGGGATCATCCAATCCGAGCGCAGCACTCACCCGCATGGCCGATCGGATGCTCACGCGTGAGTTTGCAAGTCCCGAGCAAATCCAGGGGCAGGCTGTCACGACGACGAGCGATGTCTACGCCTTGGGTGTCGTGCTTTATGGCTTGCTGACAGGGTTGCACCCCTATCGCATCTCGGACGAAACCACCGAGCTCGAACTCGAGCGGCTGATCGTCTCGACGGATCCGGTGTCGCCGAGCCAGGCTGTAACCAAGGCCTGTGCAGACGCCACCGACGACACGGTTGACGTGCTTGCGACATTGCGTGGCACGAGCCCCGAGCGTCTCGCGCGGGCGTTGCGCGGCGATCTCGACGCGATCGTCATGCGGGCGCTGCGCAAGGAAAGCGCATATCGCTATGGCTCCGTCGAACAACTGGCCGATGATATTCGCCGCTACCTCTCGCACGAGGCAGTGCTCGCGCGTCAAGGCAACTGGGTTTACTACTCGCAACGCTTCATTCGCCGGCATGCCTTCGGTGTTTCCGTCAGCGCCGGGTTCATGCTGATGATGGCCGGCGTCGCGGTCGTGCTGTCCCTTCAGAACCAGCGCATCCGCACCGAGCGCGAGCAAGCCGAAACGGTCTCCGAGTTCATGGTGAATGTATTCACCGCCGCCGATCCGTTCGTCAGTCTCGGCAAGGACAAGGAGATGACAGCCAGCGAGCTGCTCGAGCAAGCGGGTTCACGCATCAAGGCCGATCCGTCACTGGGTCCGGAAGTCCGCGCGCGCTTGATGCAAGCCATCGGTCGCGCGTATCGCCGCCAGGAACGCTCCGATGAAGGCATTCCGTTCCTGGAGGAAGCCTTGCATCTGCGCCGTGAAGTGCTGCATTCACCTGCTGAGGCCGTGGGAGCGGTTCAAGCTGAACTCGCCAGCGCCTATCGCGCGGGCGGAGAATTCAAGAAGTCGGAAGCTGCGCTGTCCGACGCATTGCAGATTGCGCAACGCAGTCATGCGAATGCGTCAGAAGGCTACGTCCACCTGCTTGCCGAGATCGGTCGGCTCGAGGCTGCACAAGGAAAGCCGCGCGAGGCGGAGAAGCATCTCAGTCAGGCGCTGACGCAGGCACGAGCGCTGTGGGGCTCGAAGCATCCGGAAGTGGCGGTCATCCTGTTGGATCTCGTCGGCATTGGTCGCTGGCAAGATCGTCAAGGCGACCTTCTCGGTATGGCGCGCGAGGCTCATGCGATCTACGAAGCAACGCTTCCGCCACAGCATCCGGATCGTCTGATGGCAAAGATCGAGCTCGCGACCGCGCTGGCTCAGGTTGGCAATCTGGACGAGGCCAACCGCCTGTTCCTCGAAGTGCTCCCGGCCCAACGCTCGCTGTACGGCCAGAACAGTCAAAAGGTTGCCGATACGCTCGATGCGCTGGCACGTGTCCGCGTTGCTCAGGGCAACCTGAAGGAAGCCGAGGCGTATGGTCGTGAGGCCTTGAGCATCCAGCTGCGCTCACAGGGTCCAGACCATTACATGAGCGGCTACTACCGCGTCGCGCTTGCGCTGACGCTCTTCAAGCTGCATCAGCTGACCGAAGCAGAACAGGAATTCAAGCAGGCGCTCGAGGTGTACGCCCGCACACTTCCTGTCGATCATCAGTACATTGCCGCCGCCGAACACTGGCTTGGTGAAACTCTGCTCGCAGAGGGCAAACTTTCCGAAGCTGAAGTACAGCTGCGCACAGCCATCGCTCGCTGGCAACGCTCGGGCGCCCCGGCGTGGCGTGCGGCACGTTCGCAAAGTGCACTGGGCGAGGCGCTGTATCGACAAGGACGTGGCACGGATGCCCAGCCGTACCTCTCAGGCAGTGTCGCCGTGCTGACCGGCGCGGCAAGCGTTGATCCGGAGGCAATCGAAAGCGCACGCCGACGGCTGGTGCAATTCGGATCGAAGAGCGAAAGATAGGTCGGACTCATCCCACCTTGAGCACGTTTCCCGCACCTCGTTCCTGACCTCCGGCGCGTCCGTCCGCCGATAGGCGGGAGGAGCGGGATTTCGAGGCAGTGAAGTGCGTGGCAAAGCCGTGTCGCGATTCCTGAGCATCGTTGTTCTGCTAAGCGCGACCTCGTGGCCTGGATCTGTCGCGGCTGAATGCTTGCAGTACGGTGTCGTGAACCTGACGGGCAGGCTCGTGCAGCAGACCTATCCTGGCCCACCGGACTATGAGAGTGTTACCAAGGGAGATGAAGCGCGGGTCATCTGGATCCTTCAGCTCGACAGGGGTGTCTGTGTC
>DATELY010000046.1:0-18218 GCA_035276085.1 Steroidobacteraceae bacterium | reverse complement strand
CCCAGTGCCACGTAGACACGTTTGAAGTTCATTCGACAGTCTCCCTGGACAGACGGCAAGATCAATCAAACGCACACGAGCGCGGCTCTCGATCCGCTTTGGACGTGTGTTGTGACGGAGATTCTTCTTGGCTTGGTCGCGGGCGAATTTATGGAACCCATCGAGCGCGGGCAATCTGTCTCCGTTGCCCAACGAAAGCAGCAGAAAAGCAGGGGATTTGTAGGTTGAAGTTGCACATGCGACCCGCAGGAGGTCACAGACGCGTCACATCGACGATGGGCTCGTCCGAAATCGATCAGACATCGCCTGAAAATTCCTTGTCGCAGCTGCGCAAGCGCGTCGCGTGCCATCCCTGAATCGTCAGGTGCCGCCGAATTCTTTTTATCTCCAAGCGCACTGTTTCGTCAGCAACGAAACAGCGATGCTCATGCCGATCTCCCCTGCGCGACATCATTCATCCAGCTCAAGGCCGCCATCACGTTGGGAAAGCCGATCGTGCTCGTCAGAGCGATGAGGGCGTGTTGCAGCTCTTCGACGCTCGCGCCGTCGTCGAGTGCTCGACGAACGTGGCTGTGCACCGCGCCCTCGGAACGGATGGCGGCGGCGCCGGCGAGCTGGATGAAGTGGACGGTCTTGGGAGCGAGCGGTCCGCATTGACGCACGACCTTGCCGAGTTGTTCGACGGCCGCGATGTACTCGGGCTGGCTCGTCTGCAGATGTTGATACGCATTCGGAACACGAGTGGTCATGTGAGTTGCTCCACGTGTGGATCATTGCACCGGTGCTCGTTCGCGCCGCATGCGTGCGATGAGCTTCCGCGTCCATCGAATCGCGAGCCAGCACAGAATCGCGACCACGGCTACCGCGATGAACGGTGCGATCAATGCAAGGCCTGCCAACAGCAATGCGCCGCCGGCTTCGGAAGTGGCGATCACTGAATTGCCGAGGCCCGCCGTGAGTGCCGTGGATTTTGCGCGCAATGCAGTGGTCACTCCCTGCGTGAGCCCGGCGACACCGCCGCCGGCGATGATTGCAGTCGTCCATTTCACGATCGGAGGCACGTCGGTCATCACCGCTGCCGATACGAGCGTGCCGGCGACGAGCGCAGCGGGTGCGGCGACGACATCGAGTGCGTTGTCCACGACGGGTATGTAGTACGCGAGCACCTCTGCGGTCGCGGCAACGGCCAGCATGATCAGTGCCGGCCCGGACCCGAGCCAGGCGAAGTTGTCGCTCAACTGCAAATGTCCGGTATACGCCGCCGCGCTGGCCACGAGCAGGGGCAGGAACACGCGCAGGCCCACGGCGGCGGCAAGACCTATGCCGAGCGCTATCGATAATGCGATGTCGAGTTCGGACATATCGGCCGAGGATAACGCTCGCTGCCGCGGAACGCGAAAACCGGGCAGACGAGATTGCTGCGGCGCGCAGCGTTGTTTGCCGCGAGCTACTTTCCGCTGTCGCGAGCGTAGAATCGATCGCGTTCGACCGACATCAGGGGAGACCGGTCATGCTGCGGGTCAAGCACTTGCTGAGTGTCAAAGGCAACGATCTCTGGTGCATCGATGCCGAGGACCCGGTGCTGCGTGCCATCCAGGTCATGGCAGACAAGCACATCGGCGCTCTGCCGGTGATGCGTGGCAACGAGTTGGTGGGGATCGTTTCGGAACGCGACTACGCGCGGAAGGTGATCCTTCGTGGCCGTTCCTCCGCGGAAACGGCCGTATGGGAAATCATGTCGGCGCCGGTGATCACCGTGACGCCCGATCAAACCGTGCAGGATTGCATGCAGCTCGTGACCGAGCGCCGCGTGCGGCATCTGCCCGTCATGGAGAAGAATCAGCTCTTGGGGATCGTGTCCATCGGCGATCTCGTGCGCGCGGTGATCGAAGAGCAGCAGGAGACGATTACGCAGCTGGAGAAGTTCATCACGAGCTAGTGGCCTGTAACACTGATTCGATACCGAGGCTGCGCGTGCTGGCTTGCTGGTCGGCTGGCCGGAAGCCCTGGCAAAACCTTCTGGCCGACAAGCCAGCTCGCCAGCCGGCCGCTCACTCAGACAGTCCACCGTTGTTACAGGCCACTAGTTCCCCATTGAGAGCGATTCAAGGAGGTGCGCGATGGCCAGTCGTCCCACGTTACCGCACGTTGGTGCCATGGATCCCGAGCTGCGCAATTCGCCGGTGGCTCAGGAGCTCGATGAAGACTCCGATGTCGTGCGCCAGCAGGTTCCCGGCGAGCGACTCTGCTACTTCAACGGCAAGCCCTACGCGCACGGTGTCTATGTGACGAGCGGCGCGCAAGTGCTCCGCTGCGTGTATGGCGTGTGGATCGAATCGGGGCCCGCGGATCCCGACAATCCGTGAATGGCAGCCACTTCCGGTAAGTGCTCGGCGACGAACTCGATGCCTTCCTTGGCGTGACACGGACTGGTGTGGCACGAATCCATCGGCGCGGCGTGCCGATTGGATTTGTCTTTGAGTGGCGTCCAACACTCCATGCACTTTGAACACACCTTCCATTCGGCCGTGCTTACCGCAGTCGGGGCCGTCGCCGTTTCTTGTAGTGGCTGCTCGACTGTGTCTTCGGGGAGGGGTTGGGGCGCGGATGCCACCCTTCGACCGGGTTGGACGCGTGTAAGAGAGGCAGCACGCGATGCAGTGACGGACCCGTGGGTGTGGGCTCCGCTCGCCGGTGCGGCAGTGCTGCAGTTCGATCACTGGGATCGACGTAGCTCGGACTGGGCGCGCACGCACACGCCGATCTTCGGCTCGCAGCAGAATGCCGAAAACTGGAGCGACAACCTGCGGACGGGATCGATCGCGCTGCCATTGATCACGCTGTTGGCGACGCCCGGCGGCGATCAACCCAACGAGTGGCTCATCGACAAAGCCGAGGCGGGCACCGTGGAAATGGCGGCCATCGTTGCGACCAGTTTATCGACTGCCGGTTTGAAGCGCGTCTCCGATCGGGAGCGGCCGAACGAACACGACCGCAAGAGCTTCCCATCGGGACACACCTCGACCGCAGCGGTCGCCGGTCAACTCGCGGCCATCAATCTGGATGCCATCGACCTGGATGCGAATCTGAAGCGTGCAGCGAACGTCGGTATCGATGCTGTCGTGCTCGGCACCGGCTGGGCGCGCATCGAATCTGGTTGGCACTATCCTTCAGACACACTGGTTGGCATGGCGCTCGGTCACTTCTTTGCTTCGTTCATCACAAGGAGCTTTCTGCAATCGCCGGAGGTGCAGCCGTTTGCACTCGCGGTGAGCGATGACGGTGCCATGCTGGAGTGGCAATTGCGCTTTTGATGCGATTGGAACCGCGGTGAGCCGGCGTCCAACGCTCGCCAACACCCAGCTGCAGGAGGGCTTATGCACACGCTCAACGTGCAATGTGCCAGTGGAACTGCGTGCACTGCGTTCAATCCCGCTCTAGCCGCCGAGTTACGTGCTGCAGTCAACGCGCGTCGCGACTGCCTCATCGTCTCGATGGCGAGTGTCATGGTTTTTGTCGGCGCGGTCGCACACGCGGACGAGGTGGATGATCTGACGGCGCAGTCGAAGTTCTGCTCTGCCACCGCAGAGACCTTGCGCCGCGCCTGCCGGGCCGACGCCGTCGGCGACTACTGGACCGCATTCGGGATCTGCACGAACGAGCCGGACGACGTGGATCGTCCGGAATGCTTTGCCGACGCGCAGAGCGAGCTGACCGAAAACAGAGCCTTGTGCCGCGAGCAATTCGAGGCGCGACAGGGTGCATGCGGCTTGCTCGGCGAAGCGCGCTATCACCCCGAGTTCGAGCCAGGGCAATTCGATGCGAACTACGCCGGCTTGAGCAATCCCAATGCTTACTTTCCGCTCGGGATCGGCAGTCAATGGGAGTATCGCAGCGAGGCGCAAACGACGAAGGTGGAAGTGCTCAACCAGACGAAGCTCATCGACGAGGTGCGCTGCATCGTGGTTCTCGATGAGGTTCGCGAGGAAGGCCAACTCGTCGAGAGCACCAAGGACTGGTTTGCCCAGGCCAAGGTGGGAGACGTGTGGTATTGCGGTGAGGAGACGCGCAGCTTCGAAACCTTCGAAGGCGATCGTCCGCCCAGACCCGAACTGGTGAGTATCGAGGGTTCGTTCAAGGCGGGACGTGACGGCGACGAGCCCGGCATCATCTTCCGCGGCGCTCCCGTGGCAGGGGAGGTGTACAGAGAAGAGGCGTCACTCGGCACCGCAGAGGACGCCGCCGAGGTGTTGTCCACGACCTATATCTATGGCAAGGACCCGGCTCTCGATGAGCTCGTGCCAGCTGATCTGGCGAAGTTCCTGTGCAATGGCAACTGTGTGGTCACGCGCAATTTCTCCTCGATCGAGCCGGATGTGTTCGAGCGCAAGTACTACGCGCCAGGCATTGGCGTGTTTCTGGAAGTGGAGCCGGAAAGTAAGGAAGTCGTGCGGCTGGTGAAGTGCAACGTCGATCCGCGCTGCGGCTCGTTGCCGCAATAGTGAATTGCGAGATGCGAGATGCGCTTGCAATTGCGTTCCTTCCCTTGCGGCAGCGGGGGCCGCTCCTGCGCATCCATGCGCCCGCGCCATGCGTGCGTCCTGCACATCAGAAGGACAGGATGGGGGTGGTCGGTCGAGCGACAAACGCTAACTCGAGCGCCCCCATCCTAACCCTCCCCCGCTATCGCAAGGGAGGGGACCGGAGTAATGCAGTGTTGTCCTTCGTGTTCACAGCCGCGCCGCAGTCGTCCCGTGCCGTTGGCGCGGCGGTGCTGTCGCGCCCTGCAATCGAGCATTGCTGCGCGCAGCGTCCGCGGTGTTCTCCAGGTATGAAACGATCGCGCAGGCTCCGCGTGCTGCTGAGGAAGATCCTGGTGGGAGATCGAAGGTGTCCGCGACGTATTCGTGTTGCGCCTTGGTGAAATCGCCGTGCGTTGCGAACGCCTGTTCGAGCGTGCGCTCGAAATCGTCCAGCGTGTCGACAACGGGTCCCAGCGTCCACGACCGATAGCTCGCATCGTTGCGCCAGTCGGCACCGTACGCGTTGAGAAACATGCAGGGACGCGGACGACGCATGAACTCCGCGACCTGGCTGCTGACATCGCCGAGATACAGATCGGCGGCCGTCAGGTAAGTCATATCGATGCTGCGCTCGCTGCCCAGATCGACCAGCACGTTCGACACGCCGCCATAGCGCTCGAACTCGCGGTACTTGTCCGCTGTCGGCGGATCGAACAACCGCACATGAGGAGCGAAGATCAGGTTCCATTCGGGATGCGTGGCGAAGAACTCCAGAATCGCGTGGCCCATGCGCGGCCAAGATGACAGCTTCGATTGGAAATGCGGGTTGTACAGAACCACCGGCGCATCGTTGTCGAACAATCGCGGGGGCGGCGTCGAGCCCAGCCAATCGAACTTCGAGTAGACGCCGGTGGTATAGCACCCCGGCCGGATCTGCCCGGAGGCGAGCAGGCGGGCTTCGATCTTCCTGCCCGCCATGAGCACGTAGTCGAACTGATGAATGTCGTCTGCGAAGCCGATGGCGCGATCGCCGGCACCATGTCGCGTCCAGATGAGTTTCGTGCCGCCCAGGCCGATACGGCGCAGAAACAGCGAAGAGCGCTCCGGCGTGACGATGGCATCGAAGGAACGTAGATAGTCGCGATTGCGAAACAGCAGCCGGCTCTTCCTGCCGTAGTTGACTGTGCGCAGGGTCAGGACATCGAAGCGATCCAGCAACACACGTGCTCGCGGGGCGAAGCGCTCCAGCAGGTTGCCAATGAACTCCACGTGTGCGGATGTCGCGCCGGCGGCGTGGACACGAACGTGCGGATACCGCAGCGCCATCTCGGCAGCGATGGGCAGCGAATGGTAGACCTGATGCAACTGCGCCAGGTATGGAAAGACGACTCTCATGACATACGGATTCCGTGGTTGATGAGCAGATGAAAGAGACTCCGGTATATTGGAGAGACGACCTCACCGGGAAAGATCAATCGGATCTTCGTGTGCACGCGTTGCGAACCGAGCCCACATTACGCATTGCTTTCTATTGCAACCTTATTGCGTGGCCCAAGCGCTCGAGCGGTGGTGTGAGGAAGTGGGTGCTCACGATGGCGAATGCACTGGTCGAGCGGGGCTACAGCGTTGACCTCTTGTGCGAGACACCGCGCTTCAAGTTCGTCGATGAGCCGCTGCTCGATCCACGGGTCACGCGCATCGTCCTGGGCGTCGGCTTGCTTGCCCGCCTGCGCCGGCATCGCTACGTGCAGCAGCATCCGGGTGTCCGGCTCGTTGCGGCACTGAATCGCTACAACATCCGCGCGACGCGCATCAAGCGCAAGTTCGGGGCGCGAGTGCACGTGATGCTGACCCAGCGTGAGAATCTTTCTGCCGATGTGGAATGGCGGAACCCTCGCAAGTACAAGAAGGAGACACGTGCAATTCGCGCCCACTTCAACTGCGCCGATGCTGTCGTCGCGGTGAGTCAGGGCCTGGCAGATGACTTGCGGAACAATTTCGGCGTTCGAGCGGAGAAGTTGCATGCCATCTACAACCCCGCATTCACGCCGAGGTTCCTCGACGCGGCACAGGCGCCGGTCGATCACCCGTGGCTGGCGCAGAAAGACAAACCCGTCGTGCTCGCGGCCGGGCGCCTGCACTTCGTGAAGGGCTTTGCGGACCTGCTGCACGCATTTGCCCGAGTGCGTCGCAGCTGCGATGCGCGACTCATCATTCTGGGTGAGGGCAAGGAGCGCCCCAATCTGGAGCGGCTCGTCGCAGCGCTGGGGTTGACTGACTCGGTTCTGTTGCCCGGTCGCGTGCCGACGACTGCGCCCTGGATGGCGCGGTCCGATGTGTTCGTGCTGTCCTCGCGACGCGAAGGATTGCCTGCGGTGCTCATTGAAGCGCTCGCCATCGGCATGCCGATCGTCTCGACGCGCTGCCCCAGTGGCCCGGAGGAAATTCTGCAGAACGGCAAATGGGGCCGGTTGGTGCCAGTTGCCGATATCGACGCGCTGGCAACGGCGATCGTGGATGTTCTGGGTGATCCACCGACGGATCGGATGGCGCGACAAGCGCACGCGGCCACGTTCTCTCTGGATGCCGCACTCGAACAGTATCTGGCGCTCTGGCGCAAGCCGCCATGTCCGTGAAATCGCGCACCGTGATTGCCCGCATCCGCTACGTGTCGGCTTCGCGCGTCCCCTCGCAGGATGCGAACGCAGTGCATGTGCTGCACATGTGCGATGCCTTCGCTCAGCGCGGTCTCGATGTGACGCTCTACGCCGAACGCGGTGCGGCGGGATCGATCCGCGAGCACTATGGATTGCAGACGGACTTTCGCATCTGTTTTCAGACGCGCCGTCGACATCGACTCTGGCTGCTATGGCGGTGCTTGCGCCGTCGTGAGTGCGATGCAGCCACGGTATGGTTCGGGCGCCGGCCATTGTCGTTGTCGCGTCTTGCCGTGGCGGGCTATCCAGTCGCACTGGAGCTTCATCATCCACCGCGCACTGCGAAGCAGTCCGTCGCGCTGGAGCGACTCGTGGGAGCGCCACGGTTCATTGGGTTGGTCGTGATCTCGGAACAGTTGCGACAGGCACTGCTCTCGCGATTGCCGCAACTCGCGCCGGAGCGCGTGTTCGTCGCGCATGACGGCGTGCCCGCCAAGCACCTGCGTGAACCGCGTATCAATGACCGTCAGCGAGTGCGTGCCGTGTACTGCGGCAGCTTTCACTTCGGCAAGGGCGTGGAAACCATCGTCGAAGCGGCTGCCCGCGTGCCGGACATTGCTGTCGAGCTGATCGGTGGCACCGTGGCGCAGATCGATGCGCTGCGAGTGGGCGCGCCAGCCAACGTGCGCTTCATCGGACATCTGCCTTACGACGCAGCTCAACGTCGATTGCTCGAGTACGACATTGCGTTGGCACCGTACGGTGCCGTCGTCCGCGGCACCAAGACACCCGGGCACGAAAGTCTCGCTGCCTGGATGTCGCCGCTGAAGATATTCGAGTACATGGCGGCGGGTTTGCCGATGGTGACGTCCGATCTTCCTGTGCTGAGAGAGATACTGCAGCCGGGCGTGGAAGCGGTCATGACAGAGCCCGGCGATCCGAACGCGCTGGCGGCTGCCATGCGCGCGCTGGCGGCAGATCCGGCGCTGCGTCTGCGCATTGCGATGGCAGCACAAGCGCGACTCCAGGGATTCACCTGGGAGCATCGCGCGCGTGCCGTCGTTCGCTTCCTGGAAACGCAGCCGGAGCAGCGACCCTTTACGTGAAACTCAATAACTGAGTGTCACGCGACGTGCGGATCCCGGTGTGACACCGTACTGGCGCCTGAATGTCTTGTTGAAATGCGATAAATCGTTGAAGCCCCAGCGGAACGCGATTTCCGCGATCCCGCTTTCGGAATACATGGGGTTCTGAAGATCTCGGAAACATCTCTCCAGGCGATGTTCCAGGACCCAGCGACCGAAGGTCGTTCCCATCGCAGCGAACCTGTGGTGCACGGTCCTCACCGATATGCGACAGCCCAGAGCCACTTTCTCCGGACACAGATCGGGATCGCTGAGTTGACGGCAGCACTCGGCGAGAAGTTCTGCGATCTTGCTTTGGCCATGGACGTCCTGGCCGTCTCCGCTTGTCGATATCGCGACCACATTGCAGAGGCTTTCGACCAGAAGCGACGTCGAGAGCCCGCCCTCGTCATACGCTTCATGAGACAGGCTATCGAATACAGCGCGCGCCAGTGCCACGTAAGGAGAGCCATTGCCGATCTTCCCGACCGCGCAGCGGCGCAGCCACGGCGCTCTTCTATACATCATGCCCGCAGGCACGACGGCGATGGCCCGCGTTACATCATCCAGAAAATCAGCTTGGAACGGCTGCGATCCATTGATGATCCCGACCTCTCCCGGATCGAGGACCACCGCGCCATCGCCCTGCGAAAGCAAACTTCTTCCCGCTGCCTGATAGCTGATCAGGAAGCTATCGTCGTCCGATTGGGAAACATGTCGCGCCGTGCGGATGATCCTGTGGCCGCTCGAACTGAACGACGTGACCTTGATCCCACCAACCCGTCGGCACGTCAGCTCAGCGTTGAATGTGGCCGTATCGACAGCTTCGGGAGCAACGTTGAGAATCGTCTCGCAAATCGCCTCGCGCCAATACGCAAACTTTGCGCGAGGCTCGATAGACATCGTGGTCCACGTCGATTGCATTGGCCGATAGTCTTTGTCGTTAGTGCCACACTACAAACGTCATGAGAATGATTCGGGCCTGACCACCCCAGGAGCGGATGTCGCCAGGGCTCCGCTGCTCATACCTTCTTCTGCGTCGCGAGGGATCAAAAGCCCGATCTCGCTCTGGAATCCGTTGAGGATCACGACCCTCTTCGAGCCTATTCCGTTGCCGGCTCCTGATCAAGGCGCACGGGACGAACCCCGCATCCTGAACCAAGCCCGATGGCGCTCCTGTCCAAGAACCGCATCCCTCACTCGGGCATGCTTTTAAAATCAAGACGACACGTGACACCCGGTAGAAGAGGCCAACAACGATGACAGTGGCGGTCTATGGCGACTACACGCAGGATCAACTCGACGCTCAATATAGCTTCCGTGTGTTGATTCCGGAGTTCCAACAGTTTCTCGTCGGTTGGCGGCACGAAACGGAGAAAGTTCAGTCCTGGATCCCCTGCCATCGCAATATCGCCTATGGGGACGCCGAGACAGAGTTGCTCGATATCTATCCTGTCGAAAGGCGCATCCCGGCTCCGGTGCAGATTTTCTTCCACGGCGGCGGCTGGAGATCGATGAGCAAGGACGATTACGGCTATCTTGCCGCGATGTTTCGCAGGCGTTCGGTCGTGACGGTCGTGGTGGATTACGCGCTGTGCCCAACGCACACGCTGGACGAACTGGCGCGGCAGTGCAGGAACTCCGTAGCCTGGGTCTGGAACAATGTGGCCGCCTATGGCGGGGATCGGACACGAATATTCATCTCCGGCCATTCTGCCGGCGCGCAGGCTGCGGGCATGATCGCTCTGACCGACTGGTCGACCTACGGCGATTTGCCGCCGAATGTCGTCAAGGGCGTCACCGCCATCAGCGGATGCTTTGATCTTGAACCCGTGGGGCTCAGTGCTCCCTATAGGCCGCTGGGCTGGACTGCGGAGCAGGTGGCAAGGAACAGCCCTCTCAATCTGGAGCCACCACCGCGGATACCCTTCATCGTGGCGCTTGGAGCGCACGAGACACAGGAAATGCATCGGCAGTCGCGCCGCTACGCCGAGATGTTGCAGCAGGCCGGTATCGAATACGAGTACCACTCCGTCGCTGGCCACAATCACTATTCGGTGCTCGACGCATTCGAGAACGAGGATCACCCGCTGGGACGGGCGGTGTTGAGGCAGATGGGCGTCGGCTGATCGCGAGCCAGCGCCGCTGGTGAATGCAGCGCGAAGACCACGGCCGCTCCCGCTATCAGCCAGCCATTCAAGATTTGGAGAGCGGAATGAAGTTCATGATGGTTGGCAAGCTGAAAGGCAGGGGAATAGTCAACCCTGAGGAGCGCACTGCGCTCTGTACCCAGAAGATAAGCGCTTTGGAGATCCGGCTCCTGCAAAGGTACCTGACTGCGGGAGCCTACGATTTCTGCACTCTGATCGACGCGCCGAACCTGGCGATGGCCACCGCGTTCAACCTCTGGTGGATTGGTCAGGGCTTCGGCCAGTCAGAACTGCTGCAGGTGTTCGAGGAGGATGAGTTCGCCGCAATCACGGCGCTGATGCGCAATCCGCCCGAGGGCCGTGCAGACGCCGGTTGATATGTTCACGCTGGCGCCCCGGGTTCTTGGGTCCGAAGGAGAGACGAACGCCGGCAGCGATCGCGGCTCAATCGGAATTTGCGCGCGCGTGAATCCTTTTTGGCGCACGACTCTTCAAAGACACTCCAGCAATCCGCGCTTCCTCGGCAAGCGCTCCGTGCAGCAGTTGTTCGGCCAATCTTTTGGTCCACTCACGGGTGATCGGCTGTTGCAAGAGCAGTCGCGCGTAGACCGCTCCGATGCCCGCATCGAGAAGCACCGCGGGATCGAGCTGCGGGCGAAATTCCCCGCTGTCGATACCCGCCTGCACTACTTTGATGGCCTCCAGGCGAATGGGACGGAAATACACTTTGACGAACAGATTGAGCGTGTCCGGATCTCGTTGACCTTCGGCAATGATCGAAGCGACGACCTTGCCATAGGATCCGGCCAGCATGGTGACGGTATCCTCAAACAGTCGGAGAAAATCGGTGGATGCGGAATCCGATATGTGGAAATCGAAGTCCGTGAGAATGTGCTCCACGAAGCTTTCGATCGCGAGCATCCCCTTGCTGGCCCACCAGCGATGAATGGTGGTACGCGCCACGCCCGCGCGCGATGCCACGGCATCGATCGAAAACGCCGCGAAACCGCTGCTGACCAGAATATCGTAAGCCGCCTGCAGGACTGCGGCCCGCGCCTGCTCACTGCGCGGTCGTCCTCGTGTTTTTTTGGGATGCATTTTCTGACTTCTTCCATTTCATTATGAGTCGACGAGCTTGGGGCGGTGCCGATGTTTACGCAACACTCGCGCTCGTCATGCTGCTGTGGGCTGGCAATTCCATCGTGGCGCGCGCGATTCACACGCAAATCGCCCCGTTCAGCCTCGCGTTCTGCCGGTGGGCAGGCGCCCTGCTGATACTCCTGCCGTTTGCCTCGCACCGGCTCGTGGAGGATTGGCAGCTGATCCAGAAGCACTGGCGATCGATCCTGCTGCTCGGAGTCCTCGGCGTAGCCTCATACAACACCCTTCTCTATTTCGGCCTGCAGCACACGACCGCAACGAATGCCTTGCTGATCCAGGCAAGTGTCCCCTTGTTCGTGCTCGTCTTCGACTTCACTTTCTTCAGAGCGAGGCCGTCCAAACTGATGGCTGTCGGCGTCGTGGTCAGCGCGCTCGGCGTGGCGATCATCGTGTTCCGCGCGGATCCCCACGCACTCCTTGCGCTCCGGTTCGGCAATGGGGACGGGTTCGTTCTTACCGCCGCACTGGCATGGGCCCTGTACACCGCCCTTCTGCGCATCCGGCCGTCCATCCATCCTCTGAGCTTTCTGGCAGCGACCTTCGCGATCGGGGCGGTCCTCATGTTTCCGCTTGCGGTCTATGAGCATCAGTTCAGCCCCATTCGCGTTACATCCGGCGTGCTGCTCGGCGTCGTTTACGTGAGCATTTTTCCCTCGGTCATCGCCTTCCTCCTCTATAACAGAGCGGTTGCGGAAATCGGTGCAGGCGCCGCGGGACAGATGGCCAGCCTGCAGCCGGTTTTCGGCGCGCTGCTCGCGGCCTTCATCCTCCACGAATCCTTGTGGAGTTATCACCTGGTGGGGATGGTTGTCATAGCGCTGGGCATAGGCCTGGCCGTGAGCAGCCGAAGGTCGCGCCGACAAGAAGCATTCGTTCCTCCGGCAGCAACGATCGCGCAGCCTGATGGAGAGCCGCACAGCGTCTGTCGTACCGATCCGCTTCGATAGTCCGTGCTACTGGTGTGAGGAGCGATCGGCTCCCACTTGGCACGATGCAGGTGCCGGAAGATTCCGGCACCTGTCGGAAGGACTTCTTAGAAACGATAGGAGACGGAGCCGCCATACGTGCGCGGCGGATCAAGCGCTCCCATGATCGGATAGCCAAGAAAGCCGAGGCTGACCTGCCCTGTCGAGAGCGTGAGCTTGTTCGTGATATTGCGGATGAACAGGGACGCGCTCCAGCCACTGTCATCATTCCAGGTCATTGACGCGTTATATTTTCCATATGAAGCCTGCGAGGTCTCCGGCCGGTTGAATGGCGAGAAATAGACGTGCCCGGCCCAGGCGCCTTCCACACGGCCGGCGAGTTCGCCCTTTCCAATGGGCTTCGTATATTGCGCGGCGAGATTTGCCGTGTAGCGAGGTGCTTGCGGCAGGCGATTGCCGGCCAGCTGCTGCTGACCCAACTCGACGCGCGCCGGCTCCACCGTCACGAACGTCGTGAACTCCGCGTCGAGCCATGCCCCATTTCCGGAGATCTCGAGGCCCTCGACCGGAATGATGATGAACTCGCCCTCGACACCTTTCACCTCCGCAGACGCGGCGTTCACCGGCTGAGCCTGGTTGCCGAGAAGACGAGAGACCTGCAGGTCGGTGTAGTCGTAATAGAAGGCAGCAAGATTGACGCGCAGCTTTCCTTCCAACCATTCAGTCTTGATTCCGCCCTCGTAGTCCGTCAGCGTCTCAGGACGAAGCGGCGGGGAGAAGGCGGTCAGACTGAAGCCGCCGCTCTTGAAGCCCTTGGCGTAGGTCAGATAGATCAGGATGTCATCGGCGGCCTGATAATCGATGCTGAACCGGGGCGTGAACGAATCGAAGTCGGTGTCGTCGTTCTGCAAGAGATTGTGATGGTAGGGCGCATGGGGGTTGTAAGGCGTGGTCAGGTCGGCCAGTCCTACCTGATCGATCGCACGCTCTTCGTAGCTGTAGCGAAGTCCGGCAGACAGCGTGAGACCCGGCAGCGGACGCCAGTCCAACTGACCGAACGCGGCGTATGCCTTCGTATCGAGGTCACCGACATAGTCCAGGCCCTGCACCTGCGCGCCCGCAAGCGCCGGAACAGGCGATCGTACCGGCGAGAAGTTGGATTGCCCCCAGACCTCCTCACGAAAGTAATAGCCGCCGAAGAGATAGCTGACCGTCCCGATATCTCCCGCGAAGCGCAGCTCCTCGCTGAGCTGATGGGCGACCTCGTTGATCTGCGCACGCGCGATCGGGGCGCTCGTGCCGTCCGCATCGGACAGGAGGTGGGTGTCCGAGTCACGATAGCCCGTGACGGAAGTCAGCGTCCCGAAGCCGACGTCCCAGTTTGCAGTCGCGTTGAGCGCGGAGAAGCGGCGCTCGTTGAGCTGAGGATTGTTGGCGAAGCTGTCACGCCGGTTCGACGGTACCGTTCCGCCGATTGCCAGTCCGGTGGGAACCACCGTCGGCTTGCCGGCCCCAAGATAGCGGTAGACGAAGTTGTTGTCGTCCTGGCGGCTGTACTCGGCAGACAACAGCAAATTGAAGGTCGACGACGGCTCTACCTTGACCTTGCCACGAACGGAATAGCTGTGTTCGTTATCGATCTCCTGGCGCGTCGTGGAGTTGTATCCGTATCCGCTGTGATCGGTCGTCACGAATGCGAGACGTGCCGAAATGGCGTCGTTCACCGGCCCTGTGAGCGCCCCTTCCGTCTGTAGAAGGCTGTAGTTTCCGACCGTCACTTTGGCGGAACCTCCGAAGGTATCTCCGGGGTCATTGGTAATGACGTTCACCGCACCCGCGGTGGCATTGCGTCCATAGAGCGTGCCTTGCGGACCACGTACAACTTCAATGCGGTTGATATCGAAGAAGCCGGACAGTTGAGCGCTCGGTCGGGAGACATAGACACCGTCCTGATGGAAGGCCACGCGCCCTTCCTGGCCGGCCTGCGTCGAGTCGAACCCGAGACCACGGATCGCGATGCGTGCAAAGCCGACGTTGCGGGCAAAGTTCACGCTCGGAAGCGAGGGCGCCAGTCGCTCGAAGTCCGTCACCTGACGCTCGGCCAGGTCATCTCCGCTCAGTGCCGTGAGCGCAAGCGGTGTTTCCTGAATGCTGGACTCACGCTTCTGCGCCGTGACGAGGATCTCCTCCAATTTTGCGCCCGATGACTCGGCGCCTTGGCCTTGAGCGGATGAAGTGGCTGCATTTTGCGCCCAGGCAGCGTCCGCAAGCGAAACGCCCGCGACTGCCAACAAGAACCCTTGAGCGATAGGGCTCAACTGGACCCGTCGGCTCACTCCGACAAGTCTCGCCGGCGACGAAATCCCGCGGTCAACCTCGATACATTTTTTCATAGCGTTCTCCCCTCGTGTTTATGGGTGCCTGACATGAGCCAAGGTGGAGTCATGAGCTGATCAGCGCGTCTCGCGAGCGACGATCATCTTGCGGTCGATGATCCTGCCTCGTTCGATGATCACTTCATTGTCGAGGGCAATGGTGCAGTCCCGCATCGGGATATCGAGGTGGCCGCGCGTGTTCCGCTTGCCGCCGCCCAAGGAATTCGGCCCCGTCGAAAAGAGGAAATTGCCGGAGAACGTGCGCGCGGACGCGCGGCTCCGTTCCGGCTCATCACCGTTCAGCGCAATTCCATACCAGTCGGCTTGAGGATTCAGTCCCCAGCCCACATGCGAAACCGCCCAAGGGTCGCGATCGTCAGCGCCATCCCGACCTGCGATCAGCCACTCCTCCATGAGCTTGGCATCGAGACCGCCCGAGATGCTGGTCACGAAGCCATCGCGAATGTTCAGCTCGACCGGATCGATGACGTAGCGGCAATACGGAAGGATCAAGATATCGCCGGGCTGGATGACAACTCGGCCGTTTGCAGTTCTCTCGTTGGGGAAGGTGTTGACATGACCGCACCCCCATTGATCGACCTTGCCGGGACGATCGGCATAACCGTACCAGCTCAGCACGGTGTAATCGCCGAGGCTACACACCAGATCCGTTCCGGCATCACTTGTGACGCGGAACTCTCTGGTGCTCTTCAGCCTCGCTTCCGCGTACAGCACCGCTTCCTTCAAGCCCTTGGGAGCGAGAAGTTGCTCGAGGTCATCGGGAGCATCGATGACCATGAGCACGCGAACGCCGGAACGGAGCACGTCTCCCAGCCACTCCGCGAAAAGAGGAACATGGAATATGACGATCAAGTCGGCCTTCATGACCGCATCAAGAGTCCCCTTCGCCTTGCCCACAGTTGGAACGCCAACTTTGGTCCAGGAAGGAATCGAATTGACTCTCATCTCGTAGATATCGGCGCCGAGCTCGTCGGCTGCGGCGAAGGCAGCCTGGATGTACTCGGGCCTGGTACCCAGGTCGCCGACAAGAGCAATCGTGTCTCCGGCTTTGATCTCGCTCATCTGCAATTGCTTGCGGAAGAGCATCGCAAGCTTGGCTGGGTTCAGTTCTTGCACTCGAGTTGCCGCGTGATTCACTTGATTCCCCCACACGCCCAGTCGGCATCAATTAATTACGATACACTGTGTAGCGTAAATAATTGACACCTGTCAACAGCAGTTCGTCGCGGCTCATTGTCGGCTGCGCGTGATCGCCTCGATGAGGCGCAGCGCGTCGAACTCGACCTGCTCCAACGTCTCAGGCTGAGAGAAATTGCTTACCAGAAGTCCGCAGTGGCGGAGTCATTGCTCGGCGCTTCCGCAGCGAGCATTTGCCGTGCGGGCGGATCGCGGAGTTCCCGTCCCTGAAGGACGAGTGGCATCGGTCCACCGGTCGCCCAATCCAGCAACTCGACCGTGTGCACGACGGGGGTTCCAAGGTAAGCCTCGATTTGCGTCATGCAGCCGATGTTCCCGGTTGCCAGGATGTCCGGGTCGGTGCTTCGAATATTCTCGGCTTTGCGGCGCCCCAGTTGCCGTGCCATGTCCGGCTGCAGCAGGTTGTATGTACCCGCCGAACCACAGCAGAAATGCTTCTCGGGCACATCGAGCACCTGGAAGCCGGCCGCCTTCAGCAACTCGCGCGGCGGGCGTGTGACCTTCTGACCATGCTGCATGGAGCAGGGATCGTGGTATGCGACGCGGTAAGCTTTTGCGAGCGGCGCGTCTCTCAGGCCCAGTCGTACCAGGAACTCGGTGATATCCAGGGCCCGCCCGGCGACCTCGCGAGCCTGCGCTTGCAGTTCCGCATCTCGTGCGAAGAGATGACCATAGTCCTTGATGGTCGTACCGCATCCCGAAGCATTGACGATGATTGCGTCCAGGCCGCGTGTACTGATTTCCCGCGACCAGGCTTCGATATTCGCGCGCGCCGCAGCCCGCGCGTCTTCCTCGCGGCCCATGTGAAGGGTCAGAGAACCACAGCAACCCGCGCCTTCTGCTATCACCACCTCGCAACCATGACGTTGCAGGAGGCGAATGGTCGCGGCGTTGATGTTGGCGTTGAGAACCTGCTGTGCGCACCCGGCCAGAAGCGCCACCCGATGCCGCGTCGCGCCCTCGGCCTTGAACACCTGCGGATGCAGAATGTGGCCGCTGACACGGTCCGGGATGACATCGACCAGCGGGCGCAGCTTCGCCGGGATGATCGCTCTGACGCGCTTGCCGAACCGACCGAGACGAAGCGCGAGCTGAAAGCGTTTGGGATAGGGCAAAACGCGCGCCAGGATGTTGCGAGTCAGACGCTCGAACAACGGGCGGCGATAGTGGCGCTCGATATGGACACGCGCGTGATCGATCAGGTGCACGTAGTCGACCTTGGCGGCGCACGTGGTCATGCACGACAGGCATGACAAGCAGCTATCGATATGCTGCACCGTCGCTGGACTGGGCGCACTGCCGTTCTCGAGCATCTCCTTGATGAGATCGATGCGTCCGCGCGGAGATTCGTTTTCGTCCCTGGTCAGGACATAGGTCGGGCACGTATCGGTGCAGAAGCCGTAATGCACGCAGGTTTCGAGGATCTGGTTCGCCTCGGCGATTGCTGGATCGCTCAACTGTTCCTGTGTGAAATTCGTCCGCATAGATAATCCATGGGCATAACGCCGTGATCGGTTGGCATGTCAGAGGCTTCGGCCACGTGCTGCGGGGAGATGAAGGCTCGAGGCCGCTACCCGGAATCAGGGCAAGCGAATCCCGTAGCGGCCCGGGGCGATGACGTTGTTCGGATCGAGCGCCTGTTTGAGAGAGGAACAGACGGACCGGAATGACGGCATGGTTTGCGCCATGTGGAAGTCGTGCACGTCGGTCGGCGCGCGGCCCACGAACACGCCGCGCTTGGCGACTTCCTCCGCCATGCGCCGATAGCAGGCGTCCGCGCGCCGGCGCTCATCCTCGTCTTCCCGATTGAAGGTGATGACGTGCAGCCCGCGGCAGAAGCGGGCCGCGCAGACGTTCATCACCGTATAGTCGAGACCATGTTCCTGATAGATGCTGCGGCAGACGTGCTGGAACTCATTGGCCACCTTGCCGATCATGGGAGTGCCGGGGAGGAACCAGCTGTTGCCGCCGCCCGGCCGCCATTTCAGGAGCCCAAGTTCTGAAACGCTGGGCACACCCGAGAATGCATTGATGGCAACCTGAAGCGGTGCGATCTCCTGCGCCTCGTCGTGAGGGATGTACCG
>DATELY010000045.1:0-2685 GCA_035276085.1 Steroidobacteraceae bacterium | reverse complement strand
CGGCTACGGTCAGTGCCTTTTTCGCGGATGATTTCTGCGCGCAACACGTACGCAGGATCATTGACGAGCAATGCGCCGCCCTCGCCCGAAATGACGTTCTTGGTCTCATGGAAGCTGAAGGCGCCGAGGTCCCCGATACTGCCCAGAGCCCGGCCCTTGTATGCGGCCATGACCCCCTGTGCCGCATCCTCGACCACCTTGAGGTTGTGACGCCGGGCGATCTCCATGATCGTATCCATCTCGCAACTCACGCCCGCATAATGAACCGGCACGATTGCCTTGGTGCGCGGTGTGATGGCCGCTTCGATCAGCGTCTCATCCAGGTTCAGGGTGTCCGGACGGATATCGACGAACACGGGAACGCCGCCGCGCAAAACGAAGGCATTGGCCGTGGATACGAACGTGTACGAGGGCATGATGACCTCGTCGCCCGGCTGGATGTCCAACAACAACGCGGACATTTCCAGCGCTGCCGTGCACGAGTGGGTCAGCAAGGCCTTGCTCGAACCGGTACGTTCGGTCATCCACTCATGGCAGCGCTTGGTGAACGGGCCATCGCCGGCGAGGATATTGCCGAACTTGGCTTCAGCGATGTAATAAAGTTCTTTCCCCGTCATGTAGGGGCGATTGAACTGGATCTTTTTGTCTTCCACCGTTTGAGCCTTCGCGCGCAAATTTTAATCGGGTCGAACCGGACATCACGTCGTTATGCAAAGCGGGGGAGCATCAACTCTTTTTCCGGGCGACAAGCAGCCTGGAAGCACCGACCGGAAAACTCACTCCCACCTTGATGAGCAAACACTCCAGCCACATCACGAAACCAAACAGCACATTGAGCGCCCTGGGTACCGCTAATTCGGCGGTCTCGCTCGTATCGCCCCGCTGTTGCTTCTTGGCGCCGCGCGAAATCATCATTGCCGGCAGCAGTAACGAGACGAACGATGTGCTGCGCACGACAGAAAACCCCGCCTCTTCCATCTTGCGATGCAGGTCGGCGGCATCGTAGCGTCGCACGTGGCAGGAATATTCATCCACCTGGCTCCACAGCCACTGATGCTGGGGCACGGTCAACAACACGATGCCCCCGGGCTTCAGGGCACGGTGCATCTGCTGGAGCACCAGGGTATCCGCCTCGATGTGCTCGATGACATCGAACGCGCCAATCACTTCGAACTCGTCGATGTAGGGGATATCACGCGCATCCATCTGCACGAACTCGGCACCGGGCAAGCGAGAGGAGGCAAACTTCAACCCGGTCGAGAACATCTCGCTGCCAAGCAACGTGGCCTTCGGAAACGCCGAGGCGACCCGACTCAGGATGAAGCCGGTACCGCACCCGATTTCCAGAAATGAACGCATGCGCGGCGCATATTTCGTCAGCGCCCATGTAATCAACCTGCCACGGGCCCGGAACCAGAAATGGCCGCTTTCAAGATGCGCGTAGGTCTCGTAGAAGTCGGCCTTGAAGCCCTCCTGCTTGTCCTCGAGTTCCGGCGCAAACGCGGCAAAACCGTTCTTTCGAGCCACCTGATGTCCACACTGGACGCATGCCCATTGCTCCGAGGCGTACGGCGTCTCGCATTCAGAACAGATCTTCACGCCTGGGTCCCATCCGGTTGGTCATGTCGAAAGACGAACAACTTGAAGACGACGAACAAGAAACCTCCTACAACGAAAATGGCAGCGGCCTGGACCCACTGATGAGGATATCCCAGCTTGTCGACCAACACCGTCAGCAAGGCCAGGTTGAGCAGATAGCCGGCTGCGTGCGCCAGGCCGAAGCGCCAGGCCGTCCCCACGACGTTGCCGCGATGCTCGAACGCCCAATTGCGGTTGCCCAGGAAGCTGATGCAGATGCCAAGCACATACAGGAAGCTCATGGCCAGCTTGAATGGGATGCCCAGCCACGTCAACGCCAGGTAGGCCGCATAGCCGACGGCATTGCAGGCGACGCCGACGACTGCGTAACGGAGAATGGGCCGGATCACGGGTCGCCAGCGCTGCATTGGAATCACTCATCTCCCCAGACGGCGATCCCGAAACCGGTCTTGCCATAGCCGTTGCCGTTATAAAGCATGTAGCGGCGACCGGCATGATCGAAGACGAACGGGTAACAGATCATCTCCGAATCCCAACCCGACTCCGATACGTCGATTCCCACCTGCTCATCGTGTCGCGTCCATTGCACGCCATCGGACGAGGTTGCGTAGCGGATCCGGTAGGTGGGGCAGTCTTTCGTGGCCCGGGAGCAGAACCACATCCGGTACATGTCCGCATCCTTGAGCACACGCGGCACACCCAGGGCGTACTCGTGTTCGTCACGGAACCCGATGGCAACCGTGCCGTCGCGCTCCCACTCGATCCCGTCGGCGGACTCGGCATACTCGAGATGATAGAAGTGCTTCGCTTCCGAAGGGCCTTGCTCCCATCGCACACAGGAGGTGAACCAGGCCCGGAATCGTCCGGCCTCGAACTGCACCTCGGGGGTGGCGACGAAGTGAGGAAGATCGCGGGTGCGGTCGATGACGGGGCCGCGGAACAGCTTCTCGAAGCGCTGGGTGGCCTCGTTCCATTCGGCCAGGCCGATGGAATTGCGGATCTTCACCGTCACGCCCAGGTTGATCCCGGTGTAGTACAGCAGCTTGCGGCCACCGACGTTGACGATCGAATTGGGCAAGGCGCCAC
>DATELY010000044.1:0-3862 GCA_035276085.1 Steroidobacteraceae bacterium | reverse complement strand
TGGACAAGCAACACGTCGCCGCTGAGCAAGCCGACGTCGGCAAGGTCTCGATCGAGGATCGCGCCGGTGGGTGGTCTGTGCAGCGCGATGACGGCGAGACCGTAGCGATCATAGAAGCGCGCATCACGCAGTGTACGGCCGGCCAGATCGGAATCGTCCGTGATGACGAGCTCCGCGAGCTGTTCACGGTCCTCCTCTTTCTTTTTGTCATCCTCGGTATCCTTCGGCGCGCTCGCCTCGACAGCCACGTCGTGCAGCTTGCTATCGAGCGCTTGCTCGAATTCCTTAATGTTTTCCCGCGTGTCGCGCACGAACAGCATATCGCCCGCCGCGAGCTTCAACGTCGGTAGCCGCACCAGGTAATCACCGCCGCCGCGTTGGACGCGTTCGACGCGCATCCGGTTGCCAGTATGCTCGAGCGTCTGCGACAGTGTACGTCCGTCGGGATAGCTGCCCGTCTGTACACGCAATACGGCCTGATAAATGCGCCGCTCTGTGGATTGCATCGGCGGCTGGCGGTCAGCCAACAATCGCGGCGCGATCAGCCATAGATACAGCAACGCCGGCACTGCGGCCGTCGCCGCAATCGACGTGAAGTCGAACATGCCGAAGGGCCGTAGCCCCAAATCTCCCGCAATCGACACCACCAGCAGATTGGTCGAAGTACCGATCGTCGTTGCCATGCCTCCTGCCAACACAGCGAAATTCATCGGCATCAATGTTTTCGAGGGGCTTGTACCTGTGCGTAGCGCGACGCTCACCAGGACTGGAATCATCAACACAACGACCGGTGTGTCGTTCAGCACGCTACTAAGTGCCATGCTCGTGACAAGCACCGCCAGTAAAGCCACGTGTGCATTCCAAGCCCACAAACGCCCCAAGACGCGCGCCAACGGCTCCAGCGCCCCTGTCGTCACGAGGGCGTGTCCATGGACCATCAGACAGGCGATCGCAATCAGCGCTTCGTGACCGAAGCCATAGAAGAACTCGGTAGCACGCAGGTGACGACCATCGACGGTGTAAGGGAACAACTGGAACAATAGAGCGAGCGCGGCCAGCAGCGTGAGACTGGACACCTCAACCGATAGTCGCCCCCGCGCCAGCAATACGAAGACGAGTACTGCTATGGCGATCACTGCGACCCCGTGATAGCTCATGACATGCTGCATGCGGGTGCCTTTGCGTGTGTAACATCGCGCGCGTTGCGGCATCTGACCTGCAAATGATGCAGTGATGCGCCGGCTAGAGAACTCCAGCTTGCTTCCGCTTTTCAATCAGCCGCTGTGCGAGCGCGTGATAGATACCTTCACGACACACCAGACGCGAAGCGCCGTTGCCGATCAACGCGGCCGCCATGAGCGGGATGAGCATTGCATGGTTCGCCGTCATCTCATCGACGATGACGAACGCGGTGATAGGCGCCTGCACAACGCCGGCCAAGTAGGCCACCATGCCGAGCAGCAAGAGCGCACTCGGGTCAATATCGCTGAACCAGCCTGCGAGATTTGCCCCGAGTCCCGCACCAATAGCGAGCGAGGGGGAGAAGATGCCTCCAGGTATCGTGCTCATCGACGTCAGCAGCGTGGCGATGAACTTGAGCCCACCGAACGCAACGGGTAGTGGTTGCGTACCATCCAGCGCCAGACGCACCTGCTGATAGCCGGTGCCATAGGTCGAGCCGTCCGAGAGCGCACCGCACAGCGCGACGCCGAGCCCGCATAAGGCAGCGGTCATCACTGGCCGGCCACGAAGCAGCGGCTGCAGACGACCGGGAATACCAGCTGCACTGGCGATCACGAGCCGACTGAATAGACCACCCAGCCCCCCGCCTGCGATTCCGCACAGCGCAACGGCGAGCCATGCGTGCGAGCCTTGCAACCGAGCCGAGCTGCTACCGAAGTACGTGTAGTTGCCCAGCAGTGCGACTGCAGTGAAGCCGGCTGCAACCACACCGAGGACGATCAACGCGCTCGACCGACGCTCGAACGATCGGCTCAACTCCTCGATGCCGAACATGATTCCCGCAAGCGGCGTGTTGAACGCGGCGGCAACCCCTGCCGCGGATCCGGCAACGATCAAGCCACGCTGAGCGGACGATGTGAGCCGACCCAACGAGTACATGATCGACGCACCGATCTGGACAGTGGGGCCTTCCCGTCCGGCAGATGCCCCGCACAACAAGCCGAACAGCGTCAGTAACACTTTACCGACCGCGATACGCCACGATAACAACGCCTGCCTGAATGACGCGTCCGCTGTCCGATGGGCAGCGATGGCTTGCGGAATACCACTGCCTTGTGTGTTGGGAAAGTAGCGATTGGCGGCGAAAGCGCACATCGCAAACCCGAGCGGCGTGATACCAAAGCCCAAGCCGCGGCTGAATTCCAGCATGTGCAGGAACACCGACTGCGCACGATCGGCCAGCACTGCCAAGGCGGCGGCGACCGTGCCCACGGCACCACCACCCACGACGAACAGCATCCGCCGCTGCCAGCGAATCCTCAGTCCGCGCATGCGGCGTGCGTGGTGGCGTTGCCGCATCAACGAGCGACGTATAGTGGTAATCATACGGTCGAGCGCGAGCCCAGCCGGCTCATGCTCAGCGTATACGGATAGCCGGAGTGCGCAAATAATCCCAACCCGCCTACCTGCGTGCAAGCGCATGCGGTCATTGGCGTCAAGCCGATTTCCGCTCCGACAGATTTTCAGCCGGCAGATTCGATTCGAACAAAATGCGCTGGGTGGGATACGCAAATTGCACGCTCATGCGTGCGAACTCTTTATGCAAGCGCAAATTGATGGCTTGTTGTGTATCCATGTATTTGTTGTAGTCAGCCGAGAGCACGTAGTACACCGTTTCGAAGTCCAAAGAAGCGCTGCCGTGCTTGGCAAAATGGCAACGATCGAAGCGCGTATCTGGTTGCGATTCCACGATCTGGCGGATGAGCTGCGGGATACGCTCGATCTGCTCGACGGGTGTTTCGTATACGACCGTCGTAGCGAAGACGACCCGACGCTCGTTCATGCGACCGTAGTTTCGAATGCGACTGCCGAGCAAATCGGCGTTGGAAATGACGATCTGTTCGCCGCTCAGGCTGCGCAGCCGTGTGCTCTTGATGCCGATATGCTCAACCGCTCCGAGATAGTCGTTGAGGATGAGAAAGTCACCGACAACGAACGGACGGTCCAACGTGATCGAAAGCGAGGCAAACAGGTCGCCGAGAATGTTTTGCAGCGCCAGTGCAACCGCCACACCGCCGATACCGAGGCCGGCGACCAGTGCCGTAATGTCGACGCCGAGATTATCGAGCGTCAGGAGGAGCACCATCGCCCAGACAGTTACATTCAGAATGAAACCTATGATTCCGAGTGAACCCGCGAAGGCGCGATCCGTCGTCATGCTGCGCTTGCGCTTGCGCTCGAGCCACCCGCGCACCCCAGCGGCGATCCAGACGCCCGCCTGCCAGAACAATGCAATCGTCAACATTTTGTCCAGCACGCCGCTGGTTGCGGCACTCATCTCCAAGCTCTTCAACCCAACAACGAGCGCGAGCACGAGAAAGAACCCCAGGGTAGTGCGGCTCAACACTTCCAAGGGCAACTCGAGCAATTCGGTGCGCTCTGTTGCCAGCAGGCGCTGCAACTGGCCACGCACGACTCGACGCGCCGCGAGCAGCACAATCACGATCAAGATGGCGATACCTCCGGCCAGCAGCCAGTCGATCGCTGAGTTGCTGAAGATCGGCATGGAACGCAGTTTGTCGAAGTTCATCGCAAATACCCGTCGTCGTGAATGACGCGCTTCAAACGAAATGCCGCGCCGTATTCGAGGCGTGCCGCGTCAGTAGATTATTCAACCAGA
>DATELY010000043.1:0-21043 GCA_035276085.1 Steroidobacteraceae bacterium | reverse complement strand
AGCGCTTCGAGTCGTCGCAGCCTGTGGAAGCTACGTTCGCGCACTATGCTCGCTGGTGGTCTACCACCGACGCCGGTGCCCATGGTGTTTCGCGCGTGCTCCAGCGCGGCGAATGGAAGATCCTGGCACTCACCTCCCCGGCGCTTCACATCACCATTGGCGCGAAGCAGCGAGGGGGCGGTTCCGAAGGCAACGTGGCCGTGAGTCGCAACCCGTCGAGCATCGAGCCATCGACGTCCACTTCATTCCCGCACCCACGCACGACGCGAGTCGTGAACTTGCAGGAGTACGAAGATGCAAGAAGCAGCGCGGAGCACATCTCGTTCATGAGCGCCCGCTCCGTTTCGATGGAGGCTCACAAGTTCCGCGAGTTGCTGACCGATCGCGGCTGGGTGATCAATCGCGAACAAGGGATGCAGTCGAACGCACGAGGCCACATCCTGGAAGCGCAGAAAGGAGCCAATCTGGCTCATCTCACCTTCCAACCTGCACTGCATTCGGGCAGCAGCATCATCGTGATCTGGAGAAAAGGATGAAATCCAGACAACGACAACGCGGCTGGGGCGCGACAGAATATGTCGCGATACTGCTGAGCTTGACGGTCGTGTGGAACATCAGCCAGGCGATGCTCACGCTGATTCGAGAACATCACGACGAATTCTCATGGGCATTGGTGATGCCGTTCTGATGAACTGTAAGAAGGCGCCCCCACCCCAACCCTCCCCCGCTATCGCAGGGGAGGGAAACGCAAACTTAGTCTGGTCAGTACCGATGCCCGGTTCGAGTGGCAGCCATGGAGGGCTGTATGAAAGGAAGTGTAATCACCGCATTGATGCTGATGGGCGCACTGGCCACAGGCGGTGCCGCCGCCTTCTTCGCCAATGGATACATCGACAAGAGCGTGGCACAACGACGCTCGGAACTCGACGCGCAGTACGAGCCGGTGCGAGCGATTGTTGCGAATACGGATCTGCAAGTCGGGACCTTCATCTCGCCGGACACCGTGGCCATCCGCTCGGTGCCGAAAGCCTTCCTGCATTCCGAGGCCGTGCTCGCGGATGACTTCTCTGCCATCTCGGGCCGCATGCTGACGCACGCGGTGAAGGGCGGCGAAGCCGTGTTGCTGTCCCATCTCGCGCAAGAAGCAGGTGCGGGCTTCTCGTCTCAGCTTCAGGCGGGGCAGCGTGCGCTGACCTTCCCTGTCGATGACGAGTCGTCGATCTCCGGCATGCTGGCGCCCGGGGATCGCATCGACATTTTCTTCACCACGAGCAACAACAACGAGAATCTCACGATGCCTCTGCTCTACGACGTACCGGTCATCGCAACCGGCATTCGCACGAGAACCAATGCGAGCTACCTGGACGAGAAGCAGCCCACGAACCAATACCAAACGATCACTGTGTCAGTAGCGCCCGAGGATGCTGCCAAGATCACGCTCGCGCAGGACGTGGGCAAGATCACCGTCGCCTTGCGCCAGCCCCAGGACGGCAATCCGATTCAAGTTGCGAGGCTGACCAAGACAGCACTGCTGCAAGGGCCGCGGACGATCACTCGTTCTGCTCCCAGACTCCCAATCGAAATCATTCTCGGCGGAAGGTAATCATGTCTCATAGCCATGGATGGCTGGTTCGCCTCGGCCGCGCAACCCTGCTGGCCCTGCTCGCGAGCTTCGCTGCGCAAGCTCAGACACCGACCGCAAACGACCTGGCGAGCACCGCACCCGTCAGCGTGCTCACGCTACCAGTGGGTCAAAGCCTGCTGATGCGGTATCCAAACATTCGTCGTGTCGCAGCTGGCGACGGCAATGTCGTGGATGTGAAGGTGTTCGATGACACCCAGGAAGTCATGGTGCTCGGCAAGAAGGAAGGCTTGACCGACCTGCGGCTGTGGACTCGCGATGGCAACTCAGTCGCGTATCTCGTCAAGGTCCTGGGGATACCGGATCCTCCGCCGGCCGCCCCTCGCCTCGAAGCCGAACCCACGATCCTCATCAAGGCAAAGCTGATCGAGGTGAAGAAGTCCGCATTGAGGGACATCGGCATCGACTGGGCGGATGTGGCACAAGGACCCGTGTTCGCCACGCTGGATGAGTTCGTGACCAACGAACACTTTCGTGTGATTCCTGAGGGCGTCGACTTCCCGGACAGCGGTCAACTGCCGCTGCAGCTGGGGACGAATAACCACTACCTGGCCCTGACGACCGTCGTCGACTCTGTCATCAACATGCTCGTGAACAACGGTGATGCGCGCACGCTGGCTGAACCGACACTCACCTGTATCAGCGGCAGCGAGGCTGACTTTCTCGTCGGCGGCGAAGTTCCCATCCCGGTCCAGAATGAGGACGGCGCGTTGAACGTCATCTTCAAGCAGTTCGGGATCATCTTGAACGTCGCACCCCAAGCCGACGATAGCGGCCTCATACGCACGAAAGTCGGCGTGGAAGTGAGCAGTCTCGATAAGGCCATCTCGGTCATGGGCTTTCCAGGTTTCGCAACGCGCAAGACCAACACCGAGATGAATGTGAAGTCCGGCGCCTCGATGGTCGTGGCCGGATTGTTCAGCTCAGAAGACGCAAAGACCGTCGTGAAGGTACCGGGCCTCGGAAACATTCCGGTTCTCGGCGAGCTGTTCAAGTCGCGCCAATTCCGCCGTGGTGAAACTGAGCTCGTCGTGCTCGTCACACCGCAGATCATCGAAGTCGAATCAGAAGACATGAAGACACGGGTCCGCCAGTTCGACGAGCTGAAGAAGAAATCGGACGAGGCGTTGAAGCCAAAGCTCAAGGATTGACGACCCCAGGATCGAGGGTGTTGCGCAATCAAGGATGATGTCGATGGAAACCGCAAGCCACCGTTACAGAGGCGCATCGCGAGGACGACTATATGGCGTGCGTCGCAGAGCGACGGGCGCAGCCATCATCGAAGCCGTGATCGCCCTGCCCGTCTTGCTGGTCGTGATTCTCGGCACGATCCAGTTCGCGCTCATCTACGAAGCAAAGGCAACGATGAACCACGCGAGCCTGCAGGCTGCACGCGCGGGCTCGTTCGCCAACGCAGAGATTGGAGCAATCAGGCGCGGGCTGGCTCGCGGCCTGGCCCCGCTGTATTCACCAGATTCCTCTGTGCAAGGAATGGTGCAAGCGATTGGCAGCATCAACCTCGAGCTTGCCACCGACGCCCGCATCCGCATCCTGAATCCCACTCGCGAAGCCTTCGCCGACTTCGGTGCAGACGTAAATGGCCAGCGTGAACTGCCCAATGACCGCCTGCACACGCGCAGCACCGTCATCGGCACGCGCAGCGGCCTCAACATTCAAGACGCCAACCTGCTGCGCGTGGAGATCACGTACGGATTCGAAATGGACGTGCCGCTGGTGAACTGGTTTCTATCGCGAGTACTGCTCGTGGCCGATCGCGCCGGGGTCGTTCGTTGGGACGCGTTCGAACAGCAACTTCTGCGACGCAATCGGCTGCTCGTCATCGCAACGTCCACAGTCCGAATGCAGACACCGGCGCGCCTCAATGACGCGATGATCGCCAAGTCCGACCTGCCCGAGATCGCGCGCATCGACGCGAACAGTCGTCCTGCCGACGATCGAGAGCACAGGGATGACGGCGAAGACGCAGAGGACGATGGCGGCTCGACGCCGGGCGCAGATGACGAGGGCCGATCACTGTCCGATGGAGCGTTCGGGTTTCACGGCGATCATCCCTCGGAGAATCCACAGGGCGGCGGCAGTGCGCCCGCACCCGGTGGAAGCAATGGCTCGGGAACGGGCGGCGGTTCAAACGGCGGTTCCCCGGCGACCTGCAGCGGATCCTCCGACTCGGGAGGCGTTCGCGACGGGTTCGAGTCGCCCGGCAATGGGCAAAGCAGCCCAGTGGACCCTCAGCCGAATCCCACCTTCTCTGCAACAGGAAACAGCTCCAGTGCGGCCTCATTGCCGGGTAACTCATTGCCCAGTCTCGCAGTCGGCAATCCCATCCACGTAGCGACAGGCAACAAGTATCAGGCGGAGATCGACCTACCTGCATTGCCAGGGCGATTGGGCCTCGTGCTCTCGCGGCACTACAACAGCGAAGCAGCCATGCAGATGGGCGTCTTCGGTGCAGGTTGGCGACATGCATTCGAGGCACGCGTACTTGCAGACCAGCAGTCAACCATACGTCTGATCCAAGCAGATGGCCGGGTCATCTCGTTCAGCAACGCAAGCAGGCTCGACAATGGAATTGATCGGTACCGCGCCTCACGCGCCAGCGACGGCGCTCTATTCGTACAGCCGAACAAAGCCTACAAATGGCGCTGGCTGGACGGTCGAGAGCTGGCCTTCGACGCGGCGGGCCGACTCACGACGATTACACAAGGCCGCGAGCGCGTGCAGCTCGTGTACGAGAACGGGCGGCTGATCCGCGTAACGGACCCACAGTTGAGAAGCCTCACCCTTACTTACTATGCAAACGGAAGGATCTCCCGAATCACCGGCCCGGCCGGCTTCGCCGCACGCTACCGATACGACAGCACAGGCAATCTCGCGGAGGCGGCCTACTCGGACGGTACCGCGCGGATCTATCGGTACGACACTGCAGCCCTACCTCATCATCTGACCAGCATCGCTGCGCGCAGCGCGCCCGTTCGTGAGTTTGGTGGGCGCGATCAGCAGGTTGAAATCGCAGCCTGGACCTACGATGTCAAAGGACGCGCCATCTCCTCCACCCATCCGGACAACGCAGGCAAAATGAGCTTGCAGTATGGCGCGGGGTACACCGACGTGACGGACGCATTTGGCCGCATCAGTCGCTACGAGTACGAATGGACCGATGACACCGCTCGCGTCACGGCGGTTCGGGGACCCGGCTGTGGCACCTGCGGCCTGGGAGACGTGCGCTACGGCTACGGCGACCGATTCGTCATCACAGACATCCACATCGCGCACCAACCCTCACTGCACTACCGCTACGACGCTCAAAGTCGCGTCGAAGAGATGGAGCGCACGGATCTCGAGGGCAACCATGAATGGTTGATGCGCTTCCACTACGAAGCCGACTCGTCCCTTCCCGCACGTATCGAGCGACCCAGCGTGAATCCGCGCGGGGTGCACATCACCCGCATTGCGTTCGATACCAACAACAATCCGTCGCGAGTGACAGAGTCAGGCTACTCCCTCTCCAACTCGGGCGCGTATGCGCCCATCGAGCGTAGCGTACAGCTGAAGTTCGATCGTAACAGCCGACTACTAGCTATCGACGGCGCTCGTGACGAGGTGAGTGACATCACCAGCGTCCAGTATGACTCGCTCGGACGTTTGACCGAGTGGCGCACACCCGACGGGCGTGTCATTCGGGTTCTGAAGGTCGACCAAGCCGGCCGGATTTCAGCGGTTCAATCAGGCACCCGCTCGCCGCTACACTTCGAGTACGACAGCCGTGGCCGCCTCCTCTCAATGCGCCAACGGACCGGCAACGTCGATCGCCAGCTGCAATACGAATATGACAACGTCGGTCGCCTGATAGCTGTCGTTGATGACAATGGACACCGACGTCGATTGCGGTATGACGTCGCGAACCGTCTCAACGATCTATCGTTCGAAGGCCCAGTACACGAGCACCATGTCTACGCGCCTGACAATCTCCCGGTGCGGTCGTCGCTGCTCACCGCAACGGGCCGTGCGCTGCGGTCGCTTTACTTCGCATATGACGCGCGACGTCGACTGACAGAAACCCGCGATGGCGACGGACCACCGCTCCAGCAGATTCGATATCTAGACGATGACGATCGCCCTGACATCATCCTGGATCCACTCGGCGCCGAAACGCGCCTTGCCTACGACTCACTCGGCCGGTTGAATGGGGTCCGCGCGCCGGACGGCGGCGAAACTCAATTTGAATTTGATCGTCTCCAACAGCTCACCGCCGTCACTGCACCGAATGGCGCTCACACCCGCTATCGCTACGATGATTTCGGTCGCCGGGTCGAGGAAATCAGTCCGGACCGCGGACGGCTGCGTTACGAATATGACTCGTCCGGAAATCTCATCCGCAAAATCGATGCGCGAGACCTCGTTACCCGCTACGAATACGACGCCGCCGATCGACTCGTGCGCATCCAGCAACGAGAGGGCACCACGAGAATTCGCTACGAGGGCGCAACACTCCTCTCAATCTCCGGCCCAGGCGGCAGCGAGCACCGCAAATACGACGAAGACGGCCACCTCATCGAACACTCACGCCATATCAATGGCCATGAGTTCACCACCGGGTACCAGTACGACGCATCCGGCAAGCTGATCGCCAAGCGTATGCCTTCCGGTGAACGCCTTCTCTATACCTACAACAGGCGTGGCGAGCTGATCGGCATACGAACACAGCGGTGGTTCCGAACGCAGCTGCTCCTCGGAACCGACGACCCGGACTCATCAAGCCCACCCATCGACGCCAACATGCTCGGCGATGTGAAATTCGGCAACGGACTGGTAACGCGTACGCGCCTCGATCTCGAGAGCGGTGCAATCGCCTATCGCGCCACGGACGGCATCACACGATTCACCTACCACCGCGACCACGCCGGCCGCATCACAGGCATCGACTTCCCCGGTCGAACCAACAACTACTCCTACGACGCGGTCGGCCGCCTAACGTCAGCTCGCTCACCGGGCGAACAGCTCACGTACGAGTACGACACGAATGGCAATCGCGTTTCTTCGACTCGAAGCACGGCAAAAGGCACGACTCGCACGTCACTACTCTATGAGAAGAACTCAAACAGACTGCGATCGATCACATCGTCCGATGATTCACAAAGAACCGAATACAAGTACGATGCCTCCGGAAACCCGCTGAGCGCGGGACCGTGGCGCTATGAGTACGATACAAGCGGCCGGCTACGAAAGCTGTACCACAAGGGGACTCTGCGGGCGGAATACGTCTACAACGCGCAGGGTGAGCGTGTGCAAAAAAATGTGTATGCCAATGGCAAGAGAGAACGGACTTTCTTTTTGTACGAAAATCATCAGTTGGTCGCTGAGGCGAACGAACGTGGCCGAGTCACACGCGAATATCTGTATCTAGGCCATGACCCGGTGACGCTGATGGACGATGGAAGAATTTTCTGGATACACACGGACCAGCTGGGAGCACCTTGGGCCCTGACAAGTAAGGAGCAAAAGATGGTCTGGAGTACGACTCGTCAACCATTCGGCACGTTGCACGAGTCCATCGACGGGAAGCACACCGGGTATCGCTTCAATCATGGACTACCCGGCCAGTTCGAGGACGAGGAATCAGGTTTGTTCTACAACCTTGCTCGTAACTATGACCCCAAGACCGGGAGATACCTGGAAAGCGACCCGCTCGGAGTGGTCGCCGGTGAGAACACGTTTGCCTATGTATCTAACAATCCGCTCTCGAGCATTGATCCGTTCGGACTTTATGAGCAGGACGTTCACTACTACATGCCTTTCTTTCTGGCGATAACCGCTGGATTTACCCCCGACTCGGCAAGACGCATAGCTCTATCAACAGCGTTTGTCGATGTGAATCCATTCACTCGTCCGGCCGACCCCACAAACAACTGGACCACTGTGGCATCCATGCGAGAAAACCAGCCTCAACTCTTGAAGTATCACTTTGTACTTTCCGATTTCAATACGGGCAGCACAATAGACCGATATGACAATGCCAATATTCGACTTCCTTACTCTCAACCGAGCGAGCAACTCGCAACCATGCTTAGTTACGCAACTAGCACGCCTACAACCATGAGCGGCCGGCCGGCATGCAACCCCCACAACATTCAACTTCAGTTCTTCGGCGAGTTCATTCACGCATTTGAAGACACGTTTTCACATCGCGATGAGGAAGATCGTCCATTCGACGCGGTAAGGCATGGCGCAGGACTAGGCCACGGCCTCTCCGGATACCAGCCCGACTACACGTACAACTCCGAGGAATGGAGCACTCGGGAAACACGTTCATTCGCAATGGAGCTCGACACGCGAGACCTCATGAGACGCTCTTCATGGGCGGACCCGAATCGGTCGACATCTGCTGAGCAATTAGATCTTCTTTATCGCGTACTTCGAGACTTCAACGCGATTGAAGAGAACGAGCACGGCATCCCAGGTAGTGACTGGACCGAATCACAAAAGGTAGCTCGACTCAATAGAGGGCTAATTGAGCTGGGGTATACGGAGATTGATCTAGCCAACCCTACGTTTCGATTCGACCCACAAGCGGCATTTCGTATTCGGAGTGAAGCCTTTTCCGATCTCGATTCGAAACACTATTCAGGAGCCATATTGGAAACAGGCCGGAGCGACTGATCTCCTGCTTTGGTCTTGGATATCATCGTAATCACCAATTTCTGAGAAATGTGACGACTATGCTCGAGTCAATTCGGTGGCGGACATTGGTGGGAGTTGCTACTGGCTCATTGATTCAATGCATTTCTACGCCCCTGGCAGTGGCGTCTATGGGCGCGGGACATGGAAGCTATTTCTACGTGAAGCTTTTTTTTCCTTTGGCGATGATTGCACTCAATCTGCTAGGTGAGATACCCATCTGGTTGGCCTTACTGAGCCTACTTCAGTATCCGCTTTATGGAGCGTTCATTGCATCCGTTAAAAAGGACAGGACAGTCATCATGCTGACGATAGTGTTGTGTATTCATCTCCTATCAATCGCCGTTGCGGTCTTCTTGGGCGGTGAAAGCGCCTAGAGCGATCACATTACCGAGAATCCCTGTGTCGTATTTCTGGTTTAACGCAGACTCAATGTCGATGGCAGCTCATCGTTAACAGTTCAATATCCCTACGGATGACAAATCTCCATTTGCAGGAGAAAGCTGCCTCGACGCATGCAAGGAGCGCATGTGATTTCAATACAGGTCTCAGTTCCCGGGCACCCTTCTTTCACCCGCCGCATCCCTCCCGGCCACCACACCATCGGCCGCGGCCTCTCCGCCAGTATCCGCATCAAACACGCCTCCGTTTCGCGGAGGCATGCTCAGCTGAGCATCACGGAGACAGATACCTCGATCCGCGACATCGGCGGTGACAAGGCACTACGCCGGAAAGGCGCCGGGATAATCTCGCAGGCGGTCGTGCATCCGGGTGACATCTTCATGATTGGTGATTGTGAGCTCATGCTGTTGCCCGAGGACGAACAAGTGGAAATCAGTCCGACCCCCATCCCCTCGCCGGTGGCACCCCTGTCTGGCGATGTCACCGTTCTCGCCGAGGTTACGAAGACGCTTCCCATTGCGGCTGCCGCACTTCACACGTCGGACGGCGGAATGGAATCAGCAGCGAAGCACACTGCATCCGTACTCACCGAAGAGCTCCGGCCGCTGCAGATCAGACTTCAGGATCTGGTCCTGCTGGAACTCGATCTGTTCCGCCGAACCGCCATGAACAGTCTGTCGACTTCGGATCTGCGCCACGAAGCGCGTGAAGCGATTGAACGCATCATGGCCTCAGGAGCGATCGCGCTACCAAGGCATGTTGATCAAGCAAGGTTCGTGACGGAGATGACTGCCGAGATCATGGGCTACGGACCGATCGAGCCGTTTCTGACCGATGAGTCGGTCTCGGAAGTGATGGTGAACGGACCCAATCAGATCTATATCGAGCGGCAGGGGCGACTGACGTCCGTGCCGACGCAGTTCATCAATAACGACTCGTTGATGCGAGTGATCGAGCGCATCGTGAGCCCGCTTGGCCGGCGTATCGATGAAGGTGTTCCGATGGTGGATGCGCGGTTACCGGATGGTTCGCGTGTCAATGCCATCATCCCGCCGTTGTCGCTCATCGGCCCCGTTCTCACGATTCGCAAGTTCTCCAAACAGCGCTTCACCATGGAGCGGCTCGTGGATATGGGTTCGCTCACTCGCGAGATGGCGGAATTCCTGCAACTGTGTGTTCGATATCGGAAGAATATCCTCGTATCAGGCGGCACTGGCTCGGGCAAGACCACCTTCCTGAACGCGCTATCGGCATCGATACCGGCCGCCGAACGCATCGTGACCATTGAGGATGCCGCAGAGCTGCGGTTGGCCCAACCCCATGTCATCTCGCTCGAAGCACGCCCGGCCAATGTCGAAGGGCGCGGCGAGATCGCGATTCGCGAGCTGGTCCGCAATGCATTGCGCATGCGTCCAGACCGCATCATCGTCGGTGAGTGCCGGGGCGGCGAGGCGCTCGACATGCTGCAGGCGATGAACACGGGTCACGATGGCTCCCTGACCACGGGTCACGCGAACTCACCGCGAGATCTTCTCTCGCGTCTGGAGGTCATGGTCCTGATGGCAGGGATGGATCTTCCAGTGAGGGCCATTCGCGAACAGATCTCTTCGGCGGTCGACATCATCGTCCAGCAGACGCGCTTCGCGGACGGTGGCCGGCGCGTGACGTCCATCGTCGAAGTCGATGGAATGGAAGGCGATGTGATCCTGACGCAGCCGCTCTTTGCGTTCAAACAACGCGGCATCAGTGCGACGGGAGAAATTCAAGGTGAGTACGTTGGATTTGGTCAGGCACCGCGCTTCTATGAAGACCTGGCGGACGGCGGAATCGTTCTCGACCGTTCGGTCTTTGGTTCCTCCACCCCATTGAAACGAGCTGTCTAGCCCGAGGGCAGATCTCCATGGAATGGATGACCGACCAACGCTCCTTGCGCTGGATCATCCTGTGCGGTACCGGCCTGACGGTGCTGCTCTGGATGTTGATCGCCAATCGTGTGGTTGACGCCTATCGATCACGCTTCGTACGCACAATGGGATTGAGCCTGAAGCAGAACTTCCTGCTGGCAGATCCTCACACGCTATTTGCAACGAGTGTTGTGCTGACGCTCGCCCTCGGTCTCGCCGCGTATTTCAGTATTGGACCGGTGGGCGCGGTTGCTGCTTCGGTGCTGGGAGTTGCCGGACCTCGAATTGTGATCGGCCACATGACAAAGCGGCGCATCAAGCAATTCGTCTATCAGCTACCGGATGCGCTTCTGGCGCTGTCTTCTGCACTCAGGGCAGGTTCCAATCTGCCGAAAGGGTTGGAATTGCTCGCAACACGACAACCTGCTCCGTTGTCGCAGGAGTTCATGATCGTACTCGCCGAACAGCGCGTTGGGCGCCCGCTAACGGATTCGTTGAGCGACATGCGCCGGCGGATAAACACACCTGAGTTGGATCTGATGAATACGGCGATGAATGTATCGCGACGTGTCGGCGGCAACTTGGCTGACACACTGGAATCGCTTGCGAAGACGCTGCAGGAGAAGGCGCACATCGAAGGCAAGATCGATGCGCTCACGTCCATGGGTCGGGCACAAGGATGGGTCGTCGGATTGCTGCCGATCTTTATCGGCTTCGTGTTGTATCAGCAACAGCCCGAACGCATGAGCCTGATGTTCACGGAATGGTACGGCTGGGTGGTGCTGGGTGTGGTCGCCGTCATGATGGCGCTCGCGGCTTGGATGATTCGCAAGATCGTGAACATCGACGTATGAACGCCTGGTCCACGATCAACGACACGCGGCGCTGCACGGCAGAGTGGCCGCCGTGCAGCACGTACTCAACGCCCGGCGTACGCCTCCACCTGCGCCAACACCCCCCGCGCCTGCTTCAGATGCGGAATATCCAACATCTTCCCATCCAGCCCGACGGTGCCTGCACCCGCAGCCGCATCGAACGCTGCAATCACGCGTTTGGCGTGCTCGATCTCTTCAGCCGACGGCATGAAGCTCTCGTTGATCGCGGCCACTTGCGCCGGATGAATAGCAATGCGGCCGGTAAATCCTTCCGCACGTGCTGCGCGGCACGAGGCGCGCAAACCCGCTTCATCTTTGAAGTCCACGAACACTGTGTCGATCGCTTGCACCTTGGCCGCATGCGCCCCGAGCAAGCACATGGAGCGCACGATCTTGTACGTGAGTGCCCATTGGCCTGTTGCGTCCACGTTCGTGCTGGCACCGATGGCCGCACTCAAGTCTTCGGCGCCCCACGTGATTCCCAGCAGACGCTCGAGCTTCGCACCGGCGTAGTCGCCCAAGCGGAACGGCGCGATCGCAGTCTCGGTCGCGACGGGGAGGATCTTGATCGAGCCCTTCTCCACACCACCCTGCACTTCCAATGCATCGAGATAGTTGGAGAGCTTGGCGACATCTTCGGGACCATTGGCCTTCGGCAGCATCAAGCCATCCGGCGCAGCCGCCACGATCGCGGCGAGATCTTGCAACGCGAGCTCGGTGTCGAGTGGATTGATACGAACCCACAGCTGACCGCGTCGCTTTCCGCGCGGACGCGCCTTGATGAAGGCAGGCACGAGTTGACGCGCGAGCGGCTTGTTCGCCGGAGAGACGGCATCTTCCAGATCGAGGACCAGCGCGTCGGCGCCGGAGTCATCGGCCTTGCCGAGCTTCTTTTCGCTGTCGCCGGGGATGAAGAGAAAGGAGCGCAAGTTGGTCATGGGTTACGCCTTCGGTTTCTTGCGTTGCAGGCCGGAGCGTTTGCAGGACGCCACGAGCTCGCCTTTCTGATTGAACGCGCGATGGATGAACGTGACGATGCCCTGGTCGGGGCGCGACTTGGATTCGCGCAGCTCGATCACTTCGGATTCGACGTTGACCGTGTCGCCGTGGAACAGCGGCTTCGGAAAGCGCACTTCGTCCCAGCCGAGATTGGCGACGGCGGTGCCCAACGTCGTATCGCCGACGGAGATGCCGACCATCAGCCCGAGCGTGAACGCGCTGTTCACGATGCGCTGACCGAACTCGGTCTGCGTGCGGCAGTACTCCTCATCGAGGTGGAGCAGCGCCGGATTGTGCGTGAGCGAGCTGAACAACACGTTGTCCATCTCCGTCACCGTGCGGCGAATCGGATGCTTGAAGACCTGCCCGACCTTCAACTCGTCGAACCATACACCAGGCATTACGCAATCCCCTTGTTGATGCGCAGGCCGCCGAAACGGAGCACTGCAAGAAATGATGCGGGAGCTTATCAGTTTTCGCCCGCTGCCTCACCCCGCCCTCGCACCGACATGAGAGGGTTCTTTGGAGACTGAACATGGACGTTTATCTCGCACCGATCCTTGCTGCCGCAGCGTGCTGCTTCATCCTCCTTCTGCCACTGGCATTGCGTCGGCGCAGTGTGATTTCCGCGGAGCGGGATGAAGCGTGGCGCGATCGATTGCCGGCGTTCCTGCACCTGACTCGACCGCTCGTGCGGTGGTATGCGACGAGCGTGGATGAGGGCCTGCCCAGCTACAAGCGCGATGTGCTGCAGACGCAGCTCAACACGGCGGGTGCGGGCTATCTCGTGACGCCGGCGGAGCTCGTCGTGGTGCGGCGGCTGGCGTTCGTGCTGGGCATCGCGCTGGCGCTTTATGTCATCGTGATTCTCGGCGTTCGCGATCCGATGTATCTGGCCGCCACGGGAAGCCTGGCGCCGTTCGCCTATCTGTATCCTGACCTCTGGTTACGCGAGCGCGCGAAGAAGCGGCAGGGGCGCTTCGAGAAGGAGTTTCCGTTCCTTCTCGATGTGGTCGTGCTGGGCATGAAGGCGGGGCTGACGTTCACGGCGGCGGTCGAGCAAGCGGTCGATCAGCTCGGCGCAGGTCCGGTGAAACAGGAGTTCGAGAGATACCTGCGGGAAACTCGCACCGGCATCACACGTCGTGCCGCGCTCGATCGGCTCGCCGCGCGCGTAGTCATTCCCGCCGTCACCAACTTCGTCGCATCGGTCACGCAGGCCGAAGAGACCGGCGGCTCCCTCGGCGAGGTACTTGCGGATCAGGCGCGGCAACGGCGGCAAGAGCGATTCCTGCGGGCGGAGAAGCTGGCGAATCAAGCGCCCGTGAAGATGCTGTTCCCGCTCATTGCGCTGTTGTTCCCGATCACGTTCATCATCATCGGTTTCCCGATCGTGATTCAGTTGATCGACTCGGGCGCGTTCGATCTGTTCTAGGAGGCCAATCGGTGCACGCGGTTTCGATATCCACTTGCGACGGTGTGTCGGTCGCCCGCTTCACGCGCGTCGCCTCCAACTTCGCCACTCGTCTGATCGGCTTGTTGAATCGCAAGAGCCTGCATCGAGAAGAAGGCTTGCTGATCTCCCCGGGCGGGAGCATCCACACGATCGGGATGCGCTTTCCCATCGACGCGGTATTCCTGGACGACCAACTGCAGGTCCTGAAAGTCGCGTCACACGTGCGGCCGTGGCGCGGCGTGCTGGCTCCGCGGCACACACGGCATGTGCTGGAAATCCGTGCGGGGCGGATTGGCGAGCTGCGCCTTCAGGTTGGCATGTGTATTCGAGCTGACTGAGCCTCGTTGTACGAATGCGCCTGCGACGGAGGCGGTACGGTAGGGTTCAAAAACCGACACGGCGTAGCACAGTGTGTCGGACTGTATAGGGCGCAGGCGTCGCAACAGTTGGTTACAACTTTGTGGTGCGAAGGGCTCGGAGAAGCGGGAGCATGTTGAAGACGCAATGCGGCTCGATGGTGCGTCCCTTCCCTTGCGAAGCGGGGGAAGGACAGGATGGGGGGCGCTTGAGTTTGCCGCAGTGGCGTCGTCTGCCCCCACCCTGTCCCTCGATGTGCAGGGATGCACGAATGCCGCGGGCGCATGGATGCGCAGGAGCGGCCCCCGCTTCGCAAGGGAGGGGACGCTTACTTCGTGTCGTGTTCCGCTGCTTGGCTCTGTGCAATGTCTTCTCATTTCGAAAGCATGACCGAACAACCTCACATCCTGGTCGTCGATGACGATCGGGATATCCGTACGCTGCTGAGCGAGTATCTGCAGAAGAACGGCTATCGCGTGACGGCCGTCGCCGAGGGCAAGGCGATGCGGCGCGCGCTCGAGCAGACGCATGTGGATTTGATCGTGCTCGATCTCATGCTGCCGGGCGAAGACGGGCTGAAGCTGTGCCGCGATCTGCGGACGCGTTCGCAAATCCCGGTGCTGATGCTCACGGCGCTCGGGGAGGAGATCGATCGAGTACTCGGCTTGGAAGTGGGAGCCGATGACTACTTGCCGAAGCCGTTCAGCCCACGCGAGCTACTCGGGCGTATCAGGGCGATTCTGCGTCGCACGGCGCACATGCCCCGCGATCCGGATCTGTCGAGCGCGCTGGGCTATCGCTTCGCGGAGTGGCAACTCGATCTGACGACACGCACTTTGACGCATGCCGATGGCACGCACGTGCCGCTGAACGGTGCGGAGTTCCGGTTGCTCTCCATCCTGCTGAGCCATGCCACCCGCGTGTTGTCGCGCGCGCAATTGATGGAGCTGTTGCGCGGGCGCGAGCACGATCCATTCGATCGCAGCGTGGATGTGCGCATCAGCCGCTTGCGCCAGAGCCTGCGCGACGACGCCCGCGCGCCGCGCATCATCAAGACGATCTACGGAGAAGGCTACGTGATCGGCGTGCCGGTCGAGCAATACTGATGCGTTTTCCCGTGCCGCAGACACTCTTCGGCCGCCTGTTCGCTGCCACGGTTGCAGTCGTAGGTGCGACGCTGCTCGTCATCGTCCTGCTCGTCGTGCATGAGCGCCGCGAGCTTGCATTCACAGAGAGCGGCGCCGGTGCCGCGGCAGCGAGCATCGTCCAGACGAGCACCTATCTCGCGAAGTTGCCCGCAGCAAAGCGCGCCGATGCAGTGGAAGAATTGCGCGCTCAGCCGATTCTCGTCGAGCGCACGCTTCCGCGACGTCCGCCGCCCCGCGGCGATTCTGCTGCCGCGGAACGCGCGTTCGCGCGTCAGGTGCAGCGGGAACTGGGCAACGGATACCGTGTGACCGCCAGGTCAGAACGCATGCCGTATGGTCAGGCGATCGTTGTTCGCGATGTGCGCGGCCCGTATCGCATGGAGCCACCGCCCAGAAGAGATGGACCGGGACCGATGCGCGGGGGTCCACAGTCGCGGATGTTCGATCTCGAGGTGACGTTGCCCGATGGCGCTGAAGTGGTCTTCCGCACGCCCGCTCCACGCGGCAGTCCGCCGCTGCCGGGAACGTTGTTCACCGAGCTGGGTGTGCTCACCGTCGTGCTAGGCATCGTGTTGTATGCGATGACCCGCACGATCACGCGCCCCCTGGCAGAGCTCGCCCGTGCAGCCGATGCGATCGGGCGCGGCGCGCACGTGGCCCCGCTGGCAGAACGGGGTGCCCGCGAATTGAAAGGTGCCACGCGCGCGTTCAACGCGATGCAGGAGCGCTTGCGTCGCTATCTGGACAGCCGCACGCGTGTCCTGGCGGCGATGTCGCACGACTTGCGCACACCGCTCACGCGGTTGCGATTGCGCGTCGAGTCGATCGAAGACGAAACGCTGCGTCAGCGCTGCGCTGAAGATGTCGATGAGATGGCGCGCATGGTGCAAGGTGCGCTGAGCCTGTTTCGCGGGCTGAACGACGAAGAGCAAGCGAGCGACATCGACATCAATGCACTGCTGCACGAGCTCGAGCGGCAGTACGGCGAGACAGGGAAGCGCGTGCGTGTGGCAGGCCACGCGCAAGCGCCGCTCCATGGCAAGCCGCTCGCATTGAAGCGCTCCTTGAGCAACTTGATCGACAACGCCATTCAATACGGCACACAGGCCACGCTCGACGTGGACGACGGCGCGCAGCTCGTCATTCGCGTGCTGGATGATGGCCCCGGCATTCCGGCGGAGGCGCTCGATCAAGTGTTCGAGCCCTTCTTCCGCCTGGAATCCTCACGCAACCGCTCGACGGGCGGCACGGGCCTGGGACTCAGCATCGCACGGGATATCGCGCAGGCTCACGGCGGCTCGCTCACGCTGCAGAATCGACCGGAAGGTGGACTCGCCGCCATCCTCACGTTGCCCCGACGCGTGAGCTCAACGAGCAGCGACGCAGCGCCGGCTTAACAGTTCGTAACGATTGCTTACCGCCCGCCCCCAGCCCGGCTTCTACAGTCTCAATCGCGCGAATCCTTTGGCGCAGAACGAGTGGAGACCTCAATGAAGAAGACACCGATTGCATTGCTCGCAATGGCTTGGCTCGCCGCGGGTATCGCCGTTGCAGACACACCCCCGAAGGGTCCGCCGGGACCCGACATGGATCGCATGGCCATCCTGCTCGACTTGAACGATTCGCAGAAGACGGCCGTGCAGCAGGTGCTCGAAGAGCAGCGTGAGAAGATGCGCGCGGCTCGCGAGCAGAACCAGGGCTCCGACACACGCCCATCACGCGCGGAAATGCAGAAGCTGCACGCGCAGATGAAGCAGGAGACCGTGACGAAGTTGCAGGGCGTGTTGACGCCCGAGCAAATCAAGAAGTTCGAAGCGCTGACCGATCGGCCGCGGCATCGACACCTGCGTGAGCGCGACAACTAAGTCTCAGCTCACTCACCGGTTCGTGCCGCACTGCCCCTGGCCAACTGCAGGGGCGGTGCGCGCACGGCCGATTCGCAAGCACAACCTCGAGGGGGGCGAGAGCCCGCTTGCATTGCGCACCAGATCCTTCGGGCCGGTGGTTTCAGTCATGAGCTTGTAGCCGAATTTCGCCATGGTGCTCGCCTCGCCCGATGTTTCGAGAACGCCGGCGAGCACGAAATGATCCTGTAGGCGAATTCATGCGGATTGCGGGCGATGAAGGCTCGTGATCTCATCGGGCGAGCATTGCTCCCCTACGGAGAGGTCTTCATGGAAGCCCGGCAACTCAAGCCCGCGAGTGATTCCTTCCAGCTCTCGTTGCGTGTCCGACATCCGTCGATGGATCCGGCGGAAATCTCGCGGGAGTTGCACATCGAGGCAGAGTTTTCGTTCAAAGCCGGCGAGGAACGCGGGGGCAGGAGAGCAGGATCGAAAGCCTCGAGTCATGCGGAAAGTTATTGGCTCGCGCCGCTCGATGCTTCGTTCTGGGAAACGCGTGCTTCGGCGAGCTTGCAGCCGTACACCGTCGATTTCGGCACGCTCGATCTTGCCCTCGTTCGTTGCGCTTACCTACTACGCAGGCATGCAACCTTCTTACGCCGCGTGAAGGCCGAAGGTGGCGATGTGAGCCTGCTCGTCGCAGTGTCACCGCAGGCCGTGAGTGGATTCACTCTGACTCCGCAGTGTGCCGGGGCGTTGCACGCGCTGGGGTTGGGAGTGGATTTCGAGTTCACGTCGTAACCCCATCGCAGGAAGCCCCCACCCCTAACCCCTCCCCCGCTTCGCAAGGGAGGGGGGACAGGAATGGCTGCATCGGGGGCACTTCATCTCACCCCTGCGTCAGCGGGAGGGAGGGTCGGGGCAGGCCCATCAGCGCCGGAATCACTTGCCACGGTCTCTTCGTGTGAACTATGCTCAGTTCCGTGTGAAATCACACGAGCGACCCCTTATGCAAGCCTCCACTTCCGAGCCCCAATCGCGTAGTCGCAGCCGGGAAGACCGGGTCGTCCTGGCGCGGGCCGTCAGCAAGCTGTTTGCCTTGTGGGAATTGAGTGCCGGCGATCAGCTCAGCTTGTTGGGGTTGAGCGAGACGAATCGCATCGCCCTGCAGCGCTATGCGAAGGGCGAAGCCTTGGCGGCCAATCGCGATTTGCTGGAACGCGTAGGTCACCTGCTGGGCATCCAGAAGTCGCTGAAGCTGCTGTATCCCCACAATGCGGAAATCGTGAATGGCTGGATGTCCTCGCCCAACAGCAAGTTCGATGGCGCTTCGCCCGTGGAGATCGTGCGCAAGTTCGGCTTTGCGGGACTGCTGATGGTCCGCGGCACGCTCGACCGCATGCGCGGACGCTAGAGCCGTATGTCCGTGGTTCAGATCGAGTTCCGCGTGACGCGGGACTCGCAGCGCGATTGGCATCGGAACATCGTCAGCCTGCGCAAGAGCGTCGAGTTGTTTGCCGATCTCGTCGATGACCCGGCCGATCTTGCCGTATTGATCGACCATGAGATGAAGACCAAGCCGGTGCATAGCGATCCGGCCATCCTCACCCGCCCCTTCGAAGAAGCCGAGCTCTACGATCCCGTCGCCGCCGCGATCGAATGGCCGTTCGAGCATCCTTCACGATCGCGCTACTCGGCGGGTGCGTTCGGCGTTTGGTACGGCGCGGAGTCGATCGAAACGACGGTGCGTGAAACCGTCTATCACTTCCGCAAGGACACGCTCGCTTCGGCCATCGCAGCAGCGAGCACGAAGCCGATCATCCAGGAACGTCGCGTTCATCTCGTCCGTTGCGACGCCCTGCTCGTGGACTTGCGCGAGCAATCCGAACGTGAGCCCCGGCTCGTACATCCGGACGACTACAGTGCGTGTCAGATCATCGGCGCGGAGCTCAGGCATTCCGGCATGCCCGGCGTGATCACGTATTCGGCCCGGCAATCGCACGCCGAGATCGTCGCGGTGTTCACCCCCGCGGTGCTCGCCGATCCGCGCGTCAACTGCTATCTCACCTACCGCTTGATGCCAGCCGACGGGAGGGTTGTGGTGGAGCGTACGCCCGGTGAAGTGTTGTTCGAGCTCGCGGCGTAAGGAGCAGACAGGCTACGGGCAACGGGCTACGGCCAGACAAGACCTCTCCGTCTGGCCGTTGACCGTTTGCCGTTGACCGTTTTGCCTTCGCTCACTCCGGCGTCGCCCCTTCCGTCTTCACGTCGACGGCGCCGGGGTTCTCCAGCACTTGCATGTCGACGCGGCGGTTCTCGGCGCGACCTGCATCGTCATCGTTGCTCGCCTTCGGTCGAGTTTCGCCATAACCCTTGGCGCTCAACTGATTCGAGGGCACACCTTGATTGAGGAGGTAGTCGCGTACCGCTTCGGCGCGCCGCTGCGACAGCTTGAGGTTGTATTGATCGGAGCCTCTGCTGTCCGTGTGTCCCTGCAACTCCACTTTCAGACGCGGATACTTCTTGAGATCGGCGGCGGCATCGTCCAGCACGGGGCGTGAGTCGCTGGTCAACGTCGCTGAGTTGTATTCGAAGCCGACGCCTTTCAGCGTCACAGCATCCTTGCGCGGGCATCCCACCGCATCGACCGCAACGCCAGGCGGTGTGCCGGGGCATCGATCCTGAGGATCGAGCACGCCGTCCTTATCAGTGTCCTGCGGCGGTGGTGGGGGCGGCGGTGGTGGCGGCGGTTGAGGCGCCGCAGCCGGTGCGGGTGTCGGCTCTGGCGCCGGCGCTCTTCGCGGCGAGCCGAATGCGAATTGAAACCCGAGACCCGCCGAGTAATCGACGAAGTGGTCGACGTTGCCCACGTTGATGAAATCCCACCGCGCCTTCACTTCAGGCCGCAGCTGGAACACGAACGTGTCTGCGGCATTCGACGCGACGTCGATCAACAAGCCTGCACCGATCTGACCTAGCCAGCTTTCCTCGCGCGGACCTGGATCCGCATCATCACTGATATAGCCCGCGCCGATGCTGATGAAGGGCGAGACGCGCTCCGCACGTCGAAACACGCGCAATGCATCGAGTGAATAGGCCGTGATGCCAAGCTCCCCTCCGCCCACGTCGGCGTCGTAGTCGCCATCGACTGCGTTGAGCTCGAGGCTCCACTCAGGGCTGAGGTGCTTACCGATACCCAGCCCATAGTAGTAATCGTCATCGGCATCGCGATCACGGTCCGTCCACAGGTACCCGCCTTGCGGCGTGATGTACCACTTACCTGTTTCATCCGCCGCGCTGGCTGCCTGAGCAGCGGCGAACAGGGCGATGGCGACGGTCAATTGCTTGCGCATGAGTCCTCCTGGACGGCAGTGAAGTCCCGTGTGAACGCCTCTAGTGCGGTGCGGTTCCCACAGACGTTGCAAAAGCACACAACGAACCACGCTGGCCGTGCCGCCAGTTGCGCGCACTGTCGCGCTAATGGAACAGGCACGATTCGTCGCGCGTAAGGAATTCAGCTACGTCGCCATCGAGCTTCAGGCAGTTCTTGCAGCTCACAGGATTCACGGCGATCCAACCCTTCGCGTGCAAGTTGTACGTCTTCTGGGACAAGCCGCTGAACTACGTCGGCTGGGCCGTCACCCATGGGCTACCGGCTACGAGGCAGCACTGGCTCTGGCAGTGGCCTGCGGTTCGCGATCGATGACGAACATCGCGCCG
>DATELY010000042.1:0-16644 GCA_035276085.1 Steroidobacteraceae bacterium | reverse complement strand
CGCGACCAAGCCAAGAAGAATCTCCGTCACAACACACGTCCAAAGCGGATCGAGAGCCGCGCTCGTGTGCGTTTGATTGATCTTGCCGTCTGTCCAGGGAGACTGTCGAATGAACTTCAAACGTGTCTACGTGGCACTGGGGTGCCTGCTGTGCGCCGTTTTTTCCACGCCCGCAACGACGCTGGCTGCCAATCCCGGCGGTGTCGCGCATAACTCGAGCCTCACCAACGTTGCGCTATATGGCAAGCCCACCGGGTTGATGATCGCCGGTCGCTGCAATCGGTATGCGACGGTGTTCGCCACCATCCGCACGAAGGGCGCCGAGGTGCTGGCGTATCTGAATCCCGTCGAGCGTCCTGACTCGCAAGTCTGCGCGCTGGACCGCGGCTTCTACATGAACAACTACGGCGCCGTGCCGCTCTGGCCCTATCCCACGTACGGTCAACGCCAGCAGTGGGGCGGCAGCCGTCTGACCGACATGCGTCCGGGCTCCAAGTGGATTCTGTCCGTGGTCGCGTACGTCGAGAACCTGATGCGGGAAAGGAAGGTCGATGGCGTGTTCCTCGATGTGGTGGGCGGGCGCGTGTGGGGCACATTGGCCGCCTGGGATTCCTGGTCCGCCGCGGAGAAGAACGCCTGGACGGATGGCAACGTCGACCTCGTGCGTCGTCTCGATGCCTCGCGCCGCCGGCTCAATCCCGACTTCATCCTCATGAACAACAATGTGTGGGATCGCGGCGATACGCGCGGCCTGCCGGGTGAGAAATACGTCGACGGTGTCGCGATCGAGCATCCGAAGCTCGGCGTGCAACCCTGGCACAAGAACTACGCGCAGAAGACCTTCTCGAACATTGGCCATCGTCGCGTGCTGGTGATTGCGCGCACCACAGCCGATGCCAAGCTCTGGTCCGCAGTCTCTGGTGTGACCCACGTATCCGATCAGATGTACTACGGTTACCCGACCCCGCCACCGGTGGCATTCAAGCCGCTCTACGATCGATAAGTCTGAAACGACACGGGCCAGCGTCCTCGAGACGCTGGCCCGTGAGTCCTGCCGAGTTCATTACGACTCATCCCCCCACCTCGAACGCCTCCAGATCATCGATCGCACAGGCGATCCGCCGAATGAATTCGCGCGCCGCGTCCTGAGGTCGCGTGCCGCAGGTTCTCTTATACCCAGTTCCTGATTAAGCTCGCGCGGCATCGGTGCGATGCACGGCTGCGCCGCTGACGATTGCGGCACACCGTCGATTCATCATTCAGGAGCGGGAACAATGGGCACTTCGAGAGTAGCACTGGTGACAGGCGGCGGCCGCGGCCTCGGAGCGGTCATGGTGGCGGCGCTTCTGCAAGATGGTCATCGAGTCGTCATCTCCTCGACCGACGAGCAGTCGCTCAAGGACACGATCGCGAAATACGCTCGACCCGGGCAAGCGAAGTACGTGGTGGCTGAGCTCTCCAAGCCCGGCGAGCCCGAGCGGCTCGCAACAGCAGCCGAAGCGGCGTTCGGCCAGATCGATGTTCTCGTGAACAACGCTGGCCTGAGCGTCGGCAGCATCCGCCCGGACTATCTCAAGCGCCCCTTCAAGTTCTGGGAAGCAACCCGCGCGCAGATGGAGTACTTCTTCGCGGTCAACACGCTGCAAGCGATGCTGCTCTCGGCTGCGTTGGCGCCGGCGATGATCAAGCGCGGTTGGGGCCGCATCGTCACCAATACGACGAGCATGGACACCATGTTGCGCATTTCGCTCTATGGCATGTCGAAGGCCGGCCTCGAAGCGGAAACGGCGATTCAGTCCTCGGACCTGGTCGGCACGGGCGTCACGGCGAACGTACTGGTCCCGGGCGGTGGCGCCGGTTCGCGCATGACCGACATCGCAAACATTCCGCGCGAAGAATTGCTGCCACCGGAAATCATGGGGCCGCCGATGTCGTTCCTCGCCTCGGATGCAGCCAACGACTTCAACGCCCGCCGCATCATCGCGCGTCGCTGGGACAGGACATTGCCGCCGAGAGATGCGGCGCAGCTCGCCAGCGACGTGATTGCGTGGAAAGGATATGGCACACAGGCCGTGAACCCGGCTTCGACCAATCCTCCGCCGCAGTGATGGATCGCCGGCGCAGGGCGCGCTGGAACCGAAAGAAGATCATCGCAGAATGTTCACGGCGGCCGTGATGATCAGCGCGTTCGTGAAATCGATGAAGAAAGCCCCGACCATCGGTGCCACCAGGAACGCTCGTGGCGCGGGACCATGGCGCTCGGTCAGCGTACTCATCACGGCCATTGCATTCGCTGTCGTACCGAGCATGAAACCGATGAAGCCGCCGCTCATCACGGCCGCTTCATAGTCACGCCCCATCAGGCGGAAGACGATCCAACGCGCCGCCGTCGCGGCCAGCATGACCTGCAGGACGATCGTGACAACGAGCGGCAATGCCAGTGTCTGCAGCTCCCACAGCTTCAACGTCATCAACGCGATTGCCAGGAACAGCGACAGCGCCACGGCGCCGATCACATCGATGATGCTGGTGGACACCTTCAACCACCCGGTCGCCTCATCCACATTGCGAATCACCGCCGCCACGAGCATCGCGCCGATGTACGCGGGCAGCGTCACGCCCAGCGCCGCGAAGCCCTTGCTCACCCAGCCGCCGACCCACATGGCGAGCAGGATCAGCACCACGCTCTTCAGTACCGCGAGCGTCTCGCCGCTTTCCTCTGCGGTCGGGCTCACTTCTTCATCCGCTGTGACTGCGGTCAAGACCGTCGTTTCGCGATGCCTGGCTCCAGGTGCCGCGTGCAGACGAAAGCGCTCGATCAACAGGGTTCCAACGGGACCGCCGACGATGCCGCCACTGACGATGCCCGCCATCGCAACAGCAACCGCAACGGCCGCAGCGGCCGGCACACCCGCGCTTTCGAACAACGGTGCAAACGCCAGGCCGGTCGCCGGTCCGCCCGTCAGCGTCACCGAACCCGCCAGCACGCCAAAGAGCGGATGCAGTCCAAAGACCTTCGCGATCACCACACCCAACACGTTCTGGGCGATCGCAAACACGGTCGCGATCACGAGAAACAACAGCACCTGCGGACCGCCCGAGCGCAACAGCGTGAGGCTCGCGCCGAAACCGATCGTCGTGAAGAAGGCGATCATCAACGGCGTTTGCAGCGTCGTCGTGAATTGAACCGGCAGCTCGCCCGCGTCGCGCGCGAACAGCAACACGATGGCCACGAGCAATCCGCCCAACACAGGCGCCGGCAGGTTGTAGCGCGCGAGAATCGGCACGTATCGGCGCAGGCCGTAACCCGTCATCAACACCACGCCGCCAAAGGCCACCGTTTCGATCTGGTCGAGTTCCATAGATTTGCGTCAGAGTTGCGACTCGGACGCCATGATCACGGCGGCCCGTTGCGGCGAGGGTATCACCTCCGATGAAGGATGCGTCGCGCGGGATTCCGTCCGGTTTCCCGCGGGATTCCCTCCGGTCTCACACCGACTCGGCGACACGCCGCGCCAGTGTCAGTCCCGTCAGCACCGGATTGGCAGAGCCCGATGTCGGGAACAGGGACTGGTCGCAGGCGTACGCATTGCCGATGTGATGGAAGCGGCCTGTGGCATCGGTGACCGACGTTGCGGGATCGTCACCCATCCACAGCGTGCCGCACTCGTGATAAGTGGTGCCAAGGCCGCGATGCCATTCTGGAAAGGGACGGTTCAACGGTGGCGGCGCGGATTGCCAGTTGCCGTCATACAGATACTCGATGTTGCCGGCCGCACCGGCCATTCGCTGAGCCAATGCGATGGCGGCCTGATCCATGCTTTGCCACAACTGCAAGTCACTCTGCGCGAGCGACAACTGCACCCACGCACGCGGGATGCCGAACTCATCGCTTTCATACGGACTCAGGTTCATCCAGCTCCCCGCATGCGGCACGGGTGACGTGCGATTGCCCTCGATCTCCGCAATGCCACGAAACGTGATCGCCACCCAGTCGCTGTTCTGATTCGCGAGAATCTGATTCAGCGAATCGATGTCCGGAATCATGCGAAACAGCAGCTCATCTGAATTGCTTTGCTGGTTGGCCGCCGCCGTGACCTGCAGATGAAACACGCCGTTGGCTGTTGCGCCTCGCACGATCAACGCTGCCGTCTGCAGATGAATGGGCAACGCACCGAACACGGCGCGCCGGATCCGCACGGTGAAGTCGGAGCGTGTGTGAACCATGAGATTGCGACCCATCAGCGGCGTTGGGAATGAACGCAGCGCCAGTCGTGTCGATTCGATGGCGCTCAGCGCCAGAATCACTTTGCAATTCGCGGGCAGCACGAAGCGCTCCTGCACACCGTTCACGCTGGCCTGCAACGCCGTGACTCGCCCCTGATCCACTTCGAGCTGAGTCACATGTGCATGCGGCACGAGGAACAGCCGCCGCGCCGCATCGTTCGCACCCGAGCGCTCGGCGTCCTCGCGAATCGCGTCGACCAGCAGCGGCCCGGCACTGAACTTGTCGAAACTGAACAGTCCCGACGCAGGCGGCGAGCCTTGTACGGCGAGCGGTGCTGCTCCGATGGTTGCGGGATCGATGTTCGGTGTCAGCGGCGCAGCGTTCTGCACGGCGGCCGTAAGCGCGGTGAACAGCGAACCCGTGATGAAGTCGGCCGTTTGCGTGACGCCCGTATCGTCTTCGACGAACGGATACGTGGCATTGAGATAGTTCGTCACCGCGGCCGGCCACTGCGCGAGATCCGCCGGCGTCATCCGCGGACACCATCCGCCCCAGTACAACGACTTGCCCCCGACACAATAGGCAAGCCCCGGAAACTGATCATTGCTCCGCCACGGCACACCCCACACATGCTCGCGCGCCTGCCCGGAGTCCTGACCCGGCCAGATCGGTGACGGCACGTTCAGTCCGATGCGTGCCAGGTTCTGCACATGCTCCGACACGAGAAAGCTGCCGGCTTCCAACAGCAGCACGCGCTTGCCGCGCCGGTACAGCCGCTGCGCGCAGTACGCACCATACATGCCCGCACCGATCACGACCGCGTCGAACGGCGCTCCTGCGGAGTGCACCGCCTCCTGCCACAGACTGCAGATGTAGCGGCCCAGCACATCCACCGTGAACGTTGTCTGCTGGATGACGACCGTGTCGCTGGTCGATTGCAGGTACGGCAGATTCCCCGGCATGACTGCTCCTTCATTCATCCGCCAGTGGGCGATTTGAGCGCTGCGAGCGAGGCGACTCAATTGGACTTCGGTGAGGATGCAAGAAGCGGGCGAGTCGGTTGCAACACCGCCTGGACACGCGTCCCCTCCCTTGCGAAGCGGCGGAGGGACAGGGTGGGGGCAAGCGGAGTTTGCGGTGCACGCGAAGAGTGCCCCCATCCTGTCCTGGCGCGCCACTTCCTCCGGTCGTTCCCCCGCTGCGCAAGGGAAGGGACGCTTACTGCAGACGAAGAAGCGAAATTCGAAATGGTCGTCAGATCGGCTGCCGCTCCCTCACCCGCTCCACGATCCGCGCATTCAACGTCGGATCGAGTGCCGCCAGCTCGGACAGTCGGTTGAAGTCCCGCAGATTGAGACCCGTCCGCTCCACCGCGCGGATGATCGCGTTCTGGGCGCTTTCGATCACGTGGTATGCGCCTTGCTGATCCGCGGCGTTCTGCAGCTCGGCATTGGCCCGCGTTTGGATTTCTTCGATGGCGATGTAGGCATCCGCCAACTGATCGATGGTTTGCTCATCGACGAAACTCGATGGCGAGGGGATGCCCGGCTCTTGCGCCCGCAGACCGCCGCTCGCCAGCGCGAAGACGACGGACAAGAACACGGTGATCAATCGCTGACTGAAGTAGCGCATGACGGCGATCTCGCACGCAACGATGTGGAAACGAGGGTGGGACGCATTGGTTCCGCGAACAGGCACGTGGCTGGCGCGTCGCGGACCGACGGCAGTGAAGCCGGTCGCACGCAGCCTGCGTAGAAGCCGCAGCTTCAGCTCTTGGTCCAGTGTCCGATGCGGATGATCACGAACTCAGCGGGACTGACCGGCGCGACCCCCACGAGGCAGATGAGACGACCGTTGTCGATGTCGTTCTGCGTCATGGTCGAGCGGTCGCATTTCACGAAGAACGCTTCATCCCCGGTTGTTCCGTTCGATGTAGACACCCGGCGCCTCGTACTGCGGCACGGCACGTTCCTCACTCGCCAGTGAACCGACCTTTGCGCTTCGTCAGCATCGCATCGACGGCCTCGCGGTGATCTGCGGTGGCATGGGCGAGCGCTTGAAAACCCGCGGACAACTCGAGAACCGTATCCAGGCGATTCGCCCAGGCCTCGCGCAACAGCCGCCGTGTGAGGCGCACTGCATGCGGCGGATTGTCCGCAATCTTCTGTGCGATCGCCCGCGCCGTCGGCATGAGCTGGTCATCGGCCACGACCTGACTCACCAACCCGAACCTCAGTGCCTCGTTCGCATCGATGGGCTCGCCCGTCAATGCCATCTCGGCCGCTTTCGCGAACCCGACGATGCGCGGCAACAACCACGCACCGCCATCGCCAGGAACGAGCCCGACTTTCACGAAGCTCTCTGCAAAGCGTGCGCTGGCGGCGGCAATGCGAATGTCGCACATGCAGGTGAGGTCGCATCCGGCGCCGATCGCCGGACCGTTCACTGCAGCGATCACAGGCACTTCCATCCGCTCCAATGCCAGCGGCAGACGCTGAATGCCCTGCCTGTAGTTGACTCGCGTACGCGCGGGCAATGGATCGTTGAGCCCACCCGTTGCACCCATCTGTTTGAGATTGCCGCCGGATGAGAACACCGGCCCATTGCCGGTCAGGATGGCCACACGAATGCCGCGTTGCGTATCCGCTTTCACCAAGGCATCCAGCAGCGACTCGAGCACCTCCGGGTCGCTGATGGCATTGCGCTGGTCGGGGACGTCGATGGTGATGGTTGCGATCGCGTCGCTGACTTCGAACCTGACGGGCTGACTCACTCGCTGTTCTCCTTTTGCCGCGCTGCGCGGCTGGAGGAATGAGTCTGCCCCAAAACCACGGTCGACTGCATTGGGGGCTTTGGTAAGAGGCAGTCACAGTCGACTGCGATCGAAGGTCTGGGGGTGAGTACTTACCAGGTGTTTGCCACCCTTACCCTCGTCGGCGAAGTTCGTGGTGGTGTTGATGCCGGTGAAGTAGTAGCACGAACGTTGCAAGTTGCGTCCCTTCCCTTGCGATAGCGGGGGAAGGACAGGATGGGGGTGCTCGATCATGCGACAGACGCTGACTCCAGCGCCCCACCCTAACCCTCCCCCGCTATCGCAAGGGAGGGGATAGAACGTGGGACCTGAGGAAACACACAGCCCATCATGTACAACCCAACCCCCAGGTCCCAAGTCCCAGGCCCGCAATCACTTCACGATCACTGGAATGCCCGCGACCACCAGCGTGACCCGCTCGCAGATGCTGGCCACTGCTTGATTCAACCATCCCTGCTCGCTTTGGAAGCGTCGCGCGACAGGAGCAAGCGGCACGATGCCACCACCCACTTCATTCGAGACGAGCACGATGGAGTGCTGTGCTCGAGCAAGCTGACCCATGAATTCCTGGCGTTCGTCGGACCATGTGGGCAATGGACTGGTGGGTGCCTCTTCGCGGAAGTCCTGCAGCACTGCGTTCGACAGCCAGAGGGTCAAGCAATCGACAATGATGACCGCGCTCTCGGGAACATCCGCGAGCGCACGTCCAAGACGACGCGGCGCTTCGAGGGTTTGCCACTGCGCAGGACGCTCATTGCGGTGGTGCTGGATGCGATCGCGCATCTCCTCATCGAGCGCTTCCGCCGTCGCGACGTACACGACGTCCGCGCCACGAGCGCTCGCCAGCGTGGTGGCCACACTCAACGCGTGCCGCGTCTTGCCGGAGCGTGCTCCGCCGAGCACCAGATGTCGCTCACGATTCATTTCAGTTAGTCTGCCCGCGCTCGTTCGCCACTGAAGTCACTCCCGTGCTGCTCCAATCCACTCCGTCCACGATCACTGACGCAGATTTACAGCGTCGGCTCGACACACGCACGAAGCCGCAAGGCTCGCTCGGCCGGCTGGAAACGCTCGCGATCCGCATCGGCCTCGCCCTGCAGTCGGAACGGCCCCGCTTCACACAGCCACGCATCATGGTATTCGCGGCGGATCACGGCATCGCGGCTGCAGGTGTCAGCGCCTACCCTGCCGCAGTCACGGCCCAGATGGTCGCCAACTACTTGTCCGGCGGCGCGGCGATCAACGTGCTGGCCCGCCAGCTTGGCCTCGCATTAGCCGTCATCAATGCGGGCGTTGCAAGTCCGCTGGCAGCGGCACCGGGTTTGATCGACTGCAGCCTGGGAGCCGGTACTCGTAACTACCTGCATGAGCCCGCCATGACAACGGAACAGCGTGATGCGGCCATCGCACACGGGCGACGCCTCGCTGCAGCCGCCGTTGCGGACGGCAGCAATGCGTTGCTGCTCGGTGAGATGGGTATCGGCAACACCTCGTCCGCCGCGATGTTGCTGCATCGAATCGCGCAGTGGCCGCTGAAGGATTGCGTCGGTCGCGGCACCGGCCTCGATGATGCGGGACTCGCGCGCAAGATCATGCTGCTGCAAACCGCATCGTCACGCTGTCCGGCAACGTTGCCGCCGCTGGACGCACTCGCCGAATTCGGCGGCTTCGAGTTGGCGATGCTGGTCGGCGCGGTGCTCGAAGCGGCGCGCCATCGGTGTCTCGCTGTCATCGATGGCTTCGCAGTCAGCGTGGCTGCATTCATCGCCAGTCGTCTGGACGAAACGGTGCTGTCCCACTGCATCTTCAGCCACTGCTCGGCCGAGAACGCGCATCGCAAGCTGTTGCGACATCTCGACGCAGCCCCACTCCTCGACCTCGATCTGCGCCTCGGCGAAGCCACGGGCGCAGCGCTCGCCTGGCCATTGATCGATTCCAGCGCTCGCTTGTTGAGCGACATGGCCAGCTTCGAGTCCGCAGGCGTGTCCGATCGCGCCTGAGCTCGCACGTGTTGCAAGAAGTGCGACTGCTGCTCACCGCCCTCCAATACTTCACGCGCGTGCCCGTGCCGCGCTGGGTCGGACACAGCAGCGCACAGTTGAACGGCGCAACGCGATATTTTCCCGCGGTGGGCATTGGAGTCGGTGCCGTCGCGGCTGCCAGCGTGTGGGTGCTGTCGATGGTGTTCCCGCCCGTCCTCGTGATGATCCTGAGCACCGCGATCACCATCGCTCTGACCGGCGCATTCCACGAAGACGGACTCGCCGACACGATCGACGGCTTCGGCGGCGGCTACACGCGCGAACGCACGTTGGAGATCATGAAGGACTCGCGCGTCGGCACGTTCGGCGTGCTCGCGTTGATCCTGGTGATCGGAACCAAGATAGCCGCACTCGCTGCGATGCCAACGACAAGCGCGATGGTGGCCTTGATTGCGGGACATTCAGTCTCGCGATGGTGCGGTGTGCTGATCGCGTGGCGACTGCCCTATGTGCGCATCGATGACTCAACGCGTGCGAAACCGGTCGTCGAACGCATCGCGCGTACCGACGTTTTGATCGCCAGCCTGTTCGGCCTAGCCCCGCTCGCCCTTTGCGGCGTGCATGCGATCGCCGGCCTGATCACGGTGCTGGTCGTCGTCGGTTATCTCGCGAACTGGTACGCACGCCGACTCGGCGGCTACACCGGCGATACCTTGGGCGCGGCACAGCAACTCACGGAAGCCGCGTTCTATCTCGCGGTGCTGTGCGCATGGAATTCGTTCTGATCCGGCACACACGCTGCGCGGTTGCGAGCGGTACGTGTTATGGCAGGCTCGATGTACCGCTGGCGCACAGTGCCGCGGACGATATCGCTCACACGCTGGATCAAACCCCGCACGTGGACATCGTGTTCTCGAGTCCTGCGCAGCGCTGTTTGCAATTGGCAAACGCACTTGCGTCGCGGGATCGCTGCGAGCTTCATGTAATGCCTGAGCTGCAAGAGCTCGACTTTGGCGCTTGGGAAGGCCTGCGCTGGGACGAGATTTCGCGGTCGGAGAGTGATCCTTGGGCAGAGGATCCCTGGAATCGCGCTCCGCCTGCCGGCGAGACGGAGAGTGAGCTGTGGGTACGAGTGCAGGCACTAGCTGAGCGGTTACATCAGATCACGCGTGTGCGACGGATCGCAGTGATCGGTCATGGTGGACCCTTGCGGGCTTTGCGCTGCATTTTGACAAGGACTGCAATCGATGAGCGGTGGTCGTTGAACATGGGCTGCGGTGAGGTCGTACGCATCGCATAAGCGAGCCCAGAAATGAAGCCGAGGTTCGCTTTGGATCTATGGCATCTATTGACATCTATTGCCAGTCTGGCCTACTACTTCCCGACCTGATCTCGATATGACAGGAGCCCGACCTTGAGCAGCACTCTCAATGTGCAGCTGACCGATGCGCTGCGAAAGTATGTAGATGAGCGCGCCAGCGACAAGGACGTGTACGCGACACCAAGCGAATACATCCGTGACCTGATTCGGCAAGACATGCAGGATCGAGCCGTCGCCGTGAACATCCTCGAGGGGTTGGCAGACCTGCGGCATGGCAGGTTTTCCAACAAATCGATCCTGGACTTCAAGGACGGAGACTGAGACAGGGTGCGTCGGAGGTCTTATGTTCTGACCACCCGCGCAGTGGCCGATCTACGCGAAGCGCGAGCCTGGTCGCGTGCCCGGTGGGGCAAGGAGCTGACGAACCGCTACTTCACGGATCTGCACAACGGCGCGGAGTACGTTGCAGAAAACCATGCTTCCTTCCGCGACCGGCATGAGCTCGCCGGTGGTACTGCGCTTCTTCTCTATCCGGTTCGTGAGCACTACCTCGTGTTCGAGCCTCTTGCGCCTCGACTCATTGCCATTGTGGCCGTAATCCGGCAGGGGCGTGACATCCCAGCGATCCTGCAGAAGTGGGCGGTACCTATTCAGCGTGATCTGATTGAAATTCGCGGCATGATAGAGCGAAGAGAAATTCGAGCTCCAGCGCGGCCAGCACCTAAACCGCGGCAAAAGAAATAGCCAGACACAACCGAAGCCCGAGCAGCGTTCCCAGCCCACCGGGGCCAACACCTTGACTGGTGCTGACACATGCTCGCAACAACAACCTTCATCGCAGTCTTCGCCACCCGGTATTCGCAGGCGCAGCGCTCTACATCAACCTGGTCGAACACCCTGCCCGCATGAGCTGCTCCACCGAGCTGGTGTCTCCCCAGCGTGTCAGGTTTGCATAGTTGCATTTCGACGTCTGCTCCTGGCTGCTCTGCGACTCTCGGGAAGTGCGGCGCACGCTATCGTTGCCCCACATCCGGATCGACACTCCTGCACGGCCGCGGACCAATGCGTGCGCGAGTTCCTGTACAGACGGCCCGAGCAATAGCGGCGTGGCGCTCGTTGCGAGGCACGTGTAAAGCGAGCCGACATCACTGCGCCTGATGCGCACCCACCCCCTGATGGCGCATCCTTCCGCCTGGAATGAAGATCATCATGTCTCCCCAGCGTGTCAGGTTTGCATAGTTGCATTTCGACGTCTGCTCCTGGCTGCTCTGCGACTCTCGGGAAGTGCGGCGCACGCTATCGTTGCCCCACATCCGGATCGACACTCCTGCACGGCCGCCGGACCAATGCGTGCGCGAGTTCCTGTACAGGCGGCCCGAGCAGTAGCGGCGTGGCGCTCGAAGCGATACACGTGTCAAGCGAGCCGACATCGCTGCGCCTGATGCGCACCCACCCCCTGATGGCGCATCCTTCCGCTTGGAATGAAGATCATCGCCGTCACCAATATCAAGGGAGGCGTGGGCAAGACCACCTCCGCCGTCAATCTTGCGTTCCTGTGCGCTGCCAGCGGGTATACGTCGGTATTGTGGGATCTGGATCCGCAAGGTGCGGCTACGTACGCGTTGCGGTGTGAAGCGGGTGAAGGTGCGTCGGCAAAGAAGCTGGTAGCCGGCAAGCGCGAGCTTCCTGAGTTGCTCGTGCAAACAGGATACGACGGGCTCGATCTCATTCCGGCGCATTTCTCTTATCGCAACTTCGATGTTCACCTGAGCAACAGGAAGCGGCCGACGGAGCGGCTGCTGATGATGAGCGCATCGCTGCGGGAGAAGTATGAAGCTCTGTTCCTGGATTGCCCGCCCGGCATGTCGCTGCTGTCGGAAAACGTGCTGCGCGCTGCAGATGCCGTGATCGTTCCCATGCTGCCCACTCCGCTTTCGGTGCGCATGCTGGCGCAGCTCAATGAGTTCATCGGCAATGAGGGATGGTCCGACATCGTCGTCATGCCGTTCTTCTCGATGGTGGATCGGCGCAAGTCGCTGCATCACGCGATGATCGAGAGCACGCGTGCGCAGTTTCCGTCCATCCTCGCCACCGAGATCAAGTACGCGAGCGAGATCGAACGCATGAGTCTGCGTCGAGCGCCGCTGCCTGCCTATGCGCCCAGGAGCGTCGAGGGTCAGATGTACTCCGCACTGTGGAGCGAGATCGCTGCTCGCATCGGAATGACGAGGCCCCGAGGCGCGCAAGAAGGCGAGTCAGCGACTCTCGGCAGGGAACAGTACCGGGCCGGGAAAGCGGGATCCCTTGAAGTGAGCAACGCGTGTCCTGAGGAGCGTGAGCGTTAGGTTGGAATTCCGTCTCGGCGTTGAAAACGGTCGACTTTGGGAGGACTCGATGTCCGCTCGTTGTCGCAAGCAACTTGCCGAAAAGCGGAGGCAAGAAAGGCAAATGCCGAACACTTGCGAGCGATGAACTGACCGCTTCGATACGCTTCACCGTTCGCGCGTTGCCGCTCCGCGAATGGTTAAGGCGGCAACGATCCCACCTGTAGCTGCACACGCCGCGGCAACGAGCATGACCGTTTGAAAGGCAGCGTGAAATGCGTTGCGCAGATCCGATGCAACATTCTCTTGACCCGACAGCGCCCGGACCAGAGTCGCTTGTGCTTGCCCTATCGATTCGAGGCCGCTCGTCGTGGCAAATTTCTGTGCGAACACCAGCGTCATGACACCGATCGCGAGCAGTCCAGCGACGCGGGCCACAGCGTTGTTGATGCCCGATGCCAATCCTGCATGAGCCGGTGGCGCGGCGCTCATCACTGTCGAAGTCAGCGGTGCGACTGCCAGCGTCATGCCCATTCCCACGATGACAATCGCCGGTCCGACGCCGCTCCAGTAGGACTGTCCGGGCTCAGGCAGCGCGAGTGCCGCGAATCCAACTGCTGCGATCAGCGGACCATACGTCAGTGGTATGCGCGGCCCCACCCGGTCGGCCAATCTTCCTGCTGCACGGGACAATGTGCCCAGAACGAGTGAGAAAGGCAGCAGCGCAGCGCCCGCTTCGGTAGCCGAGTAACCGTGCAGGCGGATCAGCTCGAACGGCAAAAAGAAGAAAGCACCGCCCATCGCAAAGTAAAGCAGCAGCGTAAGCAGGTTGGCACCCGAGAAACTCACCGAACGAAACAGCTCAAGCGGCATCATCGGATATCGCGTGCGCCTCTCCGCGATGACGAACGCGATGAACAGGACGACGCCGGCGACGAGTGCGCGCATGACGATCGCGTCGGAGAGGCCGCGTTCGGACGCCTGCGTAAGTCCGAAGCTCAGTGCACCGAGGCAGGTGGCGACGAGTAACGCACCACGCCAATCGATTCCCTTCGCTGCGCTGTCCCTACTTTCGGGCACCGCGGCAAACGTCAGCCACATCGCGAGTGCCGCGAACGGAACGTTGAGAAAGAAGATCGCACGCCAGGAGATCGCATCGACGAGCCATCCGCCGAAGACCGGGCCGGTTGCCGCCGTCAGCGCACCGAAGCCGGCCCAAGCGCCGATGGCGGCGCCTCGTTCATCGTCGTCGAAGGTCGATCCGAGGATCGCGAGGCTGTTCGGCATCAGCATGGCCGCGCCGAGTCCCTGCAAAGCCCGCGCAGCGATCAGAAATCCGCTTCGGGGTGCGAACCCGCACAGCACCGAAGCTAGTGTAAAAATGACGATGCCCGCGACGAACATCCGCCGGCGACCGTAACGATCGCCCATCGCGCCGCCGACCAGAACCAGCGACCCGAGCAACAGCAGATACGCGTTCACCACCCATTGGATTTGCGCGGTACCGACTCCCAAGTCCGCCTGGATCGCGGGCATGGCAATGTTGACCACCGAGCTGTCTATGAAAGCAAGGCTGGAGCCAAGGACCGTGGCTGCGAGCACGAGACGCTTGCGCACGGGCGTAAGCAAGCGTGCGGCATCGCAAGTGGCGGTTCCGAGAATGACGCCGGTATCGCAGGGAGAGCGTTGCAGGTTGACGGGCGCGGCCCGCTTCCGAGCATCCGCCCGGTTCGCAGCGGGGGTCCGCCGACGCATTCGTCCTTCGACCTTCATGCTGCGCATATTTGTCGCTGCGTAACGATTCCGCAATGCGCTTGCACAGCGGTACCCCAGAACGTTGCAGATAGTTCATGCACATCCGCCTCGCACCTGCCGAAGATTGACGTTACGATGATTCTCGTAATATCGTACACCCATGGATACCAAGCACGCTGTTGAGGCTCTGGGTGCCCTTGCTCACGACTATCGTCTGGGCATCTATCGCCTTCTGGTTGAACAGGGACCCGATGGGTTATCCGCTGGTGCGATCGGTGATGCGGTTGGCTTGGCGCCATCGTCGCTGACGTTCCATCTGCAGAATCTGCATCGCGCTGGGCTGATCGTGCAGCGGCGCGAGAGCCGCAGTCTGATCTACAGCGTCGATTTCGACGCCATGAACGACCTGGTCGGCTATCTGACAGAGAACTGCTGCGCTGCCAGCGGCGGTTCGTGTGCCACTGCGCGCAAACCTGGAGCGAAAGCGAAGACGGGGAAGCGAAGAAAAGCTGCTTAGCGGTGAGCGTTTTGACTGGAGGTATGCGTCATGAAGCGTTTTGTTGCTACGCGCAGAGCGAGAAGAGCTGGATCGAAGATCCGCAAGGAATTCAGTGGGAGACGTTTCTCACCACGGGTGAAAGCACAACCTATGGCGCGGCGCCGGCCAGGCTGAATCAAGGCAAACCGTGCTGCGAGCCTACTTGAGCTCTGAGCCATGTCCGATCGTCCGCACAACGTCCTCTTCCTCTGCACGGGCAACTCCGCACGCAGCATTCTGGCCGAATCACTCCTCAATCACTGGGGGCGTGGTCGGTTCCGCGGCTTCAGTGCGGGGAGTTTTCCGAAGGGCCAGGTGCATCCGCTCGCCATCCACCTTCTGCAGTCGTTGGACCTGCCGACCGAGGGCCTGCGGAGCAAGAGCTGGGACGAGTTCAGTGGCAAGGATGCGCCATCGATGGACTTCGTCATCACGGTTTGCGACAACGCTGCCGGCGAAATCTGTCCGATCTGGCCGGGCAAACCGGTGACTGCGCACTGGGGCGTCGCTGACCCAGCGGCCGTAGAAGGCGATGCGGAGAAGCGAGCGGCTTTTCAAAAAGCGCTTACTGAATTGGAAGCGCGGATACAGCTGTTGGTGAGCCTTCCCGTAGAGTCTCTTGATGGCCTGACGCGTCAGCAGGTTGTCCGGAGCATCGGGGAACCAGGTAAGTCATAGGACCCTCCGATGCATCGAGCAGTACTCGGCGAAACTCTGGGCTCGATGCTGCTCGCGGCGGCGGTGATCGGCTCAGGGATCATGGCGCAGCGGCTCACGGGCGATGGCGCTGTTGCGCTCCTTGCAAACACATTGGCGACGGCCTCGGCGTTGGCGGTACTCATCGTTGTGATCGCACCGGTCAGCGGAGCACATTTCAATCCGGCTGTATCGCTCGTCGCGTTTCTACGAGGAACCCTTTCTCTGCGAGCGACCGTGTCATACGTGATTGCCCAATCGATCGGGTGCTGTCTGGGCGCCGTGCTGGCGCATGCGATGTTTGAGTTGCCACTGATCCAGGTGGCAACTCACGCCAGGAATGGATTCGGACAGTTCCTGTCGGAGATGATCGCCACGGCCGGGTTGATCGCGGTTGTCTCGTCTTGCGGCGCTGCTAAGGAGGCTGCGTGGCGGGTACCAGCATGGATCGGTGCAGCATACTGGTTCACTGCCTCAACATCCTTTGCGAATCCCGCCATCACAATTGGTCGCTCGTTGACTGACACTTTCGCGGGGATTGTGCCGTCTGACATTCCAGGTTTCATCGCAGCTCAGTTTGCCGGCGCGCTGGCAGGTGTACTGGCGATCCGGACCGTCGGTGTCAGGTTTGCATAGTTGCATATTCAACGTCGTGTAAGCGCGCGGGGCCGTTGGGTTTACAGGTTTCGATTGCAACCACCCGAACTCATGCGTCACATGACCGGTGCGCATAGATCGGTGTACGAACCTGTCGCCCGGCACCACCCATCGCGTAGTGCGAGGCGCACGTCCTGAACAGCCGGTCTGAGAATGCAAATGTGCAAACCTGACACTCCTCCTGCCAGCTCGGCGCTCCACCGCCGCCCGCCAATCTGACTGGTGCGCCGTGGGGTTGTGGCAACATCAACGGCCAGGGACCTTTGAGCGTATACAGCGTGAGTTGGACTCCGTCTGTGGGGGCAACGCGCTACGACGCTTTCTTCCGTGC
>DATELY010000041.1:0-9672 GCA_035276085.1 Steroidobacteraceae bacterium | reverse complement strand
CTTTCACACAATCCAAACAGCCCAGCCGATCAACCCGCGGAGCTCATCCCCTTCACCGCCGCGTTCAGCTGGCTCTTATGCCGCGCAGCCTTGTTACGGTGAATGATGCCCTTGTTCACCATGGAGTCGATGACCGGCACGGCAGCCTTCAGGCTGGCGACGGCCTCTTCCCGGGTGCCGGATTCGGTGGCGGCGACCACGCGCTTGATGGCGGTGCGCAGCCGGGAACGTGCGGCCACGTTGTGGGCGCGCCGCTTGAGGGTCTGGCGGGCTCGCTTCTCGGCTGACTTGATATTCGCCACGGCGTTACGGACTCCGGAAAAAGAGCGGCGCATTCTGCCCACGAGGGGCGTGCATGGCAAGCGGATGGTTCGGGCCTGAGACCTGAGGCGTGGGGCCTGCGCATGATGCGCCGAATTCCAAACCCCAAGCCCCAGGTCTCAAGCCTCAGGCCCGCTTCCAATGCCTCACACTTGGCCGGCGCACGCCCGTAACATGCGCGCCCCATGTACTTACCCGTCTCTGTGTCGCTGGCCGCGACGTTGCGCGCATGAATCGCGCGTTCTTCCGTAGCACTGCCGTCGTCGGAGTGACCACGTTCTTGTCGCGCATCACGGGGCTGGTGCGGGACATGGTGTTCACGCGCATGTTTCCGACGAGCACGGGCGTGCTCGATGCCTTTCTGGTCGCGTATCAGATTCCGAATTACCTGCGGCGCTTGTTTGCCGAAGGTGCGTTTTCGCAGGCGTTCGTGCCGGTGGCCTCGGAATACCGCGCACAAAAATCGCATGACGAAGTGCGTGAGCTGGTCGGCAGCGTCGCGGGCACGCTGGGGGCCTTCCTGGCGGTCCTGTCGATCCTGGGTGTGCTGATCGCACCGGTCATCGTGTGGATCTTTGCGCCCGGCATGGGATTGCGCGCGGACACGGGACGTTTCGATCTCACAGTGGAAGTGTTGCGCTGGACGTTCCCGTATCTCTTGTTCATCTCACTCACCGCGCTCGCCGGCGGTGTTCTCAATAGCTACGACCGCTTCGCGATTCCCGCCTTTGCGTCAGTGCTTCTGAACGTCGTGCTGATCGTGTTTGCGGCCTGGATTTCGCCGCATTTCGACAATCCGGCGGTGGTGCTCGCGATCGGCGTTTTCGTCGGCGGCATTCTCCAGCTCGTGATTCACCTGCCGACGCTCAAACGGCTGAAGCTGTTGAGCTGGCCGCGCGTGCGCCGCAAGCATGAAGGCGTGCGGCGAATCATGGGGCTCATGGGGCCGGCCATCATCGGCTCGTCGATGGGGCAGCTCGCCGTGACGCTGAACTCGATCGTGGCGTCCTTTCTCGCCACCGGCAGTTATGCGTGGCTCTACTGCGCCGATCGTCTCGTGGAGTTCCCGCTGGGTGTGTTCGCGATCGCGTTGAGCACGGTCATTCTGCCGTCGCTCTCTGCGCACCACGCGCAAGCGTCGCCCGAGCGCTTCACCGCCATGATGGAGTGGGCGCTGCGGCTCGTGTTGATGGTCGTGATCCCCGCCTCGGTCGCCTTGTTCGTGCTCGCGGGGCCGCTGACGGTCGTGATGTTTCACGATGGTCATGAATTCAAGGACAGCGACGTCTACATGACGCAGTGGGCGCTCATGGCCTATTCCTTTGCGCTGCTGGGGTGGAGCTACATCAAAGTGCTCGCCCCAGGATATTTCGCACGCCAGGACACCAAGGGCCCCGTGCGCATCGCCATGCTGGCCCTGGGGGTCAACATGGCCTTGAACCTCGTGACGGTGGTCGTCCTGGCCTATCTGGGGTGGCTGCACCGCCCCGGCATGCACACGCTGCTGGCCATCAACAATGCGATCGGCGCGTTGCTCAATGCCGCGCTGCTCTACACAGGGCTGTGTCGAGCCGGCGTGCTGAAGCACGGTCCGGGATGGGCGCGATTGTTCGGCCAGGTCGGCGGCGCGACCGCGGCGATGGTGGCCTTTCTGTATTGGACCCACGGTCCGCTGGCGGACTGGCTCCATGCAGGCACTTGGGAAAGGGTTTACCGCCTCGGCATCTCCGTCGGCGGGGGTGCAGCGGCCTACGCACTCGTCCTGCTCGCGCTGGGCGTTCGGCCCGCACAACTCAAGTTGCATTGAGCCAACCTGCCTGCATTGCTCCCCTATAATCCGCCCGCACTCACTTCAACGGATTTGCCGGTCGAGCGATGCAGCTCATTCGCGGTCTCCACAATCTGCGTGCCGATCATCGCGGCTGCGTCGTCACGATCGGCAACTTCGATGGCGTGCACCGCGGCCACCAGGAGATTCTGCGGTTGCTGGCCACGCGAGCCCGCGAACACGGCGTGCCGGGCACGGTCATCTCATTCGAGCCGCTGCCGCGCGAGTACTTCTATCCGGAGCATGCACCCGCGCGCTTGACGCGCTTTCGTGAGCGCTTCGAAGCGCTGGCGCGGTATGGCGCAGAGCGGTTCCTCTGTTTGCGCTTCAATCGCGAGATACGCGACATGGATGCGCCCCGCTTCATCGATGCCGTGCTCGCGCGTGGATTGGGCGCCAGGCATGTATTGATCGGGCACGACTTCCACTTCGGCCGCGACCGCAGCGGCACGATCGAATTGCTGCGCACCACCGGCATGAAAGCGGGATTCACGGTCGAAGAACTCCGGCCCGTCACCGACACCGGCGAGCGCATCAGCAGCACGCTCGTGCGGGCGGCGTTGGCCGGCGGCGATCTGTCGCGAGCACACGAGCTGTTGGGTCGACCGTACTCCATGAGCGGGCAAGTGATTCACGGCGAGAAGCTGGGACGCAAATTAGGATTTCCCACCGCGAACATCTTGCCGAAGCGTCTACGCGTGCCCGTGAGCGGGGTGTTTGCAGCGCGGGTGCAAGGGGGCGGTCTGCGCGACCATCCCGCCGTCGTGAACGTGGGTACGCGGCCCGTCGTCGACGGCGAGCAGATTCTGATCGAGGCTCACGTGCTGGACTTCGCGGGCGACCTCTACGGCGCGCATCTGCAGGTCGATTTCATCGCCCGGTTACGAGCGGAGGAATGGTTTCCGTCGCTCGATGCGCTGGTGGAACAGATGCATCTGGACGAGCAGCAGGCGCGCAAGGTGCTGACGGCAGCCGCACCGCACGCGCCGTGAGGCGTCACTCGCGCTCGCTCGGATGGGCAGCGCGTGTTAGAAATACCGGCCCCGCGCGCCGGTCCGCGCCATCAGCGTTTTCCCATAGCCCCTGACATGCCCGACTACAAGAGCACCATCAACCTTCCCAGCACTGAGTTTCCGATGAAGGCGGATCTCGCGCGCCGTGAGCCGCAGATGCTCCAGTGGTGGGACGAGCAGGGCATTTACGCGCAGCTGCGGGCAACGGCGAAGGGGCGGCCTACGTTCATCCTGGCCGACGGCCCGCCGTACGCGAACGGTGCCATCCATCTGGGCCATGCGATCAACAAGGTCTTGAAGGACATCGTGGTGAAGTCGCGCACGGTCGATGGCTATGACGCGCCTTACGTGCCCGGATGGGATTGCCACGGTCTGCCGATCGAGCACCAGATCGAGAAGAAGCGCGGTCGCGACATCAAGCGACTGGAGCCGCGCGCCTTCAGACAAGCGTGCCGCGAGTACGCGCAAGCGCAGGTCGAGCAGCAGAAGAAGGACTTCAAGCGCCTCGGCGTGATGGGCGATTGGGATCGCTCCTTCATGACCATGCTGCCGGCCTACGAAGCCGAGCAGGTGCGAGCGTTCGCAACCATCCTGCGCAACGGTCACGTGTACAAGGGCTCGAAGCCCGTGCATTGGTGCCTGGATTGCCGCTCGGCGCTGGCAGAGGCCGAAGTCGAGTACGAGCAGCGCACCTCGCCGGCGATCGACGTTCGCTTTGCCGTGCTGGATGGGGGCGAGTTGGCGCGGCGCTTTCAGCTGAAGCAACCCCTCGCGCTGCCTGCGAGCATCGTGATCTGGACGACGACCCCCTGGACGTTGCCCGCGAACCAGGCCGTCGCCGTGAATGCCGAACTGGAATACGTCCTGCTCCAGGCCGGCAACGAAGCCCTGATCCTCGCGGCAGAGCTGGCTCCTGCGGTCATCGCCCGGGCGAAACTGGGGGAGACCCAGCAGCTTGCCGTTGCCAAGGGCAGCGCATTGGAAGGGCTGGAGCTCAAGCATCCTTTCTATGATCGCGTCGTGCCCGTGATTCTCGGCGATCACGTCACGTTGGATACCGGTACGGGCGCCGTCCACACCGCACCGGGTCACGGTCAGGAAGACTTCGCCGTGGGATTGAAGTATCGCCTGCCCGTCGACAACCCAGTCGGCAGCGACGGCCGCTTCGTGACGGGCACGCCGTTGTTCGAAGGGCAGCGCGTGTTCGATGCGAATCCCGAAGTGATCAAGGTGCTCGAAGAGCGCGGCACGCTGTTGCATGCAGAGACCCTGGTTCACAGCTATCCGCATTGCTGGCGTCACAAGACACCGGTGATCTTCCGCGCGACGGCGCAGTGGTTCATCAGCATGGAGCAGGCGGACCTGCGGCAAGGCTCCCTGCGCGAAATCGCGCAGACGCAGTGGATTCCGTCGTGGGGCGAGAGCCGCATCGGCAACATGATCGCGACGCGCCCGGATTGGTGTATCTCACGCCAGCGCTCTTGGGGCGTGCCGATTGCGCTGTTCATTCATCGCGAAACCTCGCAGCCGCATCCGCGCTCGGTGGAGTTGCTGGCGCAAGTGGCGGACTTGATCGAAGAGAAGGGCATCGATGCGTGGTTCGATCTCGATCCCGCAGAAATCCTCGGCGGCGATGCAGCGAACTACGAGAAGGTCACCGACATCATGGATGTCTGGTTCGACTCGGGCGTGTTGCACCATTGCGTCGCGAAGATTCGGCCGGAAGTCACGTCGCCCGCCGATCTGTACCTCGAAGGTTCCGATCAGCATCGCGGCTGGTTCCACAGCTCGCTGCTGACATCGGTTGCGATGTACGACCGCGCACCGTATCGAGCGGTGCTCACCCACGGATTCACGGTCGATGAGCACGGCCGCAAGATGTCGAAGTCGTTGGGCAACGGCATCGAGCCGCAGGAGATCTTCAATACGCTGGGCGCCGATGTGCTGCGGCTGTGGATCGCGGCCACCGATTACGCGAACGAAATGAGCCTGTCGAAGGAGATCCTGAAACGCATCTCCGATTCGTACCGCCGCATTCGCAACACCGCCCGCTTCCTGCTCGGCAATCTTGCCGGCTTCGATCCGGACCGCGACAGTGTGCCGTTGTCCGAGATGGTGGCGCTCGACCGCTGGGTCGTGTGGCGCACGCAGCAGCTGCAGGAAGAAATCATTGCGGCCTATCGCAAATACGAATTCCACGTGATCTATCAGAAGGTGCACAACTTCTGCAGTGTCGAGCTCGGCGGCTTCTATCTGGACGTGTTGAAGGACCGGCTCTACACGATGCAGACGACGAGTCGTGCGCGCCGTTCCGCGCAGACCGCGACAGCGTGGATCGTGGAAGCGCTCGTGCGCTGGATTGCGCCCATCCTGTCGTTCACCGCGGAAGAGATCTGGCGCTATCTGAAAGGCACCCGGCCAGCGTCGGTGTTTCTCACGACGTGGGTGCAGTTGCCGGAAGGGGCGGGCGAGCGGCCCGAGATCGATTGGGAGCGAATCCTGGACGTGCGTAGCGGTGTCGCGCGCGAGCTGGAGAAGTTACGTGCGGGCGGCGCGATCGGTGCGCCGCTGGATGCCGAGGTCGATCTGTATTGCACGCCCGCTCTCCAACAGCTGTTGTTGCCGTTGGGCGAGGAATTGCGCTTCGTCTTCATTACTTCGGATGCGCGCGTGCACCCCGCTTCCGCGCGGCCTGCGGATGCTGCGCCGATCGATGACAGCGCCGAGCCGCCGGGTTGGATCGTCGTGAAGGCAAGCTCGAACAAGAAATGTGTGCGCTGCTGGCACAAGCGGCCGGATGTCGGCTCTCATCCTGAGCATCCGGAGATCTGCGGCCGCTGCGTGACCAACATCGAAGGTCCTGGCGAGCCGCGACGGTACGCATGACAACACCATGAGCGCCAATACCACGCCAAAGGTTTGGTTTACGCCGACGCGCGGCGGCAGCAACTGGTTGTGGCTGTCGGCCTTCGTCATCCTCCTGGATCAGGCAACCAAGGCCATCGTCGGCAGCTCCATGGAGCTCTACGATCGCATCGAGTTGTTGCCGATTCTGGAGCTCACGCGCTTACACAACACCGGTGCGGCGTTCAGCATGCTGGCGGGCGCATCCGGCTGGCAGCGCTGGTTCTTCATCGCGCTGGCGCTGGGTGTCAGCGTCGTGCTCATGATCTGGCTGCGCCGCGTGCGCACGCCCGAGCACACGCTGCTCGCGCTCGGCTTGGCGCTGGTGCTGGGCGGCGCGTTGGGCAACGTGATCGATCGCGTCTGGCTCGGGCACGTCATCGACTTCATTCATTTCCATTGGCAGGGGTGGTACTTCCCTGCCTTCAACGTGGCGGACAGTGCCATCAGCATCGGGGCGGGGTGTCTCATTCTCGATGCCTTTCGCGACGGCGGCACGGCACCGAGCAGCGCCGATTCAGACCGCGCGGCTGAGAAGCACTGACGGCGGGCAAGTGATATGTGTTTTTCTTCCACTCCCCATTCGCGATTAGCTGCACTTCGACGCTAGGGACGGTTCATGGCCTCTGATGTAGTGGTGTCTCGCTTCGCTCCGAGTCCATCGGGGCATTTGCATTTGGGAAATGCGCGCACGGCATTTCTGAACTATCTCGCTGCGCGTCGCTCCGGCGGCCGTTTCATTCTCCGCATCGAAGACACGGACGAGGCGCGCAGCGACGAAGGTTATATGCGCAGTCAGATGAGCGATCTGCGGTGGCTCGGGCTCGACTGGGACGAAGGTCCCGACGTGGGTGGCCCGCAGTCGAGTTACCGGCAGAGGCATCGACGTGCGATCTATGAAGAGTGGCTCGCGAAACTGGATGCGCTGGGTCTGACCTATCCGTGCTTCTGCACACCCGCGGATCTGAACATGACGCGCAAGCGTCAGCTCGCGCGCGGTCAGCCGCCTCGCTATCCGGGTACGTGCCGCAACCTCACCGAGGAGCAGCGCGCGGAGAAATCGGTGAGCGGACAACGTGCGGCGTTGCGGTTCAAGGTTCCCGCAGGTCGCACTGTGGAGTTCGTCGACGTCGTGCACGGGAAGCAGCGCTTCAACACCGATGACATCGGCGACTTCATCATTCGTCGCACGGACGGCAGCACGGCGTTCTTCTTTTCAAATGCCATCGACGACGCGCTCATGGGCGTGAGTCTCGTGCTGCGTGGCGACGATCACCTGACCAATACACCGCGCCAGCTGCTCGTGCTCGACGCATTGCAACTGCCGCATCCGCGCTACGCGCATGTCGCGCTGTTGCTGGGCATGGATGGTTCGCCGCTATCGAAGCGTCACGGTGCGCTCAGTTTGCAGGACTTACGCAAACGCGGCTTCTTCCCCGAGGCGATTCGCAATCACCTCGTGCGCCTCGGTCACGCGTGTGTGAGCGATGGCTGGTTGGAAGACACCGACATCGTGCGCGAGTTCGACCTCAACCGCCTCGGTCGTGCCGCGGCGAAGTTCGATGAGGCGCAGCTGTTGCACTGGCAGAAAGAAGCCGTGGCGCGCTTGCCGCTCGAGCGCATCGAAGCGTGGTTGGCCGAGAATCTGCCTGCCGATATGGACGAGCCGACGCGGCACGTGTTCGTGCAGGCCGTGCGCCACAACGTACTGTTCCCGAAGGACGTGCAGTTGTGGATGGATGTGGTCTACGGTGAAACGCTGCGGCATGAGGAGCCCGCGTTGGCCTCCATTCGCACGGCCGGCGAGAGTTTCTTCGCCACGGCCGCGAGTGTGTTCGCCGCGGGCGGCGACTTCAAACAGCAGGTGAAGACGTTGGGCGAGCGCACATCGCGCAAGGGACCCTCGCTCTACATGCCGTTGCGTGCCGCGCTCACCGGCGTTACGCACGGTCCCGAGTTAGGTCCCATCGCCGCGCTGCTCGGCCCGGAGAAAATCCTCAACCGGCTCGAACAGGCGCGGGCGTTGGTAAACACTTGATGCTCATTTTCAATTCGCTCACCGGTCGCAAAGAGGAGCTCGAGCCCATCGAGCCCGGTGTCGTGCGCATGTATCTCTGCGGGGATACCGTGTACGACTTCTGCCACATCGGACATGCGCGCTCGAAGGTCGCCTTCGATGTCGTGCGCCGCTATCTCGTGCATCGCGGCTACACGGTCGTCTTCGTTCGCAACATCACCGACATCGACGACAAGATCATCGATCGAGCGCGCCAGAATGGAGAACCGTTCGAGGCGCTGACGGCGCGCTTCACGCAGGCGATGCACGAGGATTACGCGCGGATCGATGTGTTGCCTCCCGATCATGAGCCACGAGCGACGAGCTATATCGACGCGATCATCCGCATCACGCAGGCACTGATCGCTCGCGGCCATGCGTATGTCGCGAGCGACGGCGATGTCATGTACTCCGTCACGTCATTCGAGCCGTACGGGAAACTCTCGGGCAAACGCCTGAGCGATCTGCGGGCCGGTGCACGTGTCGAAGTCGATCGTGCGAAGCGCGATCCGCTCGATTTCGTGCTGTGGAAGCATGCCAAGCCGGGCGAGCCGCATTGGTCCTCGCCGTGGGGCGAGGGCCGCCCCGGTTGGCATATCGAGTGTTCGGCGATGTCGCTGTCGTTGTTGGGGGACGAGTTCGACATCCACGCCGGCGGCATGGATCTGAAATTTCCTCACCACGAAAATGAGATCGCGCAATCGTGCGCCGCAACGGGCAAAGGTTTCGCGCGCCTCTGGATGCACAACGGCTTCGTGAATGTCGACAACGAAAAGATGTCGAAGTCGCTCGGCAACTTCTTCACGATCCGCGACATCCTCGATTCGGGCCGCGTGCGCGATCCGGAAGTGCTGCGCTATTTCCTGATGGCCAGCCACTATCGCGGGCCCATCAACTTCTCCGATGCGCACCTGGACCAGGCCGATGCGGCGCTCACGCGCTTGTACAACGCCTTGCGTGAAGTCAAGGCGGCGGATCGCGTCGAACGAGGCGAGGCGAGTGCCGCATTCGAGCGCGCGATGGATGATGACTTCAACACGCCCGAGGCGTTGGCCGCACTGCAAATGCTCGCGAACGAACTGAACAAGGTGAAGGCGCAAGGCGATGCCACCGCGGCGGCACGGCTTGCGGGCGAACTGTGCCAGCTTGGCAATGTGCTGGGATTGTTGAAGCGCGATCCCGAAGTGTTTCTGCGGGCTGGCAAGAGCGCAAGCGATTCGGACTTGAACGATGCGCAGATCGAAGAGCAGATACGCGCACGTGCTCAGGCACGTAAGGACAAGAACTTCAAAGAGTCCGATCGCATCCGCGACGAGCTCTTGGCCAAGGATGTCGTGTTGGAAGACGGCCCGCAGGGAACGACCTGGCGCAGGAAATAGCTACGTGTGTCCGTTCGCCCCGAGCCCTGAGCTTGCCGAAGGGTCGAAGGGGCTCTTGGTCGCCGAAGAGTGGACCAGCTCAGCATGAACGGCGGGCGCAAAGGCACGAAAGGACTAGTGGACTGTAACAACTGATTCTGCACTGTAAGTTGCGTCCCTTCCCCTGCGCCA
>DATELY010000040.1:0-6980 GCA_035276085.1 Steroidobacteraceae bacterium | reverse complement strand
GCGGCCAAGGCACTGCAGGATCTCGGCCTGGAAACGCATGTCGTGGAGTTCGCACCGCGACTCATGGCGGTGCAGCTGGACGAGGGCGGTGCGCGCGTGTTGCGGCGGAAGATCGAAGCGCTTGGCGTGCACGTCCACACGGGCAAGAACACGAGCGAGATCGTTGCCGGCGACACGGGCGGTCATCAGATGAAGTTCGCGGATGGCACGTCGCTCGAGACCGATCTGATCGTGTTTTCCGCTGGCATTCGACCTCGCGATGAACTCGCGCGCGCAGCCGGACTGGAGGTCGGTCAGCGCGGCGGCATTCTCATCGATAACGACTGTCGCACGTCCGATGCGGACATCTTCGCCATCGGCGAGTGCGCGCTGTGGAACGGGATGGTGTTCGGACTCGTGGCTCCGGGCTATCAGATGGCTCAGGTGTGCGCAGCGCGCTTGCAGGACCACGCTGAACCCTCATTCACCGGTGCGGACATGAGCACCAAGCTCAAGCTGCTGGGTGTCGATGTGGCTTCGCTCGGGGATGCGCACGCGGCGTTCACCGGCTCACGTGCGTACACCTTCGTCGATGAGCGCCGCGAGATCTACAAGAAGCTCGTGGTGAACGAGGACGGCACGCGCTTGCTCGGCGGCATTCTCGTCGGCGATGCGGACGACTACGGCACGTGGCTGCAGATGATGTTGAACGGCATGGCGCTGCCCGAGCATCCGGAAGAACTGATCGTGCCGGCGCTGGAAGGTGGCAAGAAGTCGGGCGCAACCGGCGTTGCGGCGCTGCCTGCCACGGCTCAGATCTGCTCGTGCAACAACGTTACCAAAGGTCAGATCTGCGCGGCGATCGATGCCGGGTGCGTCACGCTGGGTGCATTGAAGAAGGAGACGAAGGCGGCAAGCTCCTGCGGCGGCTGTGCGTCGCTGGTAACACAACTCGTGAAGGCACAACTCGCGGCGAAAGGTCTCGCGGTGAACAACCATCTCTGCGAGCACTTCCCGTATTCGCGCCAGCAACTGTTCCATCTGGTGCGTGTCGGCGAGCTGAAGTCCTTCGGCGCGGTCTTGCACAAGCACGGCAAGGGGCTCGGCTGCGATATCTGCAAACCCGCTGTCGCTTCCATCCTGGCGTCGTGCTGGAACGAGTTCGTGCTGAAGCGCGACAAGGCCATCCTGCAGGACACCAACGACTACTTCCTCGCGAACATGCAGAAGGACGGCACGTATTCGATCGTGCCGCGTGTCGCCGGCGGCGAGATCACGCCGGACAAGCTCATCACGCTCGGGGCGGTCGCCAAGAAATTCGGCCTGTACACGAAGATCACCGGCGGGCAGCGCATCGACCTCTTCGGCGCGCAAGTGCACCAGTTGCCCTTGATCTGGAAAGAGCTCATCGAGGCCGGCTTCGAATCAGGTCATGCCTACGGCAAGGCGGTGCGTACAGTGAAGAGCTGTGTCGGCTCGACGTGGTGCCGCTATGGCGTGCAGGACAGCGTCGGCTTCGCGATCGATATCGAGAACCGCTACAAGGGACTGCGCGCGCCGCACAAGCTGAAGTTCGCGGTGTCCGGGTGCACGCGCGAATGCGCGGAAGCGCAGAGCAAGGACGTCGGCATCATCGCGACGGACAAGGGCTGGAATCTCTACGTCTGCGGCAACGGCGGGATGAAGCCGCGACATGCCGATCTGCTGGCTTCCGATCTCGATTCCGCAACACTGATTCGTTACGTCGATCGGTTCCTCATGTTCTACATCCGCACGGCGGATCGTCTGCAGCGCACTTCGGTATGGCTCGACAACCTCGAAGGCGGGCTCGATTACGTGAAGCAGGTGGTCATCGACGACAAGCTGGGCATCGCCGCCGAACTGGAAGCCGACATGGCGCGAGTGATCGAAACTTACGAGTGCGAATGGAAGACGGCCGTGAACGATCCGCAGACACTGAAGCGTTTCCGTCATTTCGTGAACAGCGACAAGTCGGATGAGAACGTCGTATTCATCGAGGAGCGCGGGCAGATTCGCCCGGCGACGCCTGAAGAGCGCAGCGAGCGCACCCGGGAGGCCGTATGAAGCCCGCTGCCACCTGGCGCTTCGTCTGCGAGCTCGATGACATCATCGACGAGAGCGGCGTATGCGCAGCGATGGACGGACGGCAGATCGCCGTCTTCCGTGTCGGAGAGAAAGTTTACGCGCTCGACAACTTCGATCCCGCCAGCGATGCCAATGTGCTGTCGCGCGGCCTCGTCTGCGACCTGCAAGGCGAGTTGGTCGTCGCCTCACCGATCTACAAGCACCACTACAGTCTGCTCACGGGCCGCTGCATCGAAGATCCCGATTGTTCCGTCGTCACCTACCCTGCGCGTGCAACCGATGGTCGTGTATGGGTGCAATCGAAGCCGGCACGACTCACCCAGGGCAAGCGCCGTCTCGTTGTGATCGGCAACGGCATGGCCGGCATGCACGTCGTCGAGCAACTCGCCACGCTCTCCCCACAGCCCTACGACATCACGGTATTCGGCGCCGAGCCGCACGGGAACTACAACCGCATCCTGCTCTCGCCCGTTCTCGCCGGAGAGAAGAAGTTCGAAGACATCGTGCTGCATCCGCTGCAGTGGTATCGAGACAATGGCGTGGCGCTGCATGCAGGCGATCCCGTCGTCGCGATCGATCGTGTCAAGCGCATCGTGAAGTCGAAGAGCGGCATCGAAGTGCCCTACGACCGATTGCTGCTGGCGACGGGGTCCAAGCCCATCGTTCTCCCGGTGCCAGGCAAGGAGCTTCCCGGTGTCGTGACGTTCAGAGATTTACAGGACGTCGATGCCATGCTGGCTGCCTCCCGCTCGCACAAGAAAGCCGTCGTCATCGGCGGCGGCCTGCTTGGGCTGGAAGCGGGGAATGGCTTGTTGCGGCAAGGAATGGATGTGACCGTGGTGCACATCGTCGACACACTGATGGAGCGACAACTCGATGCCGCTGCGGGTGCGTTGCTCAAGGAGACGCTGGAGAAGCGCGGGCTGAAGTTCGTGATGCCTGCGCAGACAGCAGAGATTTTGAGTGGTGAAGAGCTGCCCTCACCCGACGCTGACGCGTCGACCTCCCCCGGAACCGGGGGAGGTCGGAATCGGCGCGTTCGTGGCATCCGCCTCTCCGACGGCACCGAGATCGAAGCCGATCTCGTCGTCATGGCCGCCGGCATCCGCCCGAATATCGACCTTGCTCGAGCCGCGGGCCTGCGATGCGACCGCGGTGTGCTCGTGAACGACACGATGCAGACGTTCGATCCGAGCATCTATGCCGTCGGGGAATGCGTGCAGCACCGCAACAGCACGTACGGACTCGTCGCCCCGCTCTGGGAGCAGGCCAAAGCCTGCGCGACGCAGTTGGCCGAGTTCGGCATCGGTCACTACCAAGGTTCGATCGTCTCGACACAGCTGAAGGTCACCGGCATCGACGTGTTCTCCGCAGGCGATTTCGTCGGCCGACCCGGCAGCGAGACGCTGGTCCTGAAAGACCTGAAGCGCGGCATCTACAAGCGGCTCACCATCGAGAACAATCGCGTGCGCGGCGCCGTGCTCTACGGCGATACCCGCGACGGTCCGTGGTACTTCGAGTTGATGCAGGAAGGCCGCGACATCGGCGCGTTGCGCGACAAGCTTCTCTTCGGTGCGGCCTTCGCCGGCGCGACACAATGACGGGAATTCGCACTACTTGCCCTTACTGCGGCGTCGGCTGCGGTGTGCTCGTCACCCGCAACGCGCTCGGCGAGATCGAAGTAAAAGGCGATCCGGATCATCCCGCCAATCGCGGCCGGTTGTGCTCGAAGGGTTCCGCGCTTGCCGACACACTCGAGGAAGACGATCGTCTGCTGCATCCGCTGATTCAAGGTCAGCGCGTCTCCTGGGACACGGCACTCGATCACGTCGCGCAAGGATTCAACCGCATCATCGCCGAGCACGGGCCAGAATCCGTGGCGCTGTACGTCTCCGGCCAGTTGCTGACGGAGGACTACTACGTCGCGAACAAGCTGATGAAGGGCTACATCGGCACGGCGAACATCGATACGAACTCGCGCCTGTGCATGTCCTCCGCCGTCGCGGGGCACAAGCGTGCGTTCGGCGAAGACCTCGTGCCGATCTGCTATGACGATCTCGGCTCGAGCGACTTGATCGTGCTCGTCGGCTCGAACACGGCCTGGTGTCACCCGATTCTGTTTCAACGCATCGAGCAGGCACGGCAGGAGCGGCCGAACCTGAAGGTGGTCGTGATCGATCCGCGGCGCACGGCCACGTGCGAGGGCGCCGATCTGCATCTGCCGATTCGCGCCGGAACGGATGTGTGGCTGTTCAACGGCTTGCTTGCGTACTTGCAGCGCCGCGGCATCGTCGCTGCCGACTTCATTGCCCAGCACACGCGTGACCTGCAGCGCACGTTGCTGGTCGCGGACAATACCGCCGGTGATCTGAACGCCGTGGCAAAGACGTGTCGCATCGACCCTGCTGCGCTCGAAGCGTTCTACGATCTGTTCGCACGCACGGAGCGGACGATCACCGCTTTCTCGCAAGGTGTGAATCAAAGTTCCGCCGGCACAGACAAGGTGAACAGCATCATCAACTGTCACCTGATCACGGGGCGTATCGGCAAACCCGGCATGGGTCCGTTCTCGATTACGGGACAACCGAATGCCATGGGCGGCCGCGAGGTCGGTGGACTTGCGAACATGCTGGCGGCGCACATGGAGCTGGGCGAGCCCGCGCATCGTCAGATCGTGCAAACGTTCTGGGACAGCCCCCGAATGGCCGACGCACCCGGCCTGAAAGCGGTGGAATTGTTCGAAGCGATCCACTCGGGACGCATCAAAGCGGTGTGGATCATGGCGACGAATCCCGTCGTGAGTCTGCCGGCGGCGGACAGGGCGCGCGCCGCGCTCAAGCGTTGCGAACTGGTCGTCGTATCGGATTGCATCCGCAACACGGACACGAACGCGTGTGGGCACGTGTTGTTGCCGGCGCAAGGGTGGAGCGAGAAGGACGGCACGGTGACCAACTCCGATCGACGTATTTCACGTCAGCGACGCTTTCAGCGTGCGGCGGGAGAAGCGAAACCGGATTGGTGGATCATCAGTGAAGTGGCCAAGCGGATGGGCTTCGAGGGTTTCAACTTCGCCTCCGCGCATGAGGTATTCCGCGAGCATGCGCGCCTGTCCGGTGCCGACAACAACGGTACGCGCGCATTCGACATCAGCGGCCTCGCCACGCTCAGCAGCGATGAGTACGAGCATCTGGCCCCGAGCCAATGGCCGATACCGGCGCGTAACCATCGCGGCACGGAGCGTCTTTTCACGGACGGTCGCTTCTTCCATCCCGATGGCAAAGCGCGCTTCGTGCCGACGCCGCCGCACTCACCGGTCAACACACCGGATACCGAGTTTCCGCTCGTACTGAACACCGGCCGCATCCGCGATCAGTGGCACACGATGACGCGTACCGGCAAAGCCGCACGCCTCAACACGCATGAGCCGGAACCGTACGTGGACATGCATCCGCTCGATGCGTTGAGCACCGGCACGCGGGCCGGCGAGCTGGTGCGCGTGCGAACGCGTCATGGGTCGATGGTCGCGCGCCTGCGCACGAGCGGCGACTTGCCACGCAAGATGGTGTTCGTGCCGATTCACTGGAATGGCACAGTCGCGTCGGATGCACGCGTGGGCGCGCTCGTGAATCCGATCGTCGATCCGATCTCCGGCGAGCCCGAGCTCAAGCACACACCGGCGCATGTCTCGCCGTTCGTCGTCGCATGGCATGGGTTCATCCTGACGCGCGCGCCGATTACCACACCGGACGTGACCTGGTGGACGCGAGTGCAAGGACGCGAGTTCATTCGCTACGAGCTCGCCGGTCGGCGTGCTTACGGCAACTGGTCGACATGGGCCCAACGCATCGTTGGCGCGCGCGCGGGCAATAGCGATTGGCTGGAGTTTTCAGATCCTGCCGCCGGACTCTATCGCGGCGCCTGGCTGGTCGATGACTGTCTCGCCGCCTGCGTGTTCATTTCGCGCCGGCCCGATCTGCCGTCGCGGACGTGGCTCGCCAGCTTGTTCGACAAGTCGACGCTCGACGATCGCGAGCGCGCGGGGCTGCTGGTCGGTCAATCCATCGACGCGAATGCGGACACGGGACCCACCGTGTGCTCGTGCTTCGGTGTCGGCCGCAATACGATTTGCGATGCGATCAAGAAGTTCGACTTGAAGTCAGCGCAGGCGGTGGGTCAGAAGCTGCGCGCAGGCACGAACTGCGGATCGTGCGTGTCGGAGATCAAGAAGCTGGTGGCGGAGATTGCCCCCACCCCAGCCCTCCCCCGCGTGGCGGGGGAGGGAGGGTGACGCTCAGGGCGTAGCGGCCTGTCCGATCGGTGTCAGGAACGGCGCGAGTACGCTGTACTTCCCATCCCAGCCGAAATTCCAGGCGCGGTTGCTGCCGCGATCCGGCTGCTGATCGGGCACACCCGCTCGCGCAACCACCAAGTCGAGGCTCGGGACCACCACGATCAAGCTTTCACCCAGACCCCAAGCCCAATACGCATCGGTGGGCAAGTTCGGAATCGCACCGTCCTTGTTGGTCCACCATAGCAAACCGTAATGCGCCTGCGCGTCCGGGAACGTTGTCGAAAGCGGGTTCGTCAGGCTAATCACTGACGATTGCGGCGTCTGCACCAGATCGACCGATGCGCTCGAAATGATCTGCTCGGTGCCCCACACGCCCTTGCGTAGAAACAGCAGACCGACGCGTGCCATCGCATCCACGCTCGCGTTCATGCCGGAACTCAGTTCGCGACGCGCCGAGGTGACGTTCGTTATGGGGTTGGTAAGAGGCGTCGTTCGCAGCAAGCTCGAGCGCCAAGTCAATTGCCCACTTGGAATGCCCAACTTGTCGAACACGCGAGCCCGGAGAAGGGTATTGAGGTCGCTGTCGTAGGTAACCGTCAAGACA
>DATELY010000039.1:0-2115 GCA_035276085.1 Steroidobacteraceae bacterium | reverse complement strand
CCTTCGATATAGGCGAACAGGTCGCGCCGCGCGGCATCCCGATTGGGGTACTCGCTCAGATGAACGAGCTCGGTTTTCAGGGTGCCGAAGAAGCTCTCCATCGGCGCATTGTCCCAGCAATTTCCCGTGCGGCTCATCGATTGGGTGATGGCGGCGGCTTGCAGGATGTCGCGATACTGACTCGCGGCGTATTGCCCAGGCTCAAATGGTCGTCGCAACACTTTGAAGGAGAAGTTGCGATGACGGGGCGCAGGCGGCGTTCGGATCGGTCTGGTCGGGCGCCATTGTTCTCACCAGGTCGCCCGGTGCTGGCAGGACGAGATCAGCAGCGGCGGTTCTGGGCTGCGATTGCGGCAGGTATGGCGAGTGAGGATGCTGCGGTCCAAGCTGGTATGTCGCAGGCTGTAGGAACGAGATTGTTCCGAAAGGCAGGCGGCATGCCACCAGCAATGTTTCGGCCATCAGCGAAGCCGCTGTCCGGCCGGTATCTCTCATTTGCGGAGCGGGAGGAGATCGCACTTCTTCGAGTGCAGGGCTGCTCCATGCGGGAGGTTGCGCGCCGGCTCGGACGAACAGCTTCAACGATTTCGCGGGAGTTGCGGCGCAACGCTGCAACCCGAAGCGGCGGCTTGGAGTATCGCGCGACGACAGCGCAATGGCATGCCGATCGATCTGCTCGCCGCCCAAAGCAGGCGAAGCTTGCGCTCAACGCGGCATTGCGAACCTATGTGGAGGAACGATTGGCAGGGTTCGTCGTCGCTCGGAGTGGGTCTCCTGTTCCCGGCCCGGCTGTGCGCTGGAAAGGCCGCCGGCATGGACCGCGGCAGTATCGACGGTGGGCAAACGCCTGGAGCCCGGAGCAGATTGCTCGCCGCTTGCCGGTCGACTTCCCGGACGATGAGACCATGCGCATCAGCCATGAAGCCATCTATCAAGCTCTGTTCGTTCAAAGTCGTGGCGCGTTGCGCCGCGAGCTGACGGCCTGCTTGCGTACCGGGCGGGTGTTGCGGATGCCGAGAGCGCGCACGCGCGGGCGGGGCAAGACCTTCATCTCTCCCGAGATCATGATCAGCCAACGCCCGGCGGAGGCAGCTGATCGCGCCGTGCCGGGCCACTGGGAAGGGGACCTCATCTTGGGCCTTGGCAGTTCCGCAATTGGCACCTTGGTGGAGCGTATGACGCGCTTCACTCTGCTGCTGCACCTGCCGCGCATGACGGACCATGGCCACGAGGCTCGCGTGAAGAACGGACCCGCACTCGCCGGGCATGGTGCCGAGGCGGTGTGCGACGCCATTACGCGAACGATCATCACCTTGCCTGAGCAACTGCGTCGGTCGCTGACTTGGGATCAAGGAGCTGAGATGGCTCAGCACGCACGCCTGAAGATCGACGCTGGCATCCAGGTCTATTTCTGCGATCCTCACAGCCCATGGCAGCGCGGCACCAACGAGAACACCAACGGACTGCTGCGCCAGTATTTTCCAAAAGGCACCGATCTCAGCATGCATAGCGCCGACGACATTGCGGCCGTGGCGGCCGCCCTCAACACAAGGCCCCGAAAGACGCTTGCTTGGCAAACGCCGGCAGAGGCGCTTGACCAATTGCTAATATCGGCCATGTCAAGCGACGTCCGGAACTGATCGTGTTGGGATGTCACCATGGCTTCGGATGTCGCCTCTCCGGATCCAAGATCCAAATTGCATTCCTTGGTGAGACTAAGCGGACCATTCCTCGGAGCCGACCTGCCTCCGGCAGAGCGTCGCGCGCAGGTCTTGTCCAGGATGCCGCTTGCGGCACCGGCGCGCAGCGCCGGCTCGTCCTGGACGAGACCGAGCACGGCGCTATGCTTGTCCAGGTTGGGCCACCAGCATCGTCGAAAACAGCGATGCCAAATCACGTGCTTCCGGTGATACCCGGCGATCGAAATGAACTCGTCGAGTGTCACAGTGAGGCAACGCGGGGTCGGTCTCCGGTGTCGCCCGATAGGCCAACAAAGATCGTGTTGCGACGATCAGTTGAATCCGCCCAGTACGTCTCGATCAAGTATACCGAGCGGCTTGCTGAGGCAGGCATCGAGCCCTCGGTCGGCAGCGTCGGCGACAGCTACGACAATGC
>DATELY010000038.1:0-15577 GCA_035276085.1 Steroidobacteraceae bacterium | reverse complement strand
CCGCACCCCGCGCGATCCCCATTCCGCCGCTTGTCAGCGCCTCCGCCCCGATGCCAGCATTCCATTCTCCCCTGCTCGCTGGGCCCAAGGGTTTGAACGAACTTCCGCTCGGTTTCTTGTTCGGGATGACCGCACTGCTGTGGCTGTTGCTGCTCGTGGTCGCCTGCGCTGAGTTCAACTTGCTGCACATTCCGCGCTCGCGCTTGCGTCAGCTGGCGGCCGCCGGCAATCGCAGCGCGCATCTGGGAGACAACCTGTTGCGTCAGCCCGAACGCCTGCGCGGTGTCGCACGGCTGGTCGAAGTGTTGTTGCTGGTGGGCATCGCAGGATCCAGCGCCGCCATCCTGATGCGAGCCTGGCCAGTGCCGGCGGCAGCGGTGGGTCTGCTGTGCGTCGCTGTGCTGGCGACCGTCTGCCTGCAATGGTTACCGCAGCAACTGCATTCCGAGCGCGAATGGATGGTGGTCATCGCCGCCCGTCTGTTCGGCGCCTTGACCGTGGTGTTCGGCCCTGTCGCAACAGCATTCACTGTGCGCAGTCCGGGGACGCGGCGCGAAGCGCGTGCCACGAACACAGCGCAGATCGCGGCCGACGATCATCGCGCGCTGCACGAGCGCGTCGCCGATCTCGACAACATCACCGTCGACGACATCATGATTCCGCGCAACGACCTCGCAATCATCGATGCGGAGGATGCGTGGGACGACATCCTCGCAACGTTGCGCTCCACGCCCCACACACGCCTGCCACTGTGCGAGAACGGAATCGACAACATCATCGGCGTGGTGCACATGAAGAAGGTCGCACACGCGCTCGCACGCGGCGAACTGACCTGCGCAGCGCTGATCGAGATCGCGCGTGCACGCGAGCCCTACTTCACGCCCGAAGGCACGACGCTCAGCGATCAGCTGGTGAACTTCAAACGCGATCGACGCCGCGTGGCATTGGTCGTCGATGAATATGGCGACATCCAGGGACTGGTGACGCTCGAGGACATTCTCGAGGAAGTCGTGGGCCAGTTCACGACGAGTCCAACGATGCTCACCCGCGAAGTCCATCGCGAGGACGAAAACACCTACGTCGTGAGCGGCAGCGCGAGCGTGCGCGACCTCAATCGTGCGCTGGGTTGGACGCTGCCTGTCGATGGACCGAGAACGTTGAACGGCCTCATCGTCGAAACGCTGGAGACCATTCCGCAACCGGGCACGACATTCCGAGTCGGCAATCTCGCCATCGAAATCCTGCAGACGGCGGAAAACGCCGTGCGCAGTGCACGTGTCCGTCCCGTCGCCGATGCAGAAGCGCTGCCCGAGCTGTCCAAAGGCGTGGCTTAGCAGCCTGCCGCTTTCGGCTACGATCACCTAAGGCAGACAGGCTGCCAGGGCGTCGGCCAGGCGTTCCACGCCGATCACTTCCAATCCGTCGATTGCCTTTCGCAGCTTGTTGGCCTCAGGCACGATCGCGCGCGTGAAGCCATGATGCGCAGCTTCACGCAAGCGCTCTTCTCCGTACGGCACCGGCCGCACTTCCCCCGCCAGGCCGATCTCACCGAAGCACACGAGACCCGATGGCAACGCAAGGTCCCGCGCACTGGAGACCGTCGCCAGAACGGCGGGCAGATCGGCCGCCGTTTCAGTGATGCGTACGCCGCCGACCACATTGACGAACACATCTCGCCCGGAGGTTGCGATGCCACCGTGCCTGTGCAGCACGGCGAGCAGCAATGCGAGCCGATTGGATTCGAGTCCCACGGCCACGCGTCGGGGATTCATGCCCTGCGCGTCGTCGGTCAGCGCCTGCACTTCAATCAGTAGCGGACGGCTGCCTTCGCGCGCAACCATCACGGCGCTACCAGAAACCGGCTGCGGATGGCGCGACAGAAAAATCGCCGAAGGATTCTTGACCTCCTTCAAGCCTTGCTCGTTCATCGCGAACACGCCCACTTCGTTCGCGGCGCCGAAGCGATTCTTCACCGCGCGCAACATGCGAAAGCGGCTGCCCGCCTCGCTTTCGAAATACAGCACGGTATCCACCATGTGTTCGAGGATGCGCGGTCCGGCGATCAAACCCTCCTTGGTCACGTGTCCGATGATCAGCACCGACACGCCACTTTGTTTGGCATGCCGCACCAACGCAGCGGCGGCTTCTCGAACCTGCGAAGCGGATCCCGGCGATGCTTCCAACGCCGACGTGAACATCGTCTGGATCGAATCGATGATGAGCACGCGGGCCTGCGCGCGTTGAGCCTGCTCGATGATGTTCTCGATGCACGTCTCTGCGAGCACGTTGAGCGCATGACTCTGCACGCTGAGCCGACGGGCACGCAGACTGATCTGATGCAGCGATTCCTCGCCCGTGGCATAGAGCGTCGGCACGGCGCGGCTCAACGCTTCGGCGGCTTGCAGTAGGAGCGTGGACTTGCCGATCCCCGGGTCGCCGCCCAGCAACGTGACCGAGCCGAGCACGAGGCCACCGCCGAGCACCCGGTCCAACTCGCTCATGCCGGTCGCGATCCGAGGGTCGTCGCGGTCCGCCACATCGGCCAACGTCTGCACGCTGCTGCCCGGCGCGAGCGCCGCCTTCGCCGGCGTGACGCGGGTCACCGTGAGTGACTTGAGGGTATTCCACGCATTGCAGCTTGGGCATTGCCCTTGCCATTTGAGTGCTTCCTCGCCGCACTGATCACATACGTAGACGGTCCGCGTCTTTGCCATCGCTCACCTGGTCCCGATCAAGCCGCGGTTACGTGGTTCTACCGCAATAAACAGGCACTGAGTCACAAGTCGGCCCGGCCTCCAAGCGAAGCTCGGCGCTGTGAAGCAGACCCAAAAAGCGCCCCATTATGTTCGTCTATACTCGCGCCGATTCAAAAACCGGACTTCTTAGTGGCATCTCGCAGCGCCCGAACATCATGGCTCGCAGGCGGCTTTACGGCCGCGCTCGTGTTCGTGCTTGGGCAATGTCTGCCGGCGCCGCACGCGCGCATGGAAGCCAGCTTCTATGACCGCATCCTGCGCGCCATCGACGATAGCCCAGCCACACGCGTGGTGCTGGTGAACGTCGACGGGCCGAGTATAGATCGACTGGGTCCGCCACCCTGGGCGGCCGATATCCATGCCTCCCTGATCAATCGCCTCAACGTTGCAGGCGCGCGCGTCAGCGCCTTTACCGGACCGCTCGGCACGCAGGAAGACGAGCGCATTCAAGCGGCGTTGCGGCTGCTCGAATCCAGTGACACGGGTTCGGCCGAAGAGCGCAATCGATTACGTGCTGTGTTGGCACAGGCCGGTCGCAACAACGGCGATGTTTCGGCCCTCGCGCGTGCCATGAGCACAAACGGCCGTGTGGTGATGCCGTTACCCGTCAGTCAGTCCGCCGAGGGCGATGGGGCAGATCGGGTACCGGGCGATGCGCGCCTCGTGGTGGGCAGTGAGCTGTTGCATCGTGCCCGCCAGTTCGGTGGCATCCAGCCGCCTCCGAATGCCTTGAGCAAAGCCGCCGCGGCGTCGGGACACACGGCCCTCATACCCGACGCCGACGGCATCGTCCGACGCGACTTCATCGCCCTGCGCGTGGGCACTGTGCTCGTCCCCTCTTTGGCCACCGCCATCGCGCTCACGGCGCTGCAGCTGCCGGCCGACAAGCTGCGCTTCGAGGATGAAAGAACGCTCGCGTTGGGTACGCATCATGTTGCGCTCGAAGCAGAGCTCACCAGCCTGTCGCATCCTCTGCAGCCGAATGAAGTGACGAGGGTGAGCTATGCCCAGGTGCTGCAGGGCGATCGCGCAATACTGACTACGCTCCACGACGCGATCGTGCTGATCGAGCCGACCACGACGGCGACTGCCGCCACGGTGACCACATCGCTGGGCAAGCAGGATGAAGCCTTGGTGCTGGCTGCTGCCGCGACGAGCCTGATCGATCACATGGCGTTTCGACACACGGTTGCGAGTGTCGCCATCGAGTGGGCCGTGGCGCTCACGATGATGCTGCTTGCGGCTGTCGCGTTGCCAAGATTGCGACTGCCGACAGCCGCCATCGTGGTCGTGCTGATCGTCGGCGCACTGTTGATTCTGGAATTCGTGATGTTGGTCGCGATGGGGCTGTGGTTGCAGCTCATGCTGCCGAGCCTCGCGCTGATCGGCGGCCTCATCGGATGCATCGCATGGGGTGCCCTTCGTAAAGGGTCCAAGCAGTCTCGCGAAGACAACGCCAGCTTGCGCTCCCTGGGGCAGACTTTTCACCGTCAGGGTCAGCTCGATCTTGCCTTCGAGACGTTCCGCCGCTGTCCCATGGACACCATGACGATGGACCTGCTCTATGCGCTGGGCTCGGATTACGAGCGGCGGCATCAGTATCCAAAAGCATTGGCGGTGTACTCGTTCATGGGTACGCATGACGCGGGTTACCGCGACCTGCGCACGCGCCGCGCTCAGGTGATTCGCCGCGGGACGGAGCATCAGAAACAGATGGCCCCGCAAAGAACAGCCGGACCGGCGCCGGCGACCGAACCCTCGTTGCTGGACGCCGCCACATCCACGTGGCCCCCCACGCCGGACCGTTCCGCATCCCGTGCAGCCCCGAAACGCATGCTGGGCCGCTATGAGATCGAGCGTGAGCTGGGCAAGGGCGCGATGGGCGTGGTGTACCTGGGACGCGATCCGAAGATCAATCGCGTGGTGGCCATCAAGGCCATCCCGTTGGCCGAAGAGTTCGAGGAAGAAGATCTGGCCGAGGCCAGGGCCCGGTTCTTCCGGGAAGCGGAAATGGCCGGTCGATTGAATCATCCAGCCATCGTGACGGTATACGACGCCGGCGAGGACCTGGGTCTCGCATACATCGCCATGGAGTACTTACGCGGCCAGCACTTGAGTCATTTTGCCGACGCGGCACGCCTGTTGCCCCCGAAAAACGTGATGATGCTCGCGGCCCGGGTGGCGGATGCGCTGCACTATGCGCACCGGCAAAACGTGGTTCATAGGGATATCAAACCCGCTAATATAATGTTCAATCCCGATGCCGATGAGCTGAAGATCACGGATTTCGGGATTGCACGCCTGACGGACGCTAGCCGTACCAAAACAGGAATCGTTCTGGGAACGCCTTCTTTCATGTCGCCCGAGCAGTTGGAAGGCCGTAGCCTGGACGGCCGCTCCGACTTGTTCGCACTCGGCGTCAGCCTGTATCAACTGCTCACAGGTCAACTGCCCTTCCGCGCCGATTCGATGCCACGACTGATGCAGAAAATAGCCACCGAACCGCACGCACCCATCAACCTTGCGCGGCCCGACCTGCCGGCCTGCATCGTGGGTATCATCGATAAGACCCTGGCCAAGAATCCTGAAGATCGTTACCAGAACGGTGCCGAGCTGGCCGCCGCGCTCCGCAGCTGCGCTCAAAGCGAGGATGTCCAGTGGTGAGCTCATCGAACTCCAAGCGGCGCACGAGCGGGTCGGCACGATGAGCGTGCGCGGCAAGATTCGCGCGGTGGGGCTCACCGATGTGGGACGCGTGCGCGAACACAACGAAGATACGATCGGCGTGGATGCGGACATCGGCCTGTTCGTGCTGGCCGACGGCATGGGCGGCTACAACGCAGGGGAAGTCGCGAGCGGCATTGCGGTCAAGACCGTGATGAGCCTGGTCAAGGAAGCTCTGGAGCACCAGGACATGAACACGGTCGATGCGGAGACCGGCATGTCACGACATAGCATCGTGCTGCGCGATGCCATCGCCCGGGCGAACAAGATCATCTATCAGACCGCCAAGACGCAGCCGCAATGCGAGGGCATGGGTACCACGATCGTCGCGTGCCTGTTCTTCGATAACACGGTGGCCATCGCCCACGTGGGCGATTCGCGCATGTACCGGCTGCGCGCCAACCGCTTCGAGCAGATGACGATGGATCACTCGCTGCTCCAGGAGCTGGTGGACCGCGGTTTCTATTCCCAGGCCGAGGCACAACGGGCGACCAACAAGAACTACGTCACCCGTGCGCTCGGTGTCGAACCCACCGTCGACGTCGAGGTACACGAACAGCCGGCACAAAAGGGCGACTACTACGGACTTTGTTCGGACGGTCTCTCCGACATGGTCGAAGACGAAGATATTCACTTAACTATAAGTACCTTTGGTGCTAACCTCGAAACAGTCGCTAAGCAGTTGATTCAGCTTTCGAATGACAACGGCGGCCGCGATAACGTCTCGATTATTCTGGCGCAGGTTGTGGACTCCTTCGCCGCCAAAAAGGGTGTGGTCGATAAAATCCTGGGTTGGTTCGGCTAATCGAATGGGGCTTTGCATATGGCGCGGTTGATCCTCAGCCTGGATGGTCAGGTCATGGCCGAGTACAACATGAACAAGGAGCGTTACACGATCGGTCGTCTGCCCGACAACGACATCCGCATCGACAACCCTGCCGTCAGCGGCCACCACTCGCTGATCATCAACATCCTCAACGACTCCTTTCTCGAGGACTTGAACAGCACGAACGGTACGTACGTCAACGGCAAGCTGATCAAGAAACACGCTCTACAGCACGGCGATGTCATCACTGTGGGTCATCACCAGCTGCGCTTCGTCGAGACCCAGAGCTCCGAGACGGAAGCGGATGAGTTCGAGAAGACGATGGTGATCACCGCGGGTTCGGCTGCCGCTGCGGCAGCCGCAAAGAAAGCCTCGGCAGTCGCTCCTGCCGCTCCGCCGGCTGCGGCGCTCAAAGCTGGCGGCGAACAGCCCGTCGCCTTACCGAAGGCCAAGTTGCAGGTACTGAGCGGCGCATTTGCCGGCCGCGAGCTCGAATTGAACAAAGCGCTGACGACGCTCGGTCGACCCGGTGTCCAGGTCGCCGCGATCACGCGTCGGGCCGATGGCCACTTCATCGTGCACGTCGACAGCGGCAAGCCCAGCGACTATCCCCACGTCAATGGGTCACCCATCGGCGAACAAGCACGCAAGCTGCAGGACAACGATGTGATTCTGCTGGCCGGCGTGAAGATGGGGTTTTTCCAGAGCTGAGAAGAGCTGCAGGCTGGCTAGACGGCTGGCCAGAACATGAGTGGCCTTCCCTCTGGCCAGCAGACCAGCAAGCTAGCAAGCGGTTGCCCGTTCACTTCTCCCAGCACACCGCCACTCTCTGACTCAATCCGCACACGAGCTCATACGGGATCGTGTTCGCGCAGCTCGCAATTCGTTCCACCGGCAACTCATTTCCCCACAGCACGACCGCTGAACCCAGTCGCGCATGCGGCACGTCAGTGAGATCTACCGCAATCATGTCCATCGACACTCGACCGACGATGGGCACCAGGCGACCCTCGACGTAGACAGGCGTACCGTTCGGCACGGCGCGCGGATAGCCATCGCCATAGCCTGCCGCAATGATGCCGACGGTGAGATCGCGCTCGGCTGTCCAGGTCGCGGCGTAACCGACACTCTCGCCGGCTTTCACTCGCCGGCTCGCAATCAACTCGGTGGTGAGCTGCATCACTGGCCGCAAACCCAAGCTGGCGGCACTGATGTCCCCGAACGGGGAAATGCCATACAGCATCACACCCGGACGCACCCACTGCGCCTGTGCTCTGGGCCACGCGATGATCCCGGCTGAATTCGCAATGCTGCGCTCCGAGTTCGACCCTGCGGTGAGCTCATCGAAGCGTTGCAGCTGCAAATCCGTCATCGGGCTGTGGCGCTCATCCGCCGCAGCCAGATGGGTCATGAGCCGAAGCTCGCGGACGCCCTTGAGCTGACGCACACGCTCGAGCGCCCCACCGAACTCCTCCATGCGAAAGCCGAGGCGGTTCATGCCGGTGTCGACCTTCATCCACACTGCGAATGACGGTGTTCCCTGCCACGCAGCCAGCATCGACAGCTGCGCGTCGGAGTGCACGACGATATCAAGCTGCTCGCGCGCAGCCACCTGCAGCTCTTCAGGAGAGAAGACGCCTTCGAGCAGTACGAGGCGGTGGCGGATTCCAGCAGACCGCAGCGCCAGACCTTCGTCCAGGCGGGCGACGGCAAATGCATCCGCTCCCTGCAACGCACGCGCAGTCGGGACGATGTCATGTCCATACGCATTGGCCTTGATCACGGCCATCACCCGGGAGGCAGGTGCCAACCGACGCACCACGCCCAGGTTGTGCTCGAGTGCGCCGGCGCTTAGGTGCGCGCACGGAAGCTTCACCGGTATAGACCGTCCCCGTAGGACTCGGGCGCGAAGTTTTCGAACTTCGTGTACTTGCCCAAGAAAGTGAGCTGCACGTCGCCGATCGGGCCGTTACGTTGCTTGGCAATGATGATGTCGGCAATGCCTTTGCGCGTGGTGTTCTGGTCGTACACCTCTTCGCGATAGATCATCATGATCACGTCGGCGTCCTGCTCGATGGCACCCGACTCGCGCAGATCCGACATCACGGGCCGCTTGTCCGTGCGTTGCTCGAGGCTGCGGTTGAGCTGTGAGAGCGCGATCACGGGTACCGCAAGCTCCTTCGCCAGCGCCTTCAGCGAGCGCGAAATCTCGGAGATCTCCGTCGCACGATTCTCTTTGTTGCCGGCCACCTGCATCAGCTGCAAATAGTCGAGCACGATGAGGTCGAGGCCGTGCTCGCGCTTCAGGCGCCGCGCCCGCGCACGCACTTCGGTCGGCGTGAGCGCGCCCGTGTCATCGATATAGATGTGCGCGCTCTTCATCATGCTGATCGCGGTGTTGATACGCGACCATTCTTCATCGCCGAACTTGCCTGTGCGCAGATGGCTTTGATCGACCATGCCGAGCGAGGAAATCATGCGGAAGGCGAGCTGTTCGCGTGACATTTCCATGCTGAACACGCCGACCTTCGCCTTCGCCTTGCCGAACGCGGCGTTCTCCGCGATGTTGAGCGCGAACGTCGTCTTACCCATGGACGGGCGGCCAGCGATGATGACGAGGTCGCCTTTCTGCAGACCCGCAGTCATATCATCCAGACGTGTGAAGCCGGTGCTCACACCGGTGATCTCACCCTGATTCTGGTGCAACGAATCGAGCCGATCGATCACCGCGCCGAGCTCATTGCGCAACGCCACGAAACCGCTGCCGACTTTGCGTCCCGCTTCGGCGATCTCGAACACGCGCCGCTCGGCTTCATCGACCAGTTCGGATGGAGTGCGACCTTCCGGATTGAAGGCGGCCGCAGCGATTTCCCCGCCCACCTCGATCAGACCGCGCAGCATCGAGCGCTCACGCACGATCTCGGCGTAGGCGCGAATGTTCGCTGCTGTGGGTGTGTCGCGGACAATGCCCGCGAGATAGATCAGGCCGCCGGTTTCCTGGGCGTGCCCTGCGCGATCCAATTGCTCAGCCAGCGTGACGGCATCACACGGCTCACCGCGCGCGGAGAGATCCGCGATGGCTGCGAAGATGAGCTGATGATCGCGACGATAGAAATCCTCGGCGCGGATGCGATCGGCGATCGCATCCCACGTGCTGTTGTCCAGCATGAGGCCGCCGAGCACGGCTTGCTCGGCTTCGAGCGAGTGCGGCGGGATGCGCAGCGCATCCGCTGAGCCATCGCGTAGCTTCCGTGAGGGTTCTGCCACGATGCACTCGCCCGCGGTCAAACGGCGCGGCAGCGCGATCCAACCGCCAACCGCCAACCGCTAACCGCTTCGTCCATATCAGTCCTGCGGCAGGATCGTGACCGGCAACTCGACGACGATATCGGTGTGCAACTGCACTTGAACGACGTGATCGCCCGCGGTGCGGATCGGACCGTTCGGCAGACGTACTTCCGCCCGGCTCATCGACTGGCCGAAACGCGTTGCACCTTCCGCGATGTCCGACGTACCGACGGAGCCGAACAGCTTGCCCTCGCTGCCCGCCTTCGCGCTGAGCGTCAGCTTGAAGCCCTCGAGCTTCTTGGCGCGAGCCTGAGCTTCGGCGAGCTTGTCGTTCGCCTGCTTCTCCAGCTCCGCACGACGCGCCTCGAATTTGGCGATGTTGTCAGCGGTAGCCATCGTCGCCTTGCCCTGCGGCAACAGGAAATTGCGGCCATAGCCGGACTTCACTTTGACGCGCTCGCCGATGTTGCCGAGATTGGCCACTTTCTCTAGAAGAATAACGTCCATAACTTACCTGCTCGATTGCAATTCAAGTCGAAACACTATTCGCACGCCGCCGAGTCCAGTTGTCGGCGAAGCCCCATGCTGCCAGGGCCAGCACGGTCACTGCCGTGGACAGCGGCACGATCAACAGCACATAAATCGCGGCCAACCACCCTCGATTGAGCGAGCCGCGGGCCCGGCTGCGGTGGGCAGCGGCAAGGCCCTGCAGGGACAGCGCCGCGAATGCAATCCACACCAGCGAACCCACCAGATCCGAATCGCTCCACAGCGCCAGCAGCAACACGAGGCTCGCACCCAGTCCGAGTATGGTGCCAACGCGCAGCCCTTGATACTCCCGACCGAACGAGCCGGGCGAGTGCAGCAGCGATTGCCACCAGCGACCTAGCCACAGCGCACTCAAGACGGTGCACACCGTGAGCGCGGCGAGCGCACCCCACATGATCTTCGCCAGCGCCGCCGTGACCGTCTCGGGGTCATCCTGCAGCTTGAAACCGGCCTTCGTCAGCGAGTCCATGACCGAGTGGAACATCGGCACCCAGAATCCTACGGGGTCTTCGAGCGCGACGTGCACCGCGATCAAGCTCAGTGCACTGGCCAGCACGGCCAGTTGAAAGCACAGGTTCAATGACGAAGTCGTCGCCAGCAGGGCGGCCAACACCGCGGGACCGAAGAACACGATGCCGATGTTGACCAGATTCACCGCCAGCGGCTGCCCCATCGAACCGATCGTCCAGACCGCCGTCATCGTACCGGCCGCCGCCGCCGCAAACATCCAGCGCTGGCCTCGTTCCAGCCCGATCAGCACGGGCACCGCGGCGGCGAAGACGGTGAATGGCGAAATCCCGGCCGGTGACAACACCCCAAGCGCAGCCGTCACCCAGACGGCTCGCCAGGGATGCGCGGTCAACCAAGCGGCAATCGCGCGATGCATGTGATTACGCCCGCGCCTTGGCCGGGCCCCGCAGTCAGACGATCAATGCTGATCCGTATACGGCAGAAGCGCCAGGAAACGCGCGCGCTTCACCGCCAGCGCCAACTGGCGCTGATAGTGCGACTTCGTGCCGGTGATACGGCTGGGAACGATCTTCCCAGTCTCGGTGATGTAGCTCTTCAGGATCCCCAGATCCTTGTAGTCGATCTGCTCGATGCCTTCGGCAGTGAAACGGCAGAACTTGCGGCGACGGAAAAAACGGGCCATGAGTAGCTCTCCGAATGCGTGGGGTTAAGAGGCAGAGGCCGAAGGCGACTCATCGTCACCATCGTCGTCGAAGGCGCCCTCGCGGGCGTTCTCTTCGCCCTTCGCCATCGGCGAGGGTTCGATCACTGCCTTGTCCATCTTGATGACCAGATGGCGCAGTACCGCATCGCTGAAGCGGAACGCACCCGTCAACTCGGACAATGTCTTGGCATCGCATTCGATGTTCATGAGCACGTAGTGTGCTTTGTGAACCTTGGCGATCGGGTAGGTCAGCTGGCGCCGACCCCAGTCTTCGAGGCGATGCACAGCACCGCCGCCGGTGCCGATCATGCCCTTGTACCGTTCGATCATGGCGGGAACCTGTTCACTCTGATCCGGGTGAACAAGGAAAACGATCTCGTAATGACGCATCGAGTGCTCCCTATGGGTAAAGCCTTCCGGTCGAGGCGGTAAGGCAAGGAGTGAATCCATGGGCGGATGCCCAGGGGGCGCGCATGGTAACGGATGGCTGGGGGGAAGGGAATGGAAGGTTTGGCGAGCTTACTGGCTGATGCGTCCCTTCCCTTGCGGCAGCGGGGGAAGGACAGGATGGGGGTGCTTGGTGAGGCCTCGGTGGCGAATGCACCCCCACCCTGTCCCTCCCCCGCTACGCTTCGCTTCGCAAGGGAGGGGACGCTGTTTGCCGGGATCTACCGAGCATCAGCAGCCGCAGTCCGCTGCCTCACCGCCTCGAACAACACCACGCCCGTGGCCACCGAGACATTCAGGCTTTCGATCACACCCAGCATCGGAATCTTCACCAAGCTGTCGCACGCTTCGCGCGTGAGCCGCCGCAGCCCCTGCCCCTCCGCACCCATGACCACCGCCAACGGGCCCTGGAGATTCGCCTGATACACCGACTGCGAAGCCTCGTCATCGGTGCCAACCAGCCACACTTCGCGCTCCTTCAACCACCGCAGCGTTCGGGCGAGATTGACGACTTGAATGAGTGGCACCGTCTCGGCCGCACCCGAAGCGACCTTGCGCACCGTGGGCGAAAGGCCGGCCGCCCGATCCCTGGGAACGACCACGGCGGTGACTCCTGCCGCATCGGCCGTGCGCAGACAGGCGCCGAGGTTGTGGGGATCCTGCACGCCATCCAGAACGAGAATCAGCGGCGCCGTCGTCGCGCGATCGAGCAGCTCATCGAGCGCGCCTTCTCCCAGCGGCCCGCTGGCCCGCATCTGCGCGCAAGCGCCCTGATGTCGCTCGCCATTCGCGAGTCGATCCAACTCCGCCACCGTGCGCCACTCGACCCGTGCACCCGCCGCATGTGCGAGCGACAGCAGCTCGGTCGCACGCGGATCTTCACGGCCTTTCTGCAGCAACACCTGCGCGACGCGCTCCGGATGCCGTTGCAATAACGTGCGCACGGCATGCAAACCGAACACCAGCGCCTCTTGCATCATCACCGTCCACCGCGCCGACGGCGAAATGGATGACGCCCGACCTGCTCCGCGCTCTTCTCGGCCAGCTCGAAATCGATCTTGCGCTCATCGATGTTCACATTGATCAACCGCACGCGCAGATGATCGCCCAATCGATACGTCTTGCCGCTGCGAGCGCCCACCATGCGGAAGCCCGAGCGATCGCGCGAAAAATAATCCGCACCCAATCCGCTCACGTGCACCAGGCCATCGACCTGAAGCCCTTGCAACTGCACGAACAGGCCGAAGTCCACCACGCCCGAAACGACGGCCGAAAACTCATCGCCGATCTGGTCCTGCATGTATTCGCACTTGAGCCATGACACGGCATCGCGCGTCGCCTCATCCGCGCGTCGTTCTTTGAATGAGCAGTCCTGCCCCAGCACCTCCATGTTCGGCGTCCAACGCAGATCGTCCGCTGTGCCACCCCGCAGCACATGACGGATGCCGCGATGCACAGCCAGGTCCGGGTACCGGCGGATTGGAGACGTGAAGTGCACGTACTCGCTGAGCGCCAAGCCAAAGTGGCCGATGTTCTTCGGTTGATACACGGCTTGCGGCATGGAACGGATCACGACCGTCTGAATGAGCGACGCTTCCTCACTTGCCGCGAGCTTCTGCAGCACAGCTGCCAACTCGTTCGGCGTGGGCGCGCGATCCGCCGCCAAATGCGCACCGAACCCTGCCAGGAACGTGCGCAGCTGATCGAGCCGATCCGCTTCGGGCTCGCCGTGCACGCGATAGAGTGTCGGAATCTTGTGCTTCTTCAGAAAGCGCGCGGCCTGCACGTTCGCCGCGATCATGCATTCCTCGATCAGTCGATGCGCATCGTTGCGCGTTTGCTCGACGAGCGCCGCGATGCGGCCTTCGGCATCGAAGCGGAGCTTCACTTCCGGTGCATCGAAATCGAGGGCACCGCGTCTGAGCCGCGCGCGATGCAACGCCTTGAACAGGGCATGCAGCTCCGTGATCCGCTCACCGAACGGCGCAAGCCGTGCCGTTCCAAGTGCACCGGGATTCGTCAGGTACGCGGCCACTTCCGTATACGTCAGTCGCGCCGCCGAGCGCATCACGCCTTCGAAGAAACGCGCTTTGGTAACCTTGCCCTCTTCGTTCACGCGCATCTCACATGCGAGGCACAGCCGGTCCACTTCCGGGCGGAGCGAGCACAGCCCGTTCGACAACGCCTCGGGCAACATCGGCAACACGCGATTGGGGAAGTAGACCGACGTCGCCCGATGCAATGCCTCACGGTCCAACGCCGCGCCGGGCTCGACGTAATGCGCAACATCCGCGATCGCAACGATCAGCCGCCAGCCACCGCGCACGCGCTCGCACCACACGGCGTCATCGAAGTCGCGCGCGTCCTCACCGTCGATCGTCACGAGCTGCAGCTCGCGAATGTCTTCGCGATTACGCTTCGCCGCCGCGCTGACGGACTCGCCATAGGCTTCCGCCTCACGCACCGCATCGTCCGGGAATTCGAACGGCAAGCCATGCGAATGGATGGCGATCTCCGTTTCCATTCCGGGCGCCGCGTGTTCGCCGAGAATGCGCGTGACATGCCCGAGCGGCTGCGCCGTCCGCGACGGTTGCGCAATGAGTTTCACGAGCACGATCTGACCCGCCACGGCCCCCATCCGGTGCTCACGCGGCACCAGGACGCGATGAGCAATGCGCGGATTGTCCGGCACCACGAAAGAGATACCCGCCTCGTCATACAACCGGCCCACCACTTCCCGCGTACGACGCTCGAGGACCTCGACGATGGTGCCTTCGGGCCGGCCGCGGCTATCGCGACCGCTGATACGCACCGCCGCGCGATCACCGTGCATCACTTCGAGCATCTGCCGGTGCGGCAGGAATACAGGATTGGAACGATCGTCAGGCAACACCAGGCCATGACCGTCGCGATGTGCGGAGACGGTACCCACGATGAGTGCGAGTTCTTCGCGCAGGCAATATTCGTCACGACGATTGCGGAGCACCTCGCCCGAGTGGATCAGTGCCTCCAATGCCTGCTGCACGTCCTGCTCGCCGGCGTGTACTCGCGTGAGGATCTCATCGAAGCGTAGTGGTCGGCCCGCATCGCGCAATGCCTTGAGCACGCGCGCGTCGAGACCCGACGCCTCGGCCTGTCGCTTCGACGCACGTTGGGTTGAGGTTCTTTTTCTTGCTTTCATGGTTTCCAGTATGGATGGCGTTCACCGTGAACGCGCTCGGGGGCCCTGTCGGTTCTTCGTCCGGGGCCACGTGGAGATATCGACCTTCGTTTCGCGACAAGGATAAGCCAGCGGCGGCCCGCACCCGCTTCTTATTCGTTGACACCCCCAGAGGTCGCCGGTACATTGGCGCGCCTTCCGCGGGGGTCCCACCCCGCAACACCTTGCCCAGGTGGCGGAACTGGTAGACGCGCTGGTTTCAGGTACCAGTGGAGCGATCCGTGGAGGTTCGAGTCCTCTCCTGGGCAACATCTCTGGTATCTCTCTGCATTTCAGGCAGTTGGAGCCTCGGGCCGATGTGGTACAGGTATGTGGTACACACATCAGGCTGCGTTGCGGCTACGTCTCGCACGTCCGCAGACGGGCAATGGCCACGTCGCTGCCGACTCGTCAGATCTGATTTAGATCGTTCGCGATAGAAGTGCGTCGATCATCAGGTTCACGCAAGGACCACCTGTCTGCACGCATTCACATTGAGTGCAGTTCGCATCAACGGCAATCTTCCAACGCTCACTCAACTCGCGTTGTGCGCGCGCTGAGCAGGTGATATCGAAGTGGATCTCCGGGTACCGCGACAAGTGACGACCGTGAGC
>DATELY010000037.1:0-2006 GCA_035276085.1 Steroidobacteraceae bacterium | reverse complement strand
CGCCCGCGAGCCGGCTCCAGTTTCCCATCATCCGCTCGTAGGCGGCCCCGTCGTCGAAACGGATTTGATGTTCGACCATCAGGTGTCTTCTTCCGAGGGCTGGTGCGGCGCGCACACATTGCGACGACGCATCCTTCGGTGAAGCGCCGCTCCACAAGGTAACATCAGGACCACCCCGCCAGTATCGCCTACCCGGTAGGGGCAGGTAATTTTACCACGGGTCAGTTCGTTACGGTGTTTTTGCGGCACGCATCATTTGCACCTGGATCGCGTCGTAGAGCACAATCCATGCCTGATCCCACCACCTATCCACGTAGGGTCTTCCCGCGCACCGTCAAGTGAGCCATGGAAAAGGCCACGCAACCCTGGAGAATAGAGCAGAGACGATAGGCTCCGAGCGCGATTTCCCGGTCACGCGTGCGACTCCTCGACGCATTCGACGACTCCTCGACGCATTCGAATTGAGGGACGCAAGACTTTTGTTCCCATTGGAAGCAACGAGCATAAATCTCTAGATTTTGCGCGCCATCGTTGGCAGAAAATCAATATCAGTTGTCTTTTTGCATGCCACGATTGCCCGAATTGCTGATGCAGAGCGCAAAGCGCGCGGCTGTGTTCGATGAGCGAGAGTGGCGGCCGGTCAGACCGTCGATCGTTACGCGACCGTCTGTCGCATGCCGAGTGGCGACAACATGATCGCCATCGTGATGTGGTGATCTCAACAAAGAAGGACAACCATCCCGGCTGTTCGCAACAAGAGGACTAATACCAATCCTCAGATTGAGTGACCTGCGGCTGCCCAATCGCGGCGGGCGATGGACATGATTTTCCACGGCTGATCGATGAGCGTGTTCCAGGCGTAGCAGCAGTGATCGACAATGTCGTCGAAGGATTGGAAAATTCGGTTCGACAACCAGTTCTGCCGCATGAATTGCCAGATATTTTCTTGGCCGTTGAGTTCGGGTGCGCGCGGCGGAAGCTGCAAGAGCGAGATGTTGTTTGGAACCTTGAGGGCTTTGGCGCCATGCCACCCCGCTTGATCGAGGAGGAGAACAGCGTGAGCGCCCGGCGTGATTTTGGTTGCGATCTCATCGAGGTGAAGCTGCATAGCTTCGGTATTGCAGGCCGGCAGCACGAGGGCGGCGCCGGCTCCGCGTTCGGGGCAGACCGCACCGAACAGGTAGGTCGATTGGGTCCTTTGATCGTGGGCGGCACGGGGGCGTGAACCCTTCCTGGCCCAGCGATAGGTGAGCTTGTTCTTTTGGCCCACCCGCATCTCATCTTGGAACCAGACTTCTACCGGTGTGTCGGGTGCGAGCTGCGCACGGATTTCCGCCACACGCTCGGCGAAGTTTTTTTGAACGCATCCATGGCCTCGGCATTCTGCTTGTAAGCCTTGGGCCGGGCGCTCATATGCGAGAAGCCCAACTTCTTGAGGGCGCGATAGATCGTATCGTCCGACACCGAAACTCCGAACTCCTCATACAGCCGCATGATGAGATCGCACGCCCGCCAGCGCACCACGCCATGGATCGCAGGGATCGGACCCTCCTCTACGATGCGGGCGAGAAAGGCCTTGTGCCTGGAGTTGAGCTTGGGCGGCACTCCCGGAGAAGGGATATTGATGAGACCGTCCGGTCCCTGCTCGTTGAACCGGATCACCCAGTCCCGCAGCGTCTGACGATCCATGCCACCGATCGTGGCCGCCTCTTCCCGCGAGGCGCCGTCGAGCACGGCCGCAATCGCTAACAGCCGTCGCGCCTGCGCAGCATCTTTCGCTCGCTGGGCAAAACGGCGAACCTCGCCGGCGGTGTAGTTCGTCCGCACCGGAATGGCCTGGCCCATGGCAAACCCCCTCAGTTTGCCATCTTGAATCATGCCGCGATCGATTCGGGAATCCCTAGAGAGTCAGCCACTCAGCGGCTTGGTATAAGCTATGATCCTAAGCCACCGGGGGGCAGACTTCGATCTTGCGGCGATGTCCGCTAGGCGACTGCTCTCCCTCC
>DATELY010000036.1:0-9619 GCA_035276085.1 Steroidobacteraceae bacterium | reverse complement strand
CTACTTCAACCTCCCCGCCCCCATGAACGCCGCCACGTAATCCTCCTGACTGCGGCGGATGGCCTCGAACGCTTCTTCGCGTCCGTACACATCCGTGATCTCGACGTGGTGATCGCCGTCGCCGGGCACGTGCTTGTACGTGAGGAAGTAGTGGCGCAAGCGCTCGATCACGGACGCGGGGCACTGCTCGATGTCGGTGAAACGACCGTAGACCGCGTCGTCGTACATCACCGCGATGATCTTATCGTCCGCTTCGTTCTGATCGATCATGCGCAGCCCGCCGATGGGGATTGCCTGCACGAGCAGATCGCCGTGACGGATCGACTTCTCCGTCAACACGCAAATATCCATTGGATCGCCGTCGCCGACGATGCCCTGCTTTGCCGTCTTGTCCTCGCATAGCGCGGCGACACGCTCACCGCACAACGTGCGTGGCAGGAATCCGTACAGCGACGGGACGACGTTCGAGAAACGTTGCGGCCGATCCACCTTCAGCAAGCCCGTGCCCTTGTCGATCTCATATTTGACGGTGTCGGTCGGGACGATTTCGATGTACGCGGTGACGACAGCGGGAGCTTTGGAACCAAGATCGACACCGTGCCAGGGATGAGCACGAAAGGCGGACGGAAACAGGGTGGACATGAGCTTGAAGCTGAAACGGACGGGGCGCGAATGATACGGTGGGGCGCGCGCGATGGCACGATTGGATTCACAACAAGGACAAAATCATTGCCATTGCAATGCCGTGGCCATCACGTGGTAGATCGCATTCTGTTCCAGGGTTCCGCGCAACAAGTAGGCACCTGGGCCCTGTCCGTAAATGGCAACGTCTTCACCACCGTGTGTTTCGGAATCCAGCGGCACCGCCGCCTCCTGCATGTAGTTCGGTGCGGTGGTATCCACGTTGCTGAGATCGGGACGGGCCGCCGTACCCGGATAGTCGACGGAATTCGCACGTTCCTCGGGGCTCATTTCCAAGCGCTTGCGATTGCCGGTCCAGCCGGGGCCATTCGCATAGGAGAGTGTCGTGTACGGCAGACGCAGCTGATCCTTCGCTCCATCCACCTTGCCGAGAATGGGATTGCCGCGTGAGGGGTAGCCGCCGATCGTCAATGTATGGCTGTGGTCCGCAGTCACGATGATCAACGTGTCCGCGTCGCTCGTGAGCTCACGTGCGCGCGCCACTGCGCGCGACAGGGCAACGGTGTCATGCAAGGCGCGATAGGCGTTGCCGGCGTGATGTGCATGATCGATGCGTCCGCCTTCGACCATGAGATAGAAACCCTTCTTGTTCTTGCTCAGCAGTTGAATGGCCTTGGCGGTCATGTCAGCCAGCGCGGGCTCGCCAGCCGCATCGAGGCGGCGATCGGTTTCGTAGCGCATGTGCGAGCGCTCGAACAACCCCAAAAGATGTTCCGTCGAACGAACATCGATGGCATCGAACTGCTGTTGATTCCACACGTACGCGGCGCCGCGATAGCGCTGCAACCATTCCTGCGTGAGGTCACGCCCATCCTGACGCCGGCCCTTCTGTTCTGGATACTCCGGGTCGGCACTCGTACGGGGCATGAAGTTGCTGCGGCCGCCGCCCAGCGCAACTTCGAGACCGTCGCCCACGGGAAACTCCAGCAACTGCCGCGCAATGTCTTTCACGGTTGCACCTGCGGGCAGGTCGTTGTCCGCTTCCCAATCGCGGCATGCGACATGCGCGTAGTTCGCGGCAGGCGTGGCATGCGTAAGCCGCGCTGTCGTCACGACGCCGGTCGACATCCCGCGCTCCTCGGCCCGTTCGAGAATCGTGCGCAGGCTTTTGGCTGCGTTGAGCTCAGCGCTCGCTTCGTTCGTGGGCAATGTTTGGTCGACCGAGATCGCCAGGTCGTTTGCTTTCACCCCAGTCACCATCGCCGTTGCAGTCGGGGCCGAGTCGGCAGTCTGTTGATTCACGCTCGCGGTGACCGAATGCGCGAGATAGTCGAAGCGCTCGAAGCTCAAGCGATTGAATTCGCCATCCACGCCACGTTGTTGACCTTCGAGAATCCGCGCCGCGGTGACGGTGGAGATACCCATGCCATCGCCGATGAAGAGAATGACGTTCTTCGCACGGCGAGTGTTGGGCTTCGCCGCCTTGTTGGCAGCTATGGCCGACTTGCCGGCTGCGAACCACTCGCTCGGATTTTTTGGCACGCTATCGGCATGAACGAGCGTGTGGAAGCCGAACAGCACAATGAGCGCAACGCGGAAAGTGCGCATGAAGAGTCCTGTGAGATAGAGAGAGTCGGGCGAACGGTAGGCGAGTGATCTTACAGTCCGTCGTTCACTGCGTGCAGGGTAGTGCAACTGCGCGTTGCGTCCCCTCCCTTGCGAAGCGGGGGAGGGGACGGAAGCTGCACTACTCCGCTTCGATGCGTGGGCCCGATGTGGAGAACGCATGCGCAAGGCCGATGAATGCGGCGTGCTCCGTGCGAATCACATAGCTCGGCACGCGCGCGAGATAGTCGCTGTAGCGGCCCTTGTCCTCGAAGCGATCGCGGAAGGGTGAGCTTGCGAACATGCGGCCGAGCTTCGGCACGATGCCGCCGCCGATGTACACGCCGCCGAAGGCACCCAACATCAACACGAGATTGCCTGCCACCGTCCCCAGCATCGCGCAGACCATATCGAGTGCCTCGCGACAGATCAGATCGCGTCCTTGAAGGGCGCGCTGAGTCACCTCGGCAGGCTCCAGCGGTTCCGGCACCTTGCCTTCCAGCGCGCACAGCGCGTTGTACACGTTCACCAAGCCGGGGCCGGATATCACGCGTTCCGCCGACACATGCGTAAAGCGATGTCGTAGTTGCGCAAGCACCGCCGCTTCGCGGTCGTTCATCGCCGGCATCGTGGAATGGCCGCCTTCTCCTTGCAGCGGCAGCCACTCGCGCGCGCTACCCATGCCGATCGGCAGCAAGCCCGACACACCCAGTCCCGTGCCCGGGCCAATCAGCGCGATCGGTGCATCCGGCACGGGTTGACCGAGGCCCACGGCGTCGAGCTCGTCCGCGGGCAGGTACGGCACGGCCATCGCGAGCGCGGTGAAATCGTTCATGACGAAGAGACGCTGCAGCCCCAACTCACGCTTGGTGGTGGCAAGCGAAAAACGCCACACGTGATTGGTCATGACCACGAGATCCCCCGTGATCGGCCCTGCGATGGCGAACGCAGCTTCGGTGGGCCGTGGGTGATCCGCACCCAGCGTGCCGAGGTAATGCGCTGCCGCCGCGGCCGGCGACGGGAAATCGGCGCACGCCAGCACGAGCGGCTCGAGCAGCACCGAGCCGCGGTAGAGGGCAAACCGCGCGTTCGTCCCGCCGATATCCGCAATGAGTCGGGTCGTTGACGAGCTAGGGAGCCCAGTAGACATCCACGGGTACCGTCTTCTGCTGCAACAAAGCCCGGATCGGCAACTCGGTGCTCGAGCCGCCGGCGCGTGCACGCTGCCACACCGCCCATTTCTCTTCGCCCTCGATGTGCAGGACGACGCGACGCGAATCGAGGATCGCCGCCAGGTTGAGCGAGATACGTGCGTGGGGTGCAGTCAGCGAATTCATGGCGACGCAAGCCGGCTTGGCCTGCGGGTCCAACGCACGCGCCAGGCCCAATGAACCCGGGAACAGCGAGGCGAAATGCCCGTCGTTGCCCATGCCGAGCACGACCACATCGTAGGGACGCGTAACCCGGCTCAGCGCACGCCATGCCCAGTCGATGCCGGCTTCTGGCGTGGGTGCGGGATTCTTCAAGCCGACGAAGTGTGTCGCCTGCGCCGCGCCCTGCAGCAAGTGCTCGCGCACCAGGCGCTCGTTGCTGTCGGAGCTGCTCGGCTCGACCCAGCGTTCATCCGCCAGCGTCACCCACACCTGATCCCATTTGATGGGCTCCTGGCTCAACTTCGAGAAGAACAGCACCGGCGTGCGTCCGCCGGAAACGACGAGGCTCGCCACGTCGCGCACGGCGATCGCTTCATTGAGATCGGTCCGGATCTCACCGGACAGGGCGGTGGCCACCGCTTCCCGGTCGGGAAAACGGTGCTCGTGGACGTTGTGATACGTGGGTTTGGACATGCGCAGACGGCTCGTAGCGGTTAACGGCTGACGGCTGACAGCCGCCGGCCAGAATCGATGCCAGATCCTACTCCGCCGGATAAGGGTACGCCGAGCACAACTCGCGCTGACCGATGGCCGTGATCCGTGAGCCGAGGGCTGTAAGCCATATCTCAGGCCTCGCCATGCCAGCTGAAACCATCCCGATTGATGAGCGTCATGGCCGCCGTCGGCCCCCAACTGCCGGCCATGTAAGACTTCGGCTTTTCATCATGTTCCGCCCATCCGGTGCGGATGGGATCGATCCACCGCCAGGCCGCATCCAGCTCGTCGCGGCGCATGAACAAGGTGAGATTGCCGCGCACGATGTCCATGAGCAGGCGTTCGTATGCATCGAGCGGCCGCGTGTTGAACGCCTCGCTGAAATCCAGGCAGAGGCTCACGGGCTTGAGCTCCATCCCATCACCGGGGTTCTTCGCCAGGACCTCCAGCATGATGCTCTCGTCGGGTTGCAGACGGATGATGAGCCGATTCGGCGCGGGCAAGTCGGCCACGCCCTTGAAGATCGAATAAGGCACGTCTTCGAACGTCAGCACGATCTCGGAGAGCGCCTCGCTCAAGCGCTTACCCGTGCGCAGGTAGAACGGCACACCCGCCCACCGCCAGTTCTCGACATGCGCTCTGATGGCAACGAAGGTTTCGGTCGTGCTGTCTTTCGGCACCTTCTCCTCATCGATGTACGCCTGAACCGCCGTGCCGTTGACCGCACCCGCTTTGTACTGACCGTGAATCGTATCGACCAGCACATCGCGTCCGGCGATCGGTCGCAGCGCTTTCAGCACCTTGAGCTTCTCGTCGCGCACGGCATCGGCGTGCCCATTGCTGGGCGGCTCCATCGCGATGATGCACAACAGCTGCAACAGATGGTTTTGCACCATGTCGCGCAGCGCGCCGGTGCGATCGTAGAAGTTGGCACGCCGCTCCACGCCGAGCTGCTCGGCAACCGTGATCTGCACGTTGCGTACCAGTCCGCGACGCCACAGCGGCTCGAACAGGCAATTACCGAAACGCAGCGCGAGCAGATTCTGCACCGTCTCCTTGCCGAGGTAATGATCGATGCGAAAGATCTGCGGCTCGGTGAAGATCGTGGCGACGGTGTCGTTGATTGCGGCCGCCGATTGCGCGTCGTAGCCGAGCGGCTTTTCCAGCACGACCCGGCTCATGGGTGTGGCCAAGCCGAAGCGGCCGATGCCAGCGCAGAGCGCCTGAAACAAATCCGGTGCGGTCGACAAGAAGAACACGCGCACGACGTTGTCGCGCTCCGCCAGCTTGTCCTTCAGCTTCCCCATGTCCTCCGCGCGGGTCGCGTCGATGGACACATAGTCGAGCACCGACGAGAAGGTCTGCCAGACCGTTTCGTCGCAATCTTGTCTGACGTAGCGCCGGCAGCTTTCCATTGCCTGAGCGATGTACTGCTCCCGCGCGAGGTCAGCGCGCGCAATGCCGATGACGCGCGTACCCGATGCAAGCTGCCCAGCCGCATAGCGTCGATACAAGGCCGGCAGGAGCTTGCGCATGGCGAGATCGCCGGTGCCACCAAACAGAAGCAGATCGAATTCGGGCAAGGCTTGCATCAAACATCCTCGTGCGCCCAGACCGTCGCGCCGTGCGGTGGGGTTCTCGCAGACAAAGACTACGTCTTCATTGCGGTCGGTGCCATTCGCTCACGGCCATCCAACAAGGAGCAGGCACGGATGCAACGACCGCATGCCGAAAGCTGGAATGCGCGGCACGGAGCTATTGCTCCGCGGCCGGTGCGCTTAGAGATTTTTCTTGTTTGCCCTGTGCGAAGCGCGCGCTAGGGCCTGTTAACACTCTGAGGGATGAAAGCGCGGTAGCGCCTCCGACCAACCGCTAACCGCCAACCGCTTTTCATACTAAAGGTCCGTCGAACGTCGGCCGCGGGCCCTGCGGCGCTCGGGCCCCATCCAGGCGGGTCCGGAACCCCATACGTCGTTCTGACGGCGATCGGTCTCGCGCCGATCTTCATGGTGCTGATAGCGGCAATTGCAGGATTTCGCGTTGCATCCCGTGAGCGGCAGACGCGGGGCATCGGAAGACAGGAAGCGCACGCCTTGCAGTTGCAATACCGCCCCGCAGGCATATCGGCCCGGCCGCACGGACACAGCATGGTATGGATTGAGGACATGCCGCTCCTCGACAGGGTGCCCCTGCACTTTCGAACGAAAGTGAAACAGCGTACCCAGCGACCAGCGTGAAAAATTGAATTCCACCAGCAATCTCCGGCTCGAACGCGATGCCGATCGAAGTCTTAAGGGCGGTCGGGAATGTGACAAGAAGGAAAACAACCACACAGGCCAGCCCCTGGGCGGACCCCTGCTCCATGCCTGGTTCGCCGCCTATCCGCCTGAATTCTGCAGTTTTTCGTACAGGCGCTGATATCGGCCAGCGGTCCGCTTGACGGTGCAATTGCGCAATGCATGTTCCCGCGCTCGCTGGCACTCAGCATGGCTGCGGCGCTGTCGAGTCGACAGCGGTGTCTTCCTATTTGGCGAACAAGCGATCTGCGACGAAGGGATTGCTGGTGCGCTCCTCGCCGAAGGTCGATGTCGGTCCGTGTCCCGGTACGAACGTGACGTCGTCGCCGAGCGGCAAGAGGCGTTCGCGAATCGAGCTCAGCAACGTTGCGTGATCTCCGCCCGGAAAGTCGGAGCGCCCGATCGAGCCCGCGAACAGCACATCGCCCACCCAGGCGAGGCGCGCGCCGCGATGGAAGAACACGACGTGGCCCGGCGTGTGGCCGGGACAGTGCAGCACTTCCATCGTTTCACCGCCGACGGTCACGGTATCGCCCTGCTCCAGCCAGCGATCGGGCTCGAAGCTGTCGGCTGGAGGAAACCCATACTGGCGTGTCGCCTCGGGCAGCGCATCGATCCAGAACTTGTCGCCTCGATGCGGACCTTCGATCGGCACTTGCTTCATGCGCGCCAATTCCGCGGTGGCCGCCGCATGATCCAGATGCGCATGCGTCAGCAGGATCTTCTCGAGCGTCAGACCCTCCTTGTCCATTTGCTCCAGGACACGATGGAGGTCACCACCGGGATCGACCACCGCGGCACGGCGGTTCTCTTCGTTCCAGATCAGCGAGCAATTTTGTTCGAAGGGAGTGACGGGGATGATGAGGGCACGCATGGGAAGAAGAAGCGGTTGGCGGTTGGCGGTTAGTGTAAGAGAGGACCGCTCCTGGCGTCCTTCCAACCGCTAACCGCTTCCCTCCCTAGTGACGCCGCCGATCAACACCAACCGCATCGCCTGCTCGACTCGCATGTCCAACGGCTCGAGCTGGTCACGCGGCAGATAAAGCGTGTAGCCACCGATCTGGTAGCTCATCGGAAAGTACACCGCCACGGCATCGCCCGCGTGTTGAGCAATGGCGGCATGCGTGTGTTCTTCGGTGACGAAGCCGATGAGCTGTGCGTGCCCCATGCGCCACAGCACGACGCGCTTGAGATCGCGCCCCTCGCCGCTGGCCGGCAGGAAGCGAGTGAAATCCTTGAAGGCGCCGAAGATCGTCTTCACGACGGGGATACGGCCCAGGAGCGATTCGCCGAGGCGCAACAACGCACTGACGAAGTAAGCGTTGACCACCAGCCCGATCAGCAGCACGACCACGAAGCCGACCGCCAGTCCCAATCCCGGCCGGTAACGATCCTCGGGAAGCACGAGACGCAGCAGGCCGCCCAACATGCTCTCGGCCGTCGTGCCGATCCAGTACACGACATAGATGGTGAGACTCACCGGCAGCACGGCCACCAAGCCTTTCAGGAAGGTATCCCAGAGTAGGCGCATGAACGTCTTTCGGTTGCCGCGACCCCCGCGGCTTCGGGCAGGAGGATAGCGGATCGTGGGCGAGGAATAGTTGAAACTGCCTGTGCCACGGTCGCGCAGGCCGCGGCGGGCAATTACCATGCGCCCCTCCTCGACTCATTGCCATTGGCTGTTCGCTTCTCTTCATGCCAGGACTGCGCACTCTCGCTTTGACGCTGCTCGTGGGCCTTGCAGCGCCACTGATCGACGCCCGCGACAACACCCCGCTTCCGCCGGCTGTCGGCCGCGCGCTGGAGCACGCCAACATCCCCGGCAGTCATGTCAGCATCTATGTGCGCAAAGCCAACACGGACGAGGTGGTCATCGACTACAACGCCGACGTGCCACGCAGCCCGGCGTCCACCATCAAGACGCTGACCACGTTCGTGGCACTCGATTCATTGGGTCCCGCCTTCACGTGGAAGACACGCGCCTATGCCACCGGGCGCGTCGTGAACGGCGTGCTGAACGGCGATCTCGTGATTCAAGGCGGCGGTGATCCGTACATGACCAGCGAACGCTGGTGGAACTTCGCGCAGACGGTGCGTCAGAGCGGCATCAGGAAGATCCAGGGCGATCTCGTCATCGATCGCACGTACTTTTCAGGCAGCGAAGGCGATCGCGCCGGTTTCGACGCGCAACCGTTTCGCTCGTACAACGTGCTGCCCGATGCGCTGATGGTGAACTTCCAGACTTCGCGCTTCACGCTGCTGCCGCAGGCCGGCATCGCACGGCCCACCGTCATGGTCGATCCGGCGCCCGCCAATCTCGTCCTGAAGAACGAAGTGCGCGTGACAGCCGGCCGCTGCTCCGGCGCGAATCGCTCGGTCGACTTCATCACACCCTCCGGCACGGACAAGAACGAGCTCACGATCAAGGGCGTGCTCGCGGCAAGCTGCGGCAGCTACGACATTCATCGCGCCATCATGAACGCGCCCGAGTATGCGTACGGCACGTTTCGCACGTTCTTCACTCAAGTCGGTGGCGAGCTCGAAGGCGGATTGCGTCTGGGCACGCTGCCCGCCGACGCGCGTCTCATCGCGACATTCCCTTCGCTCACGATGGCCGAGGTCGTGCGCCTCGTGAACAAGTTCTCCAACAACGTCATGGCGCGCACGCTGTTGCTCACGCTCGCCGCCGAAACGAAAGGCACGCCAGCCACGATGGCAAGCGGACGTGCCGCGATCGATGAATGGTTGCTCGCGCACGAGATCAAGATTCCAGGACTGGTCATCGACAACGGCGCGGGTCTGTCGCGCGCCGAACGCATCACGGCACGCGGCATGGGCGAGATGTTGGACATCGCCTGGCACAGCCCCTTCATGCCGGAGTTCGCCGCCTCGCTGCCGCTCTCCGCCACTGACGGCACATTGCGCAATCGCTTTCAGGCAGCGGGCATGCAAGGTCGTCTGAGGCTCAAGACCGGGCGCATCGACAACGTCAGCGGCCTGGCCGGCTTCGTCAACGCCGCATCCGGCGAGACGTATGTGCTGGTGATTCTCGTGAATCATCCGAACGCGCATCTGGGCGTGGCCGAAGAAACGCAGGCAGCGCTCGTGCGCTGGGTATTCGGTCGCAGCGGATAAAGGCACTGCCGAGCAGCGGTTTTGGTTTTGTTTCTTGGCCTGCATACAGTGGATCATTCCCCTCCCCCGCAT
>DATELY010000035.1:0-3171 GCA_035276085.1 Steroidobacteraceae bacterium | reverse complement strand
GAGGAGGTTTACCCGGCTGCAGCGGCACTGGCCCAGCGCCTTGCCAGCTTGCCCCCTCTCGGTGTTCAGGCCACCAAACGAGCACTCAACCATGCGGTGCGACTGCGGGCCGAAGAAGTATTCGACCTCGCTCTCAAACTCGAACTGGACACATTCTTTTCGGCCGACGTAGGCGAAGCCATTGCCGCCATCCGCGAGCGGCGTCCAGCTGTTTACGTGGGCGCCTGAAAACTCGTCAAGCGTACATCCGTTCAGATCAGTTCTTACGGGGGCCATCATGTCTGAAGCAGTTCATCCGGAGTTCGCGCAAGGCGTTGCCATCGTTTTCGGGGGTAGCGGTGGCATCGGCTCCGCGATCTGTACCACCCTTGCGGACATGGGTTCAAACGTGGTCCTGACGTATAAGACACGAGTGGCCAACGCCGAGCAGGTGGCCGTCGATGTTCGCAGGCGCGGTAAGCAGGCTCATGCAGTCCAGTTGGACATCGAAGATGCGAACGCCGTGAAGTCATTCGTCGGTGAGACTGCGTCAACGCTCGGTCCCATCCATTCAGTCGTCTATGCGGCGGGTCCTGCCTTGGAGTTCCTGTACATCAACGAGATTGCGCCTGAGGAATGGGCGCGTGTGATCAACGGGGATGTAAATGCCTGCTTCAACGTAGTGGCTGCCGTGTTACCTCACTTGAGAGCTCAAAGAGGAGGTGCACTGGTCGCCGTGGTGACCGCCGCGGTTGATCGTTCCCCGCCGCGCGACATCTTGTCCGCCGCGCCGAAAGCTGCAATCCAGATGCTGATACGCGGCGTGGCTCGCGAGGAAGGTCGTTCGGGCATCCGCGCCAACTGCGTCGGTCCAGGGTATATCGAAGCCGGGCTCGGACTGACCACGGTGCACAGTCACACGGCCGATTACGTGCAGCGCATGGTGAAAGCTGTTCCCCTGCGACGTGCAGGCCAGGCGCAAGACGTTGCCAACGCTGTGTGCTTCTTGCTCTCGAATAAGGCGAGCTATATCTCCGGTGAAACGATATGCGTAGCAGGCGGTTTGCAGATTGTTTGAAGACTTCGCGACGTCAACGCAGCAGCACACGAGGAAACGACCGATGAAAGCCACTCTGAAACTGGGGTACGCACTGAGTGTTGCAGCGTGCCTGACTTGCGCTCAGGTCTTCGCGGAGGACGCCGCAACCGAGATCCGGCAAGTGCTCATGGATGGATGCAAGGCGGGTGAGCGCCGCGACGTAGCGGGCATGATTGCTCCGTTCGTCGTTGGGGACGTCACCGTGTTCGACTTCGAGAAACCTCGCTCCAAGAATTACGAACAGCTGCGGCACGGATATGAACAGTTCGTCGCCACGATGAGCGGACAGCCCTCGTGCCAGTACCTCGAAATCGATCCGGTGATTTTGGGTGAAGACTCCGCTTACAGTTTGGCGATCATGCAGGCAGGCGGCGAATCGAAGGATGGAAAGAAGTTCTCCTTCGTCATCCGCAGCACTGACGTTTGGCGCAAGATCGACGGCAAGTGGAAGGTCGTGCACGAGCACAATTCTTTTCCGGTCGACATGGCCACGGGCGTGGCCGACATGCAATCGGCGCCGTGACTATCTTCCAATCCCGTGCCCGTTTGTGACGACGCTGGTGTGAGGTCGGGGAGAATACATGTGAACACCCTGTTCAGCGGAAAAGTCGCATTGGTCACCGGCGCGGCGGCAGGCATCGGCCGTGCTGCCGCACGCTTGTTCGCCCAATACGGCGCCAAGGTAATAGTCGCGGACATCGAATCAACGGCTGGGCAGCGCGTCGCCCGAGAGATCGAGGAGGCCGGCGGTGAAGCGTTGTTCGTCCGGTGTGACGTGACAAGCGATGCGTCTGTCAGAGCGATGGTGGCGACGAGCATCGATCGCTTCGGCCGTCTTGATTGCGCCTTCAACAATGCCGGCATCACACACCCGCAGGACAGCACCTGGGACGATGACGCATTTCAGACGACGCTGGATATCAATGTGAAAGGCGTCATGCGGTGTATCAAAGCGGAGATTCCCGAGATGCTGAAGGTCGGCGGGGGAGCGATCGTCAACACTTCGTCCATTTCAGGTCTCGTCGGCACGGGCAATCCCTCGCTTCCTGCCTACTGTGCGAGCAAGCATGCGGTCATCGGTCTGACGAAGACGGTGGCACTTACGTACGCGCGCCAGAACATCCGCGTGAACGCCGTGTGTCCGGGCGTGACTGCGACGGCGATGATCCAGCCGCTGATGGATGCGAGCCTGGAGATGAGACAGATGCTGGAAAATGTTGCGCCCCTGGGTCGCATCGCGCAGCCCGAGGAGATTGCCGAGGCTGCTGTTTGGTTATGTTCGAGCAAGGCGAGTTTCGTGACGGGTCATGCGCTCGTCGTCGATGGCGGCGCCACCGCTCAGTGAGCTCGTCCCAGCGATGCTCCAGGAGATCCAGTCGTTATCGACTCTCCCGGTCAAGGGGAGCTCGCCGCCCTTGCTTTGATGTCTGCCGAGGTCCAGGTTCTCACAGGCTCGCAGAAGTACAGCACCAGGTCCTTGCCATCGAGAAACATCTTTTCATCGGCTTCGAACTGCTCCTTGATGCCGGGCGTGGAGACGATCCGAAAGAACTCGTCCACCGCTTCCTGATTCTCGAACACGATGCTGGTGATGCAGTCGTACGGGCCATCTGAGGATTCTTCGACCTCGTGACCCACGGCGGTCACCGTGATCACCTTGTTCACGTAGTCGCGCCGATAATCGTGGTAGAGATGCCCGAGGTACTTCCTGGCGAGCATCACGTGGGACTTTTCGTAGTAGTCACGAAACTCGGATTGGGTAGTCCCGGATTTTCGCTTCAAGAGCTCCACCAGAGTGATCATTTTCCCTCCATCGCAGCAGGGCAGGGTGTGTGAGTCGAGACAGGGTCGCAGTCGTACTGACTCTAACCTGCCCCGACACCTTCTTGCTCCTGCATTGCCGCCCTCAATCGCGGCAAGGCCAGCCGTAGAGGCAACTCCATCCAGTTGCTGCCGATGACCCAGATATTTCTGGCATCGTTGTCGCTGGCGTAAAGAGAGTTGGCGGATAGACAGCCGACCAGCCATTGCAGGATGCTGAACACTTCGAAATATCGCAGCCGGAAACTGCTGATCTCTGGACCTCCTGCGTC
>DATELY010000034.1:0-8784 GCA_035276085.1 Steroidobacteraceae bacterium | reverse complement strand
GTCCATATATGCGGAATGGTATCTTATTTATGCGAAATATGAAGATTGTATGCATGTTAGACCGTGTTATGATGCGTCTCAACCATTTTAAATGCATATTGCATTGCGATAGGTGGGGTAAGGCAGGCTAGTCGGTGGCTCAACTCCTACACAAAACATTCGAGGCCCTCCTGGGCCTCGCTCTACGTCTGATATGTCTCTACATCACACAACCGGACTTCTCCCGTGACCCGTCTTTAGCCATCGGATAGAGGGCTCATCACCTCGTCTCGCGGTCTGTTCGCGTGTGCGTGACATGAAGTGGGCGGTTTAGGTTCAGCCGTGGAAACAAGAAGCAAAATGCAAAAGCTTGAAGCGTGGAAAGTCAGATCAGAGATCTTTGCTAATTTTGCGCAGGGCACGGCCGTTCTGATCGGCGCGTTCGGTATTTTCCTCGGTGGTCAGGCAGCGAAGGAAGCCTTCGCGCGAGGCGAGGGGGTAACTGTCTCGGCGAGTGCACCCTCTGGCACGGCCGCTACCTCCGTTACTCCCTCTACAGCAGCTGGAGCGCAAGCGCCGAGAGCAGTGGTAACAATTACGCCGGACAGATAGCTCTGCATAGGTTAGAGGCGATGAAAAAGGACCCTGTCATCAAACAACACGCACGACCCATTGACGACGACAACGTTTCATTTCGACCGGGCCACGAGAACCGCCTCAGGTACAGTCACCTCTTCGCACAGGTTGGCATGATCGCCACTTCCTACTGCGAGATGGAGCAAGAACTTGCTTTCTTCTGCGCGTACCTTCTCGGTCAGCGGGATCCGCCGGAGGGGTTCGGTCATCCTGTCGACCCTGTAGCGATCGAGATCTTCAACGGCATGCACTCGCGCGCGCCGCAGAGGAAATTCCTCAACGCGCTCATAGGATCGAGAATTGGAGACTCCAATTGGGATCCCATCAAAGAGATGTGGGCTGCAATCGAAAATGCGGCTGTTGATCGCAATTTCCTCATGCACACGCCGCTGCGCGTTAGTGAAAGTTACCCGGACTCATTGATCGCCAGCCCACTCGAGGGAGATTCTTACGAGATTGATTCGAAGATGCTGGATCTTGTGATCGAAGAGATAGCTGTCGCACACAAAGCCATACATGTGGCTTGGCAGGAAGCCAGAAAGAAGCTCAACGCGTGAGCAGTCCCCCCGTGTTGTATGGCCGCGTTGCCCTACGTTTGCTAAAGGACTTAGACGCTCATGACTTCTGCCTTACAAACAATGCAAGTGAGTTCTTGGACCCGCCTTCTGACCTTCGGCTTAGCCATCGAGCCCGAGCTAGTTGGCAAAATTCACGGCTTCACTTTCGACGGTTTTTCAATCGAGCTCGCGTTGCCTAACGTCTACGACGATGGCCTGCCGTCGAAGCGGGAACGGGTAGCGCATCGGACCAGTTACCGACAAACACCGGAAGGTGAGATTCCAATCGAGATATGCGTTGACAAGATCGACGTGCGTGTCTCCATACCCGACGTCTTCTCCCTCCCGGCCGAAATCCTTGAACAACCATGCTGCGCGTAGGGCATTCTTAGGCCCTTGAGGTGATCCAGAATCGTCACCTCGCTTAAGTGCAATGGCACTTAGTTAAGCGTTTTTGGCCTCGAATCTCACAGATCCAGCCTCAGGTAGTGCTCTCGTTTCTGCTAGAAAACCGGTGGCTCGATTAGCTTTGACCCGCATGATTCGGCCGTTTTTCGCTTAACTAAGTGCCATTGGGGTTAGGGTGGGGGCAAGCGCGTTAGCGCGACTCTGCTCTTCAAGAGGCCCCCATCCTGTCCTTCCCCCGCTTCGCAAGGGAAGGGACGCTCATTTCAGCTGCTGGTCACAGTCCAAACACCGCAAACAACTTCCGCCACGGCGCTTGCGCTCGCTCCAGATCTCTCTGCCGGCGCTCGTGCATGCGCGCCTGCAAGGCATCGCGCTTCGCCTTGAGACGCTCCGCAGGATCGACGCGCCGCGATGTCGCGCGCGGTACTCGCGTCTGCTCCGTCGTCCGGAACTTGCAGAATTCCTCGTAGGCCGCGATGTCGTGCTGCAAGTCCTGATGAATCAGCTCGATGATGACTGCGTAATCGAGTGCGGCAATCGCAGCGCCTGCCTGCGTCTCGTTGCTCGGCGCCTCGGACAAGCAGGCGAGCGCATTGAGCGCACGTTTGCGGTCACTGTCTTCGATAGCCCACTCGGGATCGTCGAGCAACGCGAGCAAGCGCTCCAGCACGACGAACTTCTGCCGTACGAAATGCGGCGCATGCGCCTGTTCGGCACGCGTCAACAACTCGCGTGCCGCTTCGATGATGCTGGCACCCGAACGTTGCGCAGCAGTGGCGCACGTGCGCTGCGCGATCGCGGCGAAGTGGTCGAGATCGGCTTCGCTGAGGTCGAGGTTGAGGCGGAGGGGCATGGGGGCGGCTAGCTGGTCTGCTGGCTAGCTGGTCTGCTGGCCAGAGGCAACTGCGCTACGCACTCTCTGGCCAGCAGACCAGCTGACCAGCAAGCCGGCCCACCGCGCAGCATCGCTGCGCGCCTCACCCCACTCTCACATTCTTAAACTGCCACGGATCGCTTGAATCCAGATCCTCCGGGAATAGCCGTTCGCGATCCGTCAGGGGCGTCCAGTTCGTGTATTCGCCCACGACGGGGCCGAGGTAGGGCATGCAGATCTCGAGATTGCGGCGGAAGTCGATTTCGTCGGGCTCGACGATGCCGGCGTTGGGATTCTCCATCGCCCAGACCATGCCGGAGAGCGCTGCAACGGTGACCTGCAGACTCGTGGCGCTGTTGTGTGGGGCGAGGCTGCGCGCTGCTTCGATCGAGAGCTGTGAGCCGTACCAATACGCGTTCTTCTTGTGGCCCGCGAGCAGGACGCCCAGCTCGTCGATGCCGGAGACGATGTCCTCCATGAGGATGCGTTTGCGCTCTTGCAGTTGCCAGTTGCGGCCCGCGAATTCGTGTACCGACAACACGGCGCTATCGGAGGGGTGATACGAATAGTGCACCGTCGGCCGGTAAACGACTTTGCCGTTCTCGCGGTGCGAGAAGAAGTCGGGAATGGAAATGGACTCGCCGTGAGTGATCAGGAAGCCATGGAACGTGCCGGCTTTCGGGGTCCATGTGCGCACACGCGTGCCGGCACCCGGTCGCATCAGATAGATGGCGCAACCCGGGCCGAAATCATGTTCCCGCCCGTCGGGCGGCAGTGCCTTTTCATGCGTCCCCCAGCCCAGCTCGGACGGCTGCATGCCTTCGCTGACGAAGCCGTCGACCGACCAGGTGTTCACGAACTCACCCGGTTGCTTCGGGTGACCGGGAATCTGCGTGTCGCGCTCGGCGATGTGGATGACTTTCACACCGAGCGTGGCGGCGAGCCGCGCCCATTCTTCGCGCGACTTCGGTGTGCTGACGTTCACGCCCGTGTCGCTGGCAATGTTCAGCAGCGCCTGCTTCACGAAGTGCGACACGAGACCTGGGTTCGCCCCGTGCGTCAGCACCGCGGTGGGGCCTTTGGGATATTTTTTGCGCAGCGCGAGCGCAGTTTCGCGCAGCGCATAGTTGGAACGCTTCGAGGGCGAGAGGCTGGTGTCGGTGTAACCGCCGGGCCACGGCTCGATGCAGGTATCCAGGTAGAGCGCGCCCTTGCCCGCGCACAACTCGATCAACGCGACGCTCGATACGTCGACCGACAGGTTGAGCAGAAAATCACCGCGGCCAAGCAGCGGCTCGAGCACTTGCTGATAGTTGTCGCGCGTGAGCGGCTGCTTGATGAACTTGACGCCATATTCGTTTGCTTCCGTGCGGCCCGCATCTTCTGCAGTCACGATCGTGATGCGATCGGGCGTGATGCCGACGTGGCGCAAGATCAGCGGCAACACTCCCTGGCCGATACTGCCGAAGCCGACCATGACGAGCCGGCCGGGGAAGGTGACGTGAACTGGATGAGTCATGACAGGTATCCGAAGTCAAAGAACCGTACGGCTGATTCTAACGACCAACCGCTAACCGCCAACCGCTCTTGTCCGGCATCACTCGCGCCAGTGCGGCGGGTACGTTCGATCGTAGCCCGGCAATGTTTCCATGCGCTTCAGCCAGGCATCGATGCCCGGATAATGGGTCTCCAGGGGTAGCAACCGGGTGCGAATGTCCTGGGCTTGCGGCCGGCCAAGCGCGCGCAGCAACAGCTTGATCGGCGGGAACACCATGATGTCAGCGGCGGAACAGGCGGAGCCGACGAGCCACTCCGATTTGAGCAGACGCGCATCGATCGCTTTGGCTTCCTTTTCAACCACGAGCAGCGCGCGGGAGAGCTCGTCCATCCGCCCCTCGATGCCCTGAAAAAGAATCGCTTCCACGATCTTCATCAAGTGCCCTTCGATGTAGGCCTGGAACTCGGAGATGACGCGCATGATGGTGCCGCCCTCCTCCGCCGTGGCGCCGAACAGCGGCGGCTCGGGATGCTTGCGGTCGAGATAGAACAGGATCGCGAGGGACTCGAACGCAACGTAGTCGCCGTCCTGCACCACGGGCGTGCGCGCCCGCGGATTCATCTTCAGCATCTGCGGCGACTTGTGCTCCTGTTTCGAGAAATCCAGGATGTGCGAGACGTATGTGAGGTGCTTGAACTCGAGCGCCAGCAATGCGCGCCACGCATACGGACTGCCGCTGCCCCAGTAAACTTCCAGCGCCATTCGCTTATCCTCGCCTTGCCAAGCCGCCCATTCGGGGGCTGGCGATTGTATCGGTCACGGGTCACAAGACAATCATGTATCGAACACTCATCAGCGCGCGGGAGCTGCACGGTCAGCTGGGCAGCAAGCAGCCGGTTATCGTGGATTGCCGCTTCGACCTCGCGCAGCCGCACGCGAGCGAACGCGCCTTCGCGGCGGGCCATGTGCCCGGGGCGGTCTATGCCCATTTGGATCGCGATCTGTCATCACCGGTCACGCCCATGAGCGGGCGCCATCCGCTACCGACACCGGAATCTCTGGCGCGGCTGTTCAGTTCGTGGGGTGTCGATGCGACTGTGCAGGTCGTGGCATACGACCAGGACAGCGGTGCCTTTGCGGCGCGGTTATGGTGGCTGCTGCGCTGGCTTGGACACGAAGCCGTCGCCGTGCTCGACGGCGGTTGGGCGGAATGGCAGCGCAGCGGCTACGAAGTCAGTACGACGCCCGCAACGAGCTCGCCGCGCGTGTTCGAGCCGCACGTGAAACCTGATTTCTTCGTGACCGCTGCGGAAGTGAGCGCACGCGCGCGCGATGCCACCTCGCGTGTGCTGGATGCGCGCGCGCCCGAACGGTATGCAGGCGCTGTGGAACCGATCGATGCCGTGGGCGGACACGTGCCCGGCGCGCACAATCTGCCATTCGCCACGACGATGGATGGCGACAAGCACTTCCTGCCGCCGACGCAGTTGCGGCAACGTTTCACGGACGCATTGGGCGGTATTGCGCCGGAGCGCGCGGTGGCGATGTGCGGATCCGGGGTGACGGCATGTCATCTGCTGCTCGGAATGGAGCATGCAGGGCTGCAGGGCGCGAAGTTGTACGCGGGATCGTGGAGCGAGTGGATTCGGGATTCCAAGCGACCGGTGGCAAAGGGAAGCGGTTAGCGGTTGGCGGTTAGCGGTTGGTTCAGAAGCTAACCGCTAACCGCTTCTACTCCGCTGGCAGCGGTGCGCCCTTGGGCCACAACATCCACACGCTGCCTTGACTGCGCATGCGCCCGGCCTGCTCCGCTGCCGTCGCGCCGAAACCGAAGAACCAGTCCGCACGCAGGATTCCTTTGATCGCACCGCCGCTGTCTTGCGCGATCATCAGGCGGCGCAGCGGCGTTTGCGTGAGCGGATCGGTGGTCGTCACGAATACCGGCGTGCCGAGGGGGATATAGCGCGGATCGACGGCGAGCGAACGGCCCGGCGTCAGCGGGACACCGAGCGCGCCTTTCGGACCTTCGTTCGGGTCGCGCAGGGGTGCTTCTGAGAAGAACACGACGCTGGGATTGGCATTCAGCACTTCGCGCGCACGGTCGGGATGCGCGCGAATCCAGTCGCGGATCGCCGGCGCGTTCGCGGCATCGAGCGTCAGCTCGCCTTGATCGACGAGGTAGCGGCCGATGGATCGATACGGTTGTCCGTTCACGTCGGCGAACTGCAGCCGGATCGTCTCGCCCGTGTTCAACTGCACGCGGCCGGAGCCCTGCACCTGCACGAAGAACGCATCCACCGCGTCGCTGACCCAGACCAGCTCCTTGCCTCGCACCGACGGTGCGGCGTCGATCTCGGCGCGGCTGTAGTAAGGCACGACCTTGTTTCCTTGCAGCCGACCGCGAATGCGCTTACCGGCGAGCTCGGGATATACGGAGGACAGATCCACCGTCAGCAGATCATCCGGCACGCCGTAGAGGGGTACCGAATACGCGGCGCTGCGTTTCCGCGCGCCGTGCAGCAGCGGCTCGTAGTAACCGGTGATCAAGCCTTCCCCCCCAGGCTTGCGATCGCCGGTGTCGCGCAATAGTCGCAGCACATCGAAGCGGGCTTCGAAGAAGCGGCGCTGCGCTTGTGCGTCTTGCGCAGGAACGGATTGCACCTCGCTGCAGACGGCGCGCCATTCCGGCTTCTGCTGCAGCGGGGTGCAGCTGGCGCGAAAACCGGTCCACGCCTCGTCGATCGAGTCCTCAGTCCAGCCGGGGAGTGCCGTCCATGCCACGCGCTGGTATTCCGCTCGCTCCTGCATCGGCGGTGCCGTGGGCCTCACCGTGCACCCGCTCGCAATGGCGAGCAGCAAGAGACCGGCACGCACGATCGGCCCTCGCGGCGGAACATCGAGCATTCGTGTGCATCTCCTCATCGAATCGATCATGGCGTTTGCAATCGGGCGGTCGCATTGTAGGACGCTGCTTGCACCGCGCGTTTGCGCTGCTGCATTCACTTAACCACAGTTGCAGGCTTCATTTGCTATCGTTCGCGGCGCTCGGCAGTCGAGCGTCCCAGTCAAAGATCGGAGCTCAGCATGGCCGTGGATCCCTCCGCTCGTACCGTTGCCACGCCGAGCGCCTGGAAAGTCGAGGACTCCCTCGATCTCTACCAGGTGCCGGCGTGGGGCAAGGGCTACTTCGGCATCAATGCCGCAGGACATGTCGTCGTGCGCCCGAATGCCAAAGGTCCGCACGAGATCGACTTGCTGGAAGTGGTCGAGGGCCTCAAGGCACGCGATCTCACGGCGCCGGTCGTGGTGCGCTTCTCGGACATTCTCCATCACCGCCTGCACCTCCTGCACGAAGCGTTCGCCCAAGCCATCGCTGAAAACGACTATCGCAACAGCTACTGCGCGGTGTTTCCGATCAAGGTGAATCAGCAGCGGCTCGTGGTCGAAGAGGTCTATCGCTACGGCAAGGAGTTTGGTTTCGGCCTGGAAGCCGGCTCGAAGCCGGAGCTGCTCGCGGTCATGGCGCTCACCGAAGGCGCGCCGGAGCGCATGATCGTGTGCAATGGATTCAAGGACGACAGTTACATCGAAGCGGTCATCCTGGCGACCAAGCTCGGCCGCACGATCATCCCCGTGGTCGAGAAGTTCGACGAGCTGAAGCTGATCCTCAAGCACGCGGAGAAGTACAACGTGCGTCCGCGGATCGGCGTGCGCGTGAAACTCGCCAGCGAGGGCGCCGGCCGCTGGCGCGATTCCGCCGGTGAGAAATCGAAGTTCGGTCTGTTCGTGAGCGAGATCGTCGAGCTGGTCGAGGTCTTGCGCACTCATCGGATGCTCGATTGCCTGGAGCTCGTGCATTGCCACCCGGGCAGCCAGCTGCAGGATATCCGGCGCGTAAAGGACGCGATCAACGAGCTCGCGCACGTGTACGCCGAGCTCAAACTGCTGGGCGCGGAGCTGAAGTACATCGACGTCGGCGGCGGGCTCGGGGTCGACTACGACGGCAGCGGCACGAACTTCGCGTCCTCGATGAACTACACGGTGAACGAGTATGCGAGCGATGTCGTGTACCGCATCGCCAGCGTATGCAACGCCCGCGGGATCGAGCATCCCATCATCGTGAGCGAGTCGGGACGCGCCACGGCCGCGCACCACAGCGTCCTCATCTTCAACGTGCTGGGCTCTTCAGCCTTGGACAAGTTCCGCGTCAAAGGCCGCATCGAAGAGGACTACGGCGGTGACCAGGAGCTGCCACAGCCCGTACTCGACCTCTTCGAGGCGTATCGGTCGGTATCGGAGCGACGCCTGGTCGAGTGCTACCACGATGCCGTGCAGGCGCGCGAGCAAGTCCTGCAGATGTTCAACCTCGGCTTGATGAGCCTGGAGTTTCGCGGTATCGCCGAGAGACTCTACTGGGCCACGTGCGCACGAATTCGCGATTACTGCCGCAAGCTCGACGACGTGCCGGAAGAGCTGGAAGGTCTCGAGCTGATCCTTTCCGACACTTACTTCTGCAACTTCTCCGTGTTCCAGTCGCTACCGGACAGCTGGGCCATCGATCAGCTCTTTCCCATCATGCCGATCCATCGCCTGACCGAGCGGCCGACGCGCAATGCCGTTCTGGCGGATATCACCTGCGACTCCGACGGCAAGATCGACCGTTTCGTGAGTCAGCGCGAGGTGAAACGCACGCTCGAGCTCCACGAGCTTCAAGGCGATGGCGAGTACTACCTCGCCGCCTTTCTGGTCGGCGCATACCAGGAAACCCTGGGCGATCTGCACAACCTGTTCGGCGATACCCACGTCGTGCATATCCGCCTGCCCGATCAGGG
>DATELY010000033.1:0-29794 GCA_035276085.1 Steroidobacteraceae bacterium | reverse complement strand
TATGGGCGCGATTACTGAATTTGCGACGTCCGCGCCGGGACAGAACTCCATGAAGCCCAACACGTGCGCTGCGCTGGCCGAGACGCTGAAACTCAACGGCTACTCGACCGCGCAGTTCGGCAAGTGCCATGAGGTGCCGGTGTGGGAAAGCAGTGCCATCGGCCCATTCGATCATTGGCCCACCGGCGGTGGAGGCTTCCAGTACTTCTATGGCTTCGTCGGTGGCGAGACCCACCAGTATTATCCCAACCTGTTCGAGGGTACGACTCGGGTCGAGCCGAAGAAGACGCCGGAACAGGGTTACACGCTCAATGAAGATCTGGCCGATCACGCCATCAGCTGGATCCATCAGCAGAAGGCGCTAGCCCACGACCGACCGTTCTTCGTCTACTACGCGCCGGGCGCCACGCACGCCCCGCATCACGTTCCCAAGGCCTGGGCCGACAAGTACAAGGGCGAGTTCGATCAGGGTTGGGACAAGCTTCGCGAGCAGACCTTTGCGCGGCAACAGAAACTCGGCGTCATCCCAAAGGAGTGCGAGCTCACCAGGCGCCATGCCGAGATACCCGCATGGGATGCGGTCGATCCGGCGATGAAGCCGGTGTTGGCTCGACAGATGGAGGTCTACGCGGGATTCATGGAGCAGACCGACCACCACGTCGGTCGCGTGATCGACGCTCTAGCCGACATCGGCATACTCGATGAGACCGTGATCTATCTCATCATCGGCGACAACGGCGCATCCGCAGAAGGATCGCTGCAAGGCACGTTCAACGAGATGGTGACCCTGGGCGGATTCGGTCATCTCGAAACCGCCGCAAGCCTGTTACCCAGAATCGACGAATTCGGTTCGCCGACCTCCTACAACCACTACGCTGTCGGCTGGGCTCACGCGATGGACACGCCTTACCAGTGGACGAAGCAAGTGGCGTCACACTGGGGTGGCACGCGCAACGGCGCGATCGTGCATTGGCCGAAGGGCATCAAGGGCAAAGGCGAAGTGCGCACGCAGTTCCATCACGTGATCGATGTAGCGCCGACGATTCTCGAGCTCGCAGGGCTGCCGCAGCCACTGATGGTGAACGGCGTGCTGCAGCGGCCGCTCGAAGGCGTGAGCATGGCGTACTCCTTCAACGACGCGGCGGCAGCCGAGCGTCACGAGACGCAGTACTTCGAGATGTTCGGCAACCGCGGCATCTATCACAAAGGCTGGACGGCGGTGACCAAGCACCGCACGCCATGGGAAACGGGGATCAGCAAGACCATTGCCTTCAATGATGACGTCTGGGAGTTGTACGACACCTCGAAGGACTGGTCGCAGGCGCGAGATCTGGCGCAAGAGCAACCAGAGCTGTTGCACAAGCTGCAGCAGCTCTGGCTGATCGAGGCAGTGAAGTACAACGTACTGCCGCTCGATGATCGGTTCGCCGAGCGCGGCAATTCCGAGATTGCGGGACGTCCGGAACTGATCTCAGGCAATCGACAGATCATCTTCGGCGGGCTGACGCGCGTACCGGCGTTGGCAATGGTGAACCTCTCGAACAAGTCGCATGCGATCACCGCTGAGATCGAGGTTCCAGACGCCGGTGCCGACGGCGTGATCGCTGCAGTCGGCGGCTCCACGGGCGGTTGGAGCCTGTACGCGAAGAACGGCAAGCCGAAGTACTGCTACAACTTCTTTGGGCTCGAGCGCACGTACGTCGAGGGTGATGGCGTCATCTCCCCAGGAAAGCATCAGGTACGTGTGGAGTTCGCATACGACGGCGGCGGCATTGCCAAGGGGGGCACTCTCTGTCTCTTCGTCGATGGCGAGAAAGCCGGCGAAGGGCGCATCGCGCAAACGGAGCCTTTCGCGTTCGGAGAAGAGAGCTGCGATCTCGGGCACGAGGCCGGGTCGCCGGTGACCACCGACTATGGCCGCAATGGGCGCGGCGAATTCTCCGGCAAGGTGCACTGGGTGGAGTTCGACGGCGGCATTGCGATGGACGACAACAATCACCTCATCACACCGGAGGAACGCCTTCTCGTGGCCATGGCCAAGCAGTGAGCGGGATGAGCACGCGGAAGATCCTCGAGTCGAATGTCGTCGCAACGACATTGCTTTTCGTCCTATGGCTTTCACCTGCGAGTGTGTGGGCGCAAGAATCTGTCGCCCACGAGGCGAACCTTTGGACGCGAGACGAGTTGACGGGCGACTGGGGCGGAACTCGATCGCAATGGAAAGAGAACGGCGTCGACCTGGATTTCAAGCTCACACAGTTCTATCAGGGCGTCACGTCGGGCGGGATTCGGCATGACGACGAGTACAACGGCGTGTTCATGTCGCAAGCCAAGTTCGACCTCGGCAAGCTCGTGGGCTGGCAGTTCTGGTCGGCCGATCTTCAGGCCCAATCGCGTTTCGGTGGTCCTTTGCTCGGTGGCACCGGCACGATCAACCCGGCGAACACGGCGGCCATCATTCCCGGCGCAGACGACACGGTCACCGCATTGACGGCTCTGAATTTCACGCGGTTGATTCCAATCGATCTGAAGGCAGGCGAGCTGTTTGCCGTCGCGTTCGGTCGGTTCAATCTGGTCGATCTACTCGAGGAGGAGTTTTTCGCAGGCGGCGGGACGGAGCGCTTCATGAACATGGCGCAGATTGGTCCCTTGACGGTGTTGCGCCAGGTTCCGCTCATCACGAACGCCGTGAGCTTCGCCTATGTCCGCGGAGGCGAGCCGTTCATCACCTTCTCGCTGCTGGATCCGAACGATCACTCGACGACTGCGGGATTGTCGGATCTGTTCGAAGACGGCGTGACATTCTCGCCCGGCATCAACTTCGCGACGAAATACTTCGGCATGTCAGGTAAGCATACCGTCGGCGGCGCCATTACAACCAAGAAGTACACGCCCTTCGATGCCATCAGGCAGGTGATCATCCCAGAACCCGCATCCGATCCCATCGAGCCGAAGCGGGGTTCCTGGTCAGTCAACTACACGTTTCGACAATACCTCGTCGAGAGGGGCAAGAACGACGGCTGGGGCTTCTTCATGCAGGTGTCATTCGCCGACAAGGACACTAGCCCTATCACGAAATTCCTCGATGTGGGTCTTGGCGGTAATGGGCTGTTCCCGGGTCGTCCCGACGATGAGTTCGGATTGGCCTACGCATACACCGACCTGAGCGAGGAGCTGAAGGACGATATCGACCTGCTCGCGATCGGCGACGTGCGTGTCGAGCACCAGGTCGAGCTGTTCTACAACCTGCACATCACTCCATGGTTCAGGTTGACCGGCGATCTGCAGGTGGTTCGACCCACACGGCAAGCAGCGGACACGGCGGTCATTCCGGCGGTGCGAGTGAAGTTGCTGTTCTGAGAACGCAGCCATGAGCACATGTTCTCTGGTCGGTGCTTGCAAGTCCGCTCTCGTTTCAACCTCAGCGATGCTCGGTTTGCTGTCGCACGCGCCAGCCGCAGCAGCCGACGCTGGCGAGCGTCCCAACATCGTTTTCATCCTGATGGACAACCTGGGTTACGGCGAGGTGGGCGCCTATGGCGGCGGGATCACACGCGGAGCGCCGACGCCACGAATCGACAAACTGGCCGGCGAAGGCATGCGTCTGACCAATTTCAACGTCGAGGCGCAGTGCACGCCAAGTCGCTCCGCCATACTGACCGGCCGGTTTTCAATTCGCTCTGGAACGCACTCGGTGCCGATCGGTGGCGGCCTCGACGGCTTGATGCAGTGGGAAGTGACGCTGGCAGAAGCACTATCGGATGTCGGGTATGCCACGGGGTGCTTTGGCAAATGGCACCTGGGCAGCGTTCAAGGACGTTTGCCGAACGCCCAGGGATTCGACGAGTGGTATGGCATCCCGCGCACGACGGACGAAGCGTTCTGGCCATCATCGCCCGCCGCCAAAGCAGCTGGCGTGCAGTTCACGCACACGATGGAAGGCCGCAAGACAGAGAAGAGCCGCGAGCTGGCTGTCTACGACTTGGATCAGCGCGCTCTGATCGACGAGGAAATTACGCGTCGTACGATCGACTTCATGAAGCGCAGCGTGCGAGCGAGTAAACCCTTCTATGCCTATGTGCCCTTCACGCTGATGCACTTTCCGACGCTGCCGAACCCCAAGTTCGCGGGCAAGACCGGCTACGGAGATTTTCCCGACGCGCTGGCCGAGATGGATGCGCACGTGGGCGAAATCGTCGATGCGATCGATCAACTGAATATTCGCGACAACACCATCGTGGTGTTCACGAGCGACAACGGCCCGGAAGCGACATGGCCGTGGCAAGGGTCCTCGGGTCCGTGGCGCGGCTATTACTTCACGCACATGGAGGGCTCATTGCGAGTCCCGTTCATTATCCGCTGGCCCAACCGAGTGCCCGCGGGTCGCATCAGCAACGAGATCGTGCACGAAGTGGATACGTACACCACCTTCGCGACACTTGCCGGCGCGCAAGTGCCGCAGGATCGCGCCATCGATGGCGTCGACCAAACGAGCTTCCTTCTCGGCAAGACTGAAAAATCCAACCGCGAAGGCTTCCCGGTGTTCGTTGCTGACCGCCTCGAAGCAGTCAAGTGGCGGAACTGGAAAATCGCGTTCTACGACGAACAACGCGACTGGTGGTCACCACCGGTGAAGCTCGGCTCTCCCAAGGCGTTCGATCTCATCACCGATCCGAAAGAAGAGTATCCCGCGACGGCGCTTCGCAACACGTGGAATGCGGAGGCCGTCATGAAGATTGCGGTTACGTTCGAAGCGTCGCTGAAGCAATACCCACCCATCGCACCCGGCACGCCCGACCCATACAAACCAGCGAAAGTGGAACGGTGATGAGTCCGGAGCCGCACCTGCCCGCCCGCGATCTCGACAGCGACGCCGTCCTCTACTCTTTCTCCATCAACTCGCACTTGCATGGTCGCTCACATTGTCCGCTCACAAACGAGAGTGCTGCCGAGCCGACTCCTCGGAACCTGCAACGGCGCATGCAGCAGACCAGCGCTGGCAGCATTTGATTCCGAGCCTGCAGCCGCACCTGCCAACTGCGCGCTGCAGTCTGCGGCGAGTGCACCCGACCCACCGCCGCTCGCCTTAAAAGCACGCAACTGCTCATTGAAGCAATTGGCGTAACCCATCAGCTTTGCCTGAGCGGCGTTGTGGGCCACGATGCGTTCGCTCATTAGCTGTTCGCGTGTAGCAGCATCTTTACCCAGTTGCGCCTGATCGGTCTCACTGCGCACGCAGCGCAGGTACTGTTCGGTAAGGAAGTTGAAATCGCGAATGCGCTGCTGCGCATCGAGCATTTGCGCTTGAGTAGCGCTGGCTCCTTGCGGCAGCGTTCCTGGATCAGCCGGCAAGGTGCACTGGGGCTGTGCGTCCGCGGTGAATGCCGCAGCAACATTTATCATAAGCAGCGCTGCCACCAACCATCGCGCTTGGTACGTCGATACCATCGTGCTCCTCGCGTAGTTTTAACTTCCTTCGGTCTCCGGCGACGGCAATTCTAAGGGGCCACACAGAACACCGCAGCGCTCTTTACCGCGTATTCCGAGTTTCGTACTCTATCTCTCGATGGCTCGGGCTCAAGAACGACAATACGTTCAATACCTTTCGTCCGAGCGCCACGGATATGCGCACAACGACAACTTAGCGCAGCAGGGTGCCAATGAAAATTCGAGCAGTGATTCTTGGGGCAGTGAGTGTGCTCGCCGCTGCATGTGCCACTGGCTACCAGAGCGCGACCAATCCACTGGTTGGCTGGATGGGTGGTTACTGGGATAAAAAAAGTCCCGGTGATCTGATCAAAGTGGGCTTTGCAGGCAACGGCTTCATTGATCCGCACAAGGCCGGCGTCTACCTCCTATATCGTTGTGCGGAGGTGGCGCAGCGCGAGCACAAAGAATATTTTTTACTTTACGAGAATCTACCAGCTGCAATTGCTGATCGTCGCAGCACCGAGAAGACGGTGACTACCATTACCGGTAAGCCCACGATCTACGCGTACATCCTCCTGCTGGATCAACCAGAAGGGCCGGTGTTGTCCGCGCCGGATCTCATCACTCGGCTGAAACCCGAAGTGAAACCGGAGGACAAGTCATGAGCCGTGCAATTCTGCTTGTGATGCTTGCGATCGCAGCGTCTGCGTGCGTGACGATTCCAAACTATCAACTACCAGACGGTGCTAGTCACGCGAGGGTGCACCTCATAGGTGACTGGAGCGGAGCCAACCTGTGGATGTGTCTCGATAATCAGCAGTATCTACTCAAGAATGATGCTTCCGGATACGCCGATATCCCGGCTGATCGTCGGCTGACGCTGGGAGTCAGCTACTACAACTATGTCTACAATGGTGTCTCGACCCCTTGTCAGGCGAGTTCCAGCCTAATCCCGCAGAACGGCGCGTCCTATGTGGTGAACTTCGAAATTGAAGCCGAACATTGCACAGCGCTGTCGTACAAGGAAACGAAATCCAATCGCATCGGGCTTGACTTCGAGCCAACGCTGCAGCCTGCCATGAGTTGCTCAAATAGGTGAGTCGCCTCCTCGTGGTGCTACCACTTGTCGTTTCCCTTCACATCGCCCGTCAACTTCACGTGTTCCGTAGCGGAGCCTGAGTTGAGTTCGTGCCGCCTTTACACCGGCTGTCGCTGGGTCGATCTGCAGATCTCTCTCCCAACTTATCCCGCAGGTACACTGCGCCCCGCGGTTCTGACAGCGTCTTCGATTTTCGATGCGTCATCGGTCGGTTCACTTTCGTTCACCTGCTCAACTCTCACCTTCGGCCTCTTTGGACCGATTTTTCAGCACTCGCTCACTACCATGACTTTTGGACCACAGCAGCACTGCCTGGTTTGAAGCCAGCTTCTGCACGCCGACTTCGAGGGGCCGACCCTCATCTCCTCTACAGCACCGGGAATCTGATCCTTCGGATCCCCATTCACGTCGCACCAGCGTGTAGCGCTTCACCCATTTATCGAGGGGCAGCCCACCCGCACAGTCAGCGAGACGCTGCTGAAACTGCGGCTCGAGGAACGCCACAAGGACCTGGCGGACCCGCAACTTGCGCCCTATTCCACCCTCCGCCTGAGCATCGATCGATCTGACCCGTGCGTGCCGAGCAACGCGTGAAACTTACATAGGTTCGGGAAACTCCATCACGAAACGCGCCCCGCGGGCCGCATTCGCGTCGAGCGACAGGCGTCCGCCTTGCCGCTCCATGATGCACTTCGCGATTGCGAGCCCCAAGCCCGCGCCGGGGCCCGAGGCATTGGGACCGCGGCGGAACCGCTCGAACAGGGACGCAGCGGCATGCGCAGCGATTCCGGGCCCATCATCGGCAATGATCACAGTGGCAGAATCAGCGGACAGCGTGATCGACGTGCCGGCGGGCGTGTACTGAATCGCGTTCTCGATCAGGTTGCGAAAGACCAGGCGCGTCAGTGTTGCATTCCCGTGCGCAGGCACGGAAGCGTCGGGCGTCGTGGCGGTCACGTAGTGTTCTGATTCGAGCGCAACAGGCGCCAGCTCCCGAGCCACTTCCAGCGCAACGGCGTGAGCGTCGAACGCGGCAAACTGGAACTGTTCCTGCGAATCGAGGCGCGCAAGACAGAGCAGTTGCTCGACGAGCCGCGCGAGCTGTTCGATTTCGAACGCAACATCGCCCAGCTCCCGCGCCGAAAAGCGGGACTCGAGCCGTGCTCGCAACGTCGCAAGCGGGGTACGCAGCTCATGCGCGGCGTTGGCGGTAAATTCCCGCTGCACGCGATAGTCTGCTTCGAGCCGATCGAGCGAGGCGTTGACTGCCTGAACCAGCGGAACGAGCTCCCGAGGAAGGTTTTTGGCATGCAACCGCTCGTCCAAACGATTCAGCGACAACATCGAGGCCTGATGCGAGACGGCACGCAAGGAGCGAAGCGATGACAGCACCGTCACGACCACGACGCTGACGACGGCGATCAGCAGCAGGGCAATCGGCGGATACAGCTCGTCCAACGCGCCGAGCATGAGCTGGGCGACCAGACTCTCTGTGTCCTTGAGATTCCGCACCACACGCAACCAGTATGGGCCGTGACGATCATCGAGTTCGAGCGCGGCAGCCATGATGCTGTTGCCCGATAGCGCATGCGTTTCCAGCTGCATGACGACCTGCCCACCGCCTCGAGCGACCGGCAATGGCAGATCAGGCGCAGAGAAACCGCCCGACTCCAGCACCGTGCCATCTGCGCTCAGCACTTGATAACCGTTCAATGTATCCGGTTGGGCGTAGAACTCTTGCAGGGACCGTGGCAACTCGAGACGCGGTGGGCCCGTCCCCGACACGATCGACGCACGCAGGTCCTGCACTTGGACGGCAATGCTCTGGCCTTCCAGACCCATCAGCCCTTCGCGAAATTCGCGGTACAACACCAGATAGCTGCCGGCCAGCGCCAGCACGACCACGATGCTCAGTCGAACGACGAGTGCTCGAAGTAGGGACGGGGCACGCATCGAGCCGCGGTCAAGAGGCAAGATAGCCCAGACCGCGCAAAGTCCGGAGCGACACATCAGCGCCCGCGGCCGCGAGCTTCTTGCGCAACCTGTGCACTTGCGTCTCCACCGAATTCGCGCTGCGCTCCTGCTCGAAATCGTACAGGCATTCGGCAAGCCGCTCCTTCGAGATAACACGTCCCTGATTGCGCAGCAGCGCTTCGAGGACGATCAGCTCCGAGCGTGTCAGATCGAGCTGCGTCTCGGCGACGGTGGCGATACGTGCGGACGTATCGAGCTTCACGGTACCGAGCGTCAGCGTGCGACCCAATGCCGCGCCCGGACGACGCAACAGCGCCCGCAGCCGAGCGATGAGCTCCTGCATCGCGAAGGGTTTGACGAGATAGTCGTCCGCGCCGCAATCCAGACCGCGCACGCGATCCTCGATCGCACCAAGCGCGGTGAGGATCAGCACGGGCGTCATGTTACCTCGGTCACGCATTTCCTTCAGCGCGTTGAGGCCGGTGCCGTCCGGAAGCATGAGATCGAGCACGGCGGCATCGTAGTCGGCCGCTCGCCACACCCGTAGTCCCTCGGACGCCGAGGCCGCTGTATCGACCGCGAATCCTTGCGCACGCAGGCTCTCCGCGACGGCCTGACTGAGCCGCTGGTTATCTTCGATGATGAGCAATCTCAATGGGCAATCTCGGTGCTCGGCTCATTCGCCTGGCGTCCAGGAGTATTCGAACCTGAGTCCGATGGTGGGCAGCGGCTCATCGAGTCCTTCGATGATGTTGACGCCGCGACGTTCGTCCCATTCATAACCGTTGGCGTTCTCGCGGCCGTAAACGTTCAGTATGTCCAGATAAGCAACCAGACTCAGCGGGCCGAAGCGGCGCTGGTAGTCCGCGCGCAGACTCAGTGAATGATAGGCAGGCAGGCGATCGGTGTTGGTGCGCGTCAGCTCCTTCGAGTAGCGCACGGGGCCTGCGTCTCCCAACACGTCGCTGTGCACGACGAACGCATCGGTGGGCCGGCCTGAGGCATATTTCCATTTCGCCGAGAATGTCCATCGATCGCTCGGTTGCCAGGCGCCGACGATACCGAACGCATGCGGCCGATCCCAGTCCGACGCATATTCGCCTTCGCCGAGCTTGTCATCGCGGCGGGCGCGCGAGTATGAGTAGGTCGCCGAAGCGCTCCAGCCTCGGCTCATGCGCTTGGCAAGCATCAGATCCACGCCCGTGGCTGAACCCTCCCCGATGTTGGTTGCGGTGTTCGTGGTCCGATCGTCGAACACGATCAGATCGTCGAGCTTCTGATAGTACCCTTCTGCCGAAAAACGCAGATCCTCGCGCAGGTGCCGGGAATAGCCCAGCACCCACTGCGTGGAGCGCTCGCTCTTCAGGTCGAGATTGGACGGATCGGCCGCGATATCAAGATAACGCGGTGCTTGATAGTACACGCCACCTCCGGTCCACACTCGGGTGACCGCATCGGGTTGCCAACTCAATAGCAGGCGCGGGGCGACGACGGACTTTCCGGAAAACCCATCGCGCTCGTAGCGCATTCCGGGTGTCCATGTGAAATCGCCGATGGTCCAGGCGTAGTCGGCATAGGCAGCAATCTGCGTCTCCGCTGCGCTCAACGTCGAGTTGTATTCCTCGGGCGTCAGCACGATGTACTGTTGTGTCGTGTCGGCGCGAAAGTCCGACTCTTCGTACACATACCGTGTCCAGTCGCCGGAGAGACGACGGTCGAAGTCGAGGTCCACGCGAGCGACCCGCGCGCCGGCGGAGAAGTTTCCATCCGAGCCGAGCAACGTGCTGAAATCGCTGCGCCAGCCGATCTCTGTTTCACGCTCCTTGATGCGCAGAATGTTCTCGCGGACCGGCGTCGTCGCAGGTGTCGGGTCGGGTCCCGCGAGATCCGGATATGCCTCGCCCTCCGTGCCCGTGGTGTCGCTCTTGCGGTAATAGAATGTATTGCGCAACTGGGCGACCTCACCGGGAGACCACCGCCACGTCACGCCGAGCAATGTGCTGTCCTGCTTCGAGTCCTCGAGCCCAACGTCCTCGAAGTTTTCGGACGCGAGCGCATTCTCGACCGTTCGCTTGGAATCTTCGCCTGCGTGAATCGCCAGCAGCTCGAGACGATGATCGTCATTCAGGTGGGTGACGGACTTCGCGATGAAATCAGTCAGGCGCTGCGCGCCGATGTCCTTCTCATCGATCGCTTTGAACAAGTTGCTGAAGTCGAAATGGCGCGCCGATAGCAGCAAGCTGGTGTTATCGGCCACGTAGCTCGGCCCGTCGTAGTCCGCCTCCACTCCAATGATGTCGACGCGTGCGCCCGCCGTGGAGCTCACGGGATTGCCGTCCGCGATCTGCAGATCCAGCAACGAACCGTTCTTGCCGCCCTCGGCCGCCCGCCAGCCGCCAGGAGAAAACTTGGCGCTGCCGATGATGTTCGGCGCGAAGATCGAATATCGTCCGCCGCCATCGACAGCTTCCTGCTCGCCGAGCGACTCATCGAAATGCGCAACTTTATCGAAAGGAATGCCGTCGATCAGGATCAGGTTGTCCCGCGGCCCGTTGCCACGCACGGTGAAGCTTGAGAACTCACCCGTCGAGACGACGCCCGGCAGAACGTCGAGCGCACGGAACACGTCGCCTGCGCTGCCGGGACTACGTCGTATCTCTTCACGCTCCAGCAGCACGGTGTTCGGCGTCGCCCGCGGATCCCCAGCTATCGCGCGCGCCGAGACAACCACTTCGGCAAGCACCTCATCGCTCCCGCGCACCAGCGCGAATTCGACGGCTGCCACTCTGCGAAGCACGACCCGTACATCCGCCTGCACGGCTTTCACGTAGCCCTGCTCTTCGACCTCGACCGAGTACACGCCTTCCGGCACACGATCGAACGAAAACTCTCCGGCGGTATCGGCTTCAACCGTGCGTTGAACCCGCTGATTGCGCATGAGGTGCACAGTCGCCGTCGGTACCGCCCGTCCAGTCACCGAATCCACGATGCGTCCACGAACGCCGCCCTCCGCCGCCTGTTGGGCCTGGGCATGCACCGGAAGCGAGACGGATACATAAATGAGAGCGGCAAGCGGCAAGAATCGATGCAGCATGGCTGGTTCCTCGAACGGTTGGTCGTCATCGGAAGCCAAGCTAGCAATCGAGACTGGCGCGAAACTTGCGGCCGGCGCGGAAGTGCCAGCAAGTCCGGAAGAAGGCTTCCTGCACCGCTCCTGGCGCTAGATACGCAAACAGGAATTCCTTGGGGAACGGTCAAGCAGATCTACGATCTTGGGGATGATTCTGGATATTGAGCAAGCCTGAGTGCCCGCCGGCAAAGGGGACGAAACTAACGCGCTTCGCCGTACCACCAGCCCCGACCACTGGGTTTCGCCGCTATTTCGGTCGAAACTCCAAATTCGCAACTCATAATATGCCCGCTCAGCTTCAGTGAATTGCCAGTCGACCCCAAGCTTTGTCAGTGCTTCTCGTGAGGCACCCGCGAAGCCATCGCGTGCAATCAGCGCGGGGCGACTCGAAAGCCTGGACGGTTCGGCGCGTGCATAAACCCCGTAGCGAAGGCGAATCAGTCGACCCTCGCGAATCAACTCCCGCAAGATTTCGAATGACTTGATTCTTGTCTCCAACACGAGCGAACTCGCGGGTTAGAAACACATCGTCGCCCCCGCGAGCGATCAAGGACTCTACGCTGTCCCGCAATGTCTTTCGGCTTCGACGACGCATCGGCACAGACTCACGATTCCAATCAGACGGAAGAACAGCAAGACGTGCAACGCGCATCCGCCATGGCGTTTCATTTCGCATGTCTACCTGCCCCCTGAACCAATCGAGCAAGGCCCGCAGGCGCATGGCCTGGCGGGCGCGTTGACGCCTAAGCGCCCACCTGTAATACTGATCGTATTACGTGACTTCAGGGCTCGAGTTATGGCTACTCGAACAGTAAGACTCGATGACGAAGCGGAGCATGTGCTGACATCGCTCACCCGGTCCACCGGATTATCGATCTCCGAAGTCCTGAAACGCGGTCTGATGGCGTACAAGCAGCAAGCGCAGAATGAGCCGGCGCAGCGCGCACCTTACGAGGTGTTTCGCCAGCTGGATCTTGGACCGGGCGGCTATGCTCGTGCCGCTGCCAAAGATGCGAAAGTCGCCGTCAGAGCCGTGATCGCGCGAAAACACGGCAAATGATCCTGCTGGATACGGGCCCCATCGTCGCGCTGTTCGATCCCGCCGACGACTCGCATCGGCCGTGCGTCGATGTGCTCAAATCCATCGTAGAGCCGCTCGGAACCACAATCCCCGTCCTCACGGAGGCATTCCACCTGCTCTCCCCGGGCAGCGTTGGCGCAGCAAATCTCATCCATTTCATCGCGGACGGCGGCCTCACCTTGTGGTTTCTCGATCCGGAAACGATGGACCGCTCCTTTGAGCTGATGCAGCAATATGCAGACCAGCCGATGGATCTGGCAGACGCCTCGCTCGTAGCCATGGCCGAGGCCGAAAATCTCCACAAGGTGTTCACGATCGATCGCCGGGACTTCACCACCTATCGAATTAAGCGTGGTCACCGGCTGCGAACGTTCGAGCTCATCATGCCAGCAAGGACACGGAAGTAGATCACCTCACTCGAACTCGGATCGGCATCGCCGGGACAGCGTGTAGCGCTTCACCCCGATCAGTCTTGTCCGTATGCATCACGCTGCGACGGATCAACAATCGGCTTTGGTTACTCGGCTCGCTGACCGGCGCGACTTCAGTCGTCTTGCGAATCCTGAGATCGCGAGCGAATCGCCCGCTGGCATGTAAGAGAGTCGCGCGCCCACTGCGAGGGGCACGCGGTTGACTCAAAGACCTGAACGAACGCCTGGACCTTCAAGCCCAAGCGCGCCGGATCGACGATCGCGGTGTAGCCGACGATGACACCGCGTTGCTCCACATTGAAATATTTCACTACGCATCAAACCCGGAAAATTGATTAACACCAATATGCGTTGGATTCGGAGTGAGACTCGACGTATTTCACTCAAAGACCTGAGCTAGGCTAACTCTCCAATTGAACCAGGTGCCGCCGGAATCGGTGGGGCACAGTGAATGGGAAGGTCAGCCATGGGCGCCATAGCAATCGAGCGATCAGCCAGCTCCTCGATGAGCATCGACTGGTCGCGAGTCGTCAGCACCGTGCTGCACTCGCGAGCTCTCGACGAACTCGAGGAGACGCGACTATTGCCGGCTCGCAAGGTGCTGTATCAGTTCACTGCACGCGGTCACGATGTCACTCAAGTACTGCTCGGGCAGCTCCTGACCGGAGCCCGCGATGGTGTGGGCGTTTACTACAGATCACGTCCGCTGCTGCTGGCGCTGGGCCTTGCGCTCGATGACGCGCTGGCATCGACGATGATGCGAGCAGGCGGCGTGAGCGACGGCCGCGATATCGGCGTGGTGTTCAACCTGCCCCGTCACGATGGCCCTTGTGTGCTTCCAGCCTGTGGCGGTGTTGGCACGCAGTACACCCCCACGGTCGGGTGGGCACAATCGATCCAGTATCGTACGCAGGTGCTGCGCGAATCGCAGTGGGCCGGCAGTATTGCCGTGGCTCACGGCGGGGAAGCGTCCGTGGCGACAAACGGTTTTTGGTCCGCGCTCACGATTGCAACGACTCAACGTCTGCCCATGCTTTTTTTCATGGAAGACAACGGCTATGGGATTTCGGTGAAGTCCCATTTTCAAACGCCGGGCGGGAATATCGCGGCGAACCTGGCTGCCTTCCGCAATCTGAAAATCTTCCAAGGCGACAGCGCTGATCCCCGCCGTGTGGCCGCGCTGATGGAGCAAGCACTCACGGGTGTTCGGACAGGTGAAGGACCCGCACTGTTGCGTATTCTCGTTCCACGTTTGTCGGGTCATTCGGGTCAGGACACCCAAACATACAAGACCGCGGATGAGGTTGCAGCCGAGCGCGCGCGTGATCCTCTCGGTCAACTGCGCAAGCAACTGGTCCCTTCTGTATTGTCGGAAGAGCGCTGGGCTGCGCTGGAATTGCGTGCAAAGCAAGATGTCGAGGATGCACTTGCACGCGTGGAGCAGCGCTCGGAACCTGATCCGTCGCGAACGGCAGCTTACTCGTTCAGCGAGCACCGGGCCGACGGCTCGGTAGAGGTGCAAGCGCAGGGAGGCTTGCTGAGCGAGGGAATTGTGCAGCCTGCAGGCTCTGCAATCGCGCAGCCGGAAGGAGCCCGCATCAACATGGTGACGGCGATCCGACGCACCTTGGAACACGCACTGGCAACCAATTCCCGGGTAGTGCTGTTCGGCGAGGACGTGGGACGCAAGGGCGGTGTGCACGCGGCGACGTTGGGCCTGCAGGCGAAGTTCGGCGAGTCGCGCGTGTTCGATACGAGCTTGTCTGAGGAAGGCATCATCGGCCGCGCAGTGGGCATGGCGCTCGCCGGGCTCATGCCGGTTCCAGAGATTCAATTCCGCAAGTATGCGGACCCGGCAGCGGAACAGCTGAACGATTGCGGCACGATGCGCTGGCGCACGGCGAACCGATTCGCCGCGCCGATGGTGGTGCGTATGCCCGGAGGTTTCTTCAAGTGCGGCGACCCGTGGCATAGCCAGTGCAATGAGGTGCAATTCGCGCACGCCATCGGTTGGCGGGTAGCGATGCCATCGAACGCCGAGGATGCCGTAGGACTGTTGCGTTCGGCGTTGCGTGGCAACGATCCGACAATTTTCTTCGAACATCGCGCGATGTTGGATCGCGCGTGGGCACGCCGTCCGTATCCAGGTGACGACTTCGTCGTGCCGTTCGGCAAAGCCAAGCTGCTGCGTAATGGTAAGCAGCTGACGATCGTTTCGTGGGGCGCCATGGTCGAACGATGTGAGCTGGCCATCGCGCAGTCGGGTATCGACGCCGAGCTCCTGGATCTGCGCACACTCATGCCGTGGGATCGTGACGCGATCCTCACGTCCGTGTGTAAGACGCGCCGGTGCTTGATCGTGCATGAAGACAATGTGACCGCAGGATTCGGCGCAGAGATCGCGGCCACTGTCGCCAAGAGCGCGTTCTTCGACCTCGATGCTCCAATCGAGCGAGTCGCCATGCCCGACGTTCCCAGTCCGCACAGCCCGCTATTGCTCGATGCGGTCATTCCGAGCGTCGCGCGCATAGCAGAATCCATCAAACAACTCGCGAGTATTTGAGCATGAGCGCCACAATCGAAGTGCGCGCACCGAGCGTCACCCCTGCGGAAGGTCATGAAGTCAATGACACCGAACGGCATGTATTCCATTCATCCATTCGCAAACGCATTGCCGAACGGATGGTCGAAAGCCTCTTGCACACCGCGCCGCACGTCACAACAGTCTTCGAGGTGGACCTGACTGCCGTGCTGGCGCATCGCGCTCGCCATCGGGCCGATTTCGAGAAGCGGGGTTCGTCGCCGACCCTGACTGCCTACTTCATAGCAGCGTGTGCGCACGCCATTCGCGAAGTCCCCGAAGCGAACAGTCGCTTCGACAAATCCCGTTCTCCGCGCTCGTTGATGACGGATGAGTCAGGTAAGCCTTCCGCAGAATTGGGAACGTGCGGAATGACGCTCAAGTCGATGCGGCCGCCACGATTCGCGGGATTATTCGCTGCGTTCGCGAACGTCATCCCCTTTCCAGCAACTGAGCCTCGATGCAGGCGTGGCGATCGTGAGCCGGTGGTGGAGCGCTTCGGCCAGCATCTCGCGACCGCCGTGCTCTGCTGGATCAGGAGTGTCTGAGCTTCTATTGCCGAGCCTGTGCCGTGCTATCCCTCGATTACCGCAAGCACGCTGCCAGTCGCGACACGAGCCTCCACGGGAAAGCGGATCTCCGCGACCGTGCCGCTCACTTTCGACTGAATCGCGACATTCACCTTGTCGGTCATCATTTCGACGAGCTCCTCGCCGGCCGAGATCGGATCGCCAGCCTGCTTTAGCCAGGCAGCAACATAGGCTTCTGTAACTCCCTCACCGAGTGACTCCGATTCAAGGATCACTTCGTGCTTCATCTTTATTTCACTCCTGGAACCACTCTTTCGGATCGTTCAATCTGCGGATGAACTCGCCCAGTGCTGTGAGCGCCGGCACGCCGTTGACGATCCGGTGATCGAAAGAAAACGCGATTGGCATCACCTCCGCTACCGTGACGTGACCCTCCACGACCAGCGGCGCCGGGCGGATCAACCCCGTCAATATGATCCCAGACTGATTGGGGGGAATGACCGGTGTCGCCGTGAAGGGAACGGCCAAGCTTCGAACGTTCCCGACATTCGACAGCGAAAACGTGCCGCCCTGTACATCCGCGGGCACGAGCTTGCGGGATCGTGCGCGCGCAATCAGGTCGCGCATCGCCTTGGCAAGTACGGGCAAGCTCATTTCCTGCGCGCGGTGCAATACGGGCACCACCAGCTCGCCATCATCGAGGGCTACCGCGCAACCGAGCTGGACATCGGAATATTCGACGAGGTCCCCATCTACGATCGCAGCGTTCAGGAAAGGATGATCCCGAAGCACGCCGATCAGCAGCTTGGCGATCAGCATTCCGAACGTGAGGCCTGGGATCATCTCGCGCAAACGCTTGTGTGCTGCGACCAATTCGCCGACAGGGGCCTCGGCTGTCAGGGTAACCGGCAACGTCGCTGCCCGAGAGCGCATCAGCGATTCGATCATCACCCTGCGCATGAGCGGCAGCGATCGTCGTTGCGCTTCACGTGGAGCGGTCGAGGATTTCGCCGGCCCTACATCGCTCATTTGGGAAGGACCTTCATCACGGCCTCGCTGATACGCGCGACACTCGGGATCATCACATCACGCAACTGCTCCGCCCAGGGCACCGGCACCGCGGGCGCACCGATGAGCTCCGGCGCGCATGCGAGCGAACTGAACGCCTTGCGCGTCACGCGCGAGACGATCTCAGCCCCGATACCACCGACTTCCCACGCTTCGTGCGCCACCACCAAACGTCCCGTTTTCTTGATTGAGCGCAGCACCGCTTCCTCATCGAAGGGCGAGATCGTCCGAAGGTCAATGACCTCGATGTCGATAGAATTGCGGGCCAGTTGTTTTGCCGCGGCTATGGCAGTTCGCACCGTGCGGCCATAGGTGACGATCGTCACATCCTTGCCCGCGCGCGCGACCGTGGCTTTTCCTAGCGGCACTACGATCTCGCCAGCGGGAACGTTCTCTCTGAACGCGTTGTAAAGGAATATATTCTCGATGAACAACACCGGATCGTTCGAAGCGATCGCGCTCTTCATCAGCCCCTTTGCGCTCACCGCGTCGCTGGGGCTCACGATGATCAGTCCTGGCGAGTGGGCGAACATGGCCTCATAGTTCTGCGGATGGGATCGATACGGGCCGTCTCCGCCCTTGGTACGGATCACCATCGGCACGTTGCCGGTGTTGCCGCTGTAATAGCGCAGGTTGGCAGCAAGCTGGATGATCGGCGTCGCTGCGATTGGCAGGAAGTCGCTGAACATGATTTCAACGATCGGCCGCATCCCCTGCACCGCCATACCGACGGCGAGTGACGTCATCGAGGATTCACAGATACCGGTCTCGATGATGCGCGACGGACCGAAACGATCAAACAGCCCTTCGGCCGATTTCAACGGGCCTCCGAATGCGCCGAGATCCTGCCCGATCATCACGACCGTCGGATCCGCATCCATGGCTTCGCCAATCGCCTCGAGTACGGCCTGTCGAAGCGTGAGTACGCGTGGGCCGGCAGCAGCTTGGGTCATTGGTTCAGACGGCACGTTCGAACACCTCGTCCAGGCCCAGATCCTGGCTCGTCAAGGCTGGCTGTGCGTTGGCGGTGGCGACCGCTTCGGCCAGCTCGGCCGCGACTTCCGCACGCACTCGTTCAATGTATGAGCCCTCGCATCCACGTTGGCGGAGCTCCTGCTCCACACGCTGGATCGGATCGGAGCTCTCCGCGGCACGGGTGTGCTCCAGTGACATGTACGCCCCTGCATCAGCGCCAAAATGACCACCCCGCCTGAGCGTCTTGGCTTCGATGAAAGCGGGGCCGCCGCCCGCCCGCGCACGTTCGACGAATTCGCTGACCGCCTCGGCCACCGCGAGCACATCGTTACCATCGACGAGTGCCGCTGGCATTCCATATCGGCTGGCCCAATCCGCTACCGACTTGCCGGCGAGCGTGCGTCTCGTATCGGTAGAAATCGAAAAACCGTTGTTCTGGCAAACATAGACAACGGGTGCGCCGAAGAAGGCCGCCATGTTCAGGCTTTCGTGGAACTCACCCGTCCCGGCCGTGCCGTCGCCGAATGTCACAACTGCGACGCGTGATTCGCGTTTGAGTTTGAATGACAGCGCCATGCCCGCGGCCACCGCGACGTTCGGCCCGAGCACGTTGGTAATGAAGGGCATGACGCCATATTCCATGCCGCCCGCGAAACCGCCGTACATGCGGCCTCGCGTTGGGCTGGTCTGCGACGGCGTCACGCACCCGATCACCTGCGCAAGACTGCGACCGCGCAGCCACGGAACCACGAGGGCCCCGCGATAGTGCGGGAGAGCGGCATCTTCGCGGCGCAACTGCGAGAAAGTGCCGATGATGACCGCTTCCTCTCCGATTGAGGGATACCAGTGGCCGGATTTTTCGATGCAAGCCTGCTCGATTCCCCGTGAGACGACCATCGCCCGATGCAATGCACCGAGCTGTTCGACGGTCCACTCGCGAGCTCTGGGCGATGCAGCTGCCATTAGCGTTCTCCCCTTGGCTAGTCCGCAAGGATAATCCTCTTCGAGACGTGTGCTGTCAAACAAAAGTGAATTACCATTCGCAAATTTCTTGACAGGTCTGGCGCAGCGGCTACGATGCTCCGCGCGCCGCCACTTGGACAGAAACCGCTTCCTCTTCCGGCTGCGTTGAACAAGGCATTTCAGGATGGGGAAATCCATGACCGACGAGTACAGACTGACGGGCGGCCGCGCCGTAGCTCGCGCCCTTGCCGACAATGGAGTGACCGACATGTTCGGCATCCACGGCTACATCAACAATGTGCTCGAGGAGGCCTTTCGCATCGGCATCAAGAACATCCACTTCCGGCATGAGCAATCGGCCGGGTTCGCTGCAGATGCCTATGGACGCATCAAGCGGAAGTCGGGAGTCTGCTATGCGTCGTCGTCGGGGGGCATGTCGAACTATCTGGCCCCTCTCTCGCAGGGGATCGGCGCGCTTAGCCCGATGGTGTTGCTCGTCGGCCAGCACGGCACGGCAGGAGATGGTCTGGAGACTCTCCAGGAAGGATATGCCGCAGAATGCTTCAAGACAGTCACGAAGTGGACCAAGCGACTTACTGATTGGGAGCTCAACTCCTACTGGACACAGAAGGCGCTGCGCGAGAGCTGCAGCTTTCCTCCAGGCCCGATCTGCCTCGAGATTCCGCTGAACAATCAGTGGAAGTTCGGCCCCGAGCCGCAGCGCAAGTACCAGCCAGTGGGCGCGCCGCCGACAGTGCCACTCAGTGCAGGCGACCCGACTGAGATCGCCAGAATCGTCCAGCTGCTGCTCGGCGCCAAGCGGCCCGTCATGGTCGCAGGTGATGGTGTCTATTGGTCTGATGGGATCAATGAGCTGCAGCAGCTTGCTACGCTGATGCAGATCCCCACCAACTCGCGGCGTACTGCGCGCGGAGCGGTTTCTGAACTCGATCCGATGGGCCTCTCGGCATCGTGTCGCGGAGCCATGATCGCGGAAGCCGACCTTGTGCTGTTGGTGGGTGTGCGCGCGGGTGAACTCGAATCCTGGTTCGAAGCACCGGATTGGCCACGCAACAATGTCCGTTACGTACAGATCAACGAAACGCCGCAGGAAATCTGGTACGCCTTGCCGACGAAGGCGATGGCCGTGGGAGCAAGCAAACTGATCCTGCGGCAGCTGATCGACCTGTGCACAGCCGAATTAGGCGGTAAGCAGGTCGATCGCGGCGAGTGGATCACGAGACTTGGAGATGTACGCCAACGGAATGCGGCAAAGCGGGCCGAGCTCGCCAAGAAGTTTGGCAACTGGGCACCCATACATACCTATGAGCTGACCGACGTATTGGCCCAGGTTGTCGATGCGGATGCAACGATCATCTACGACTCCTATTCCGGCTCCTTGTACCTAACCGACGCGATCCAAGCCCGTTTCGCGGGACAGGTGCTCGATGCCGGACCGCGCGTTGCCCTTGGTCAAGGCGTCGGTATGTCGATAGGTGCCGCTGTGGCGCGTCCGGGGCGACAGGTGGTCACACTCATCGGCGATGGAGGCATGGGCATCGCGGGGCCGGACATCGAGACGATGATCCATTATGGGCTGCCATGTGTCGTGGTGGTCCTCAACAACAGTTCGTGGGGCGGCAATTCGCTGATGGGCGATGACATTCACCCCAATATCGATTGGTCCGTCGGTCAGAACAATCGTTGGGACCTCGCGTTCCAGGCGCTCGGCGCGCACGGCGAGTTCGTCACCCGTGCCGACGAACTTGTCCCTGCAATGCGACGCGCGCTGGAGTCCGGCAAACCGGCCGTCGTGAACGTGGTCGCCGATTGCGATGGCGTGGAGTACTCGCAAGCATGGCTGCGTCTGAAGGCAGGCGACATGTTCTCGCGCGGCCTGGATGAGATCGGCCCCGAGATTCGCCGCCACTTCCGCATTTCCCCGCTCAACGCTTTGCGGATCCGCAAATCCGCTGAAGACAATGGTACTCACATCCCGATCGAATTCATTGCTGGCCTGACAGGGCATGACGAAGCGGAACTGCGGGCTTTGGCGAAAGACCGCCTCTACGACCTCGGAGATCATGAATGATCCGATCCCAGTACGCTGAAACGCTGTTCGCCGCTCCACCATCACTGCGGAGGTGAGCACAGCATGAGAGGATTCGCTACCTTTCAGATCTGCTGATGGCGCCTGCGACAGTTCGGCAGCCGAACTCAGCGGATGACAACTTCCGCCGGGACGCCTCTTCAGTAACTCCGTTTTGTGCCAAGCTCAATCGCGCTCGGTAGCGGAGGATGCAATGATGGCTCGACCAACGAAAAAGCGATCAGCCTTGCCATCGGTCGATTCGGCGATCATCGAGGTGGGTGAAAAACGCCCCACTAAGCTGCCGAGCGGCCGGCGTGCTCACCGCACCGCGGAGAAGCGGAGCCGCATCACTCAAGTCGCCGCCGAATACATCGTCAAGCACGGTTTCGAAGCGCTGTCCGTCGAGGAAATCGCCATGGAATCGGGCATTAGCGTCGGTGGCATCTATCGATACATCGACACGAAGACCGATCTGTTGGTGATGGCATGCCAGGATATCTACGATGGATTGCGAGAACAGCTGGCGCAGATTACCCACGGCCCGGGCGACCACCTCACGAGGTTGAACTCCGCACTCGATCATTACTTTGGCTCTTCGCAACGCAATCGCCAAAAGATCCGGATGATGTACCGTGAATACCGTCGGCTCCCTCCTGTGGCGCAGGAACATTACAAGAACCGAGAAACGGCAATCAGCGACGTCTTCTCTGATCTCATCAAGTCCGGCATCTCACAAGGTGTTTTCAATGCAGTGAATCCTCAGGTGTTGGCCTATGACATCATTCTATTGGGCCATCTGCCAGCGCTGAAGAGTTGGGCGATTCGTACGTGGATGAGCAGCGAAGAATGGAAGACGGAGCAGATTGCATTGATCGTGAGCCGATTGATGCCTGTTCCACAAGTTGGAACGGAGAACAGCGTCGCGTCTTCGAGCGTAGATCTGGTCGAGGATGAGAGCGCTAAGAAATGACCGCAGAGCATTTCTTCCCCGCCGTTGCACGTCACTCTGCAGTCTCGTACGCGACTTCGTAGACGCACGTCAGTCGATCGAGTTTGCGGCAAACGAGCTCAATGGCGGTGTCGGCACAGCCTGCGATGTGGACCTGAACCAGTACGTCATCCCCATTTTCCTGCTCGAGAATGAAGCGTCTGGGTGCGCAGTTAAGTAGGTTCAATTGCGCGGCGATTCGTAGCAGCACGTCCGGTTGAGTATCTGCCCGCAACTTGATGATGGCCGTATGTGGACGAGTGACAGCTGGGCGGGATGTGTTTAGGTCCTCATCTCCGGCGTAGACATCAGCAGTCATGAAACCCTCTGCGCTCGGTATGCGTCGGTGGAATTCGGTATGCGTCACGGTGCCACGAGCGATCTGACGTTCGGCAATAAAGCCCCGCGCACCGGCTGCTGCTGCAGTGAATAGGGGACATTTCGAACTGATTTGAGCGGATGGCCTACGAGTACGTCGGCAGCAAGGCTGCCCCTGAGCTTGACGCGATTTGCATGGAGTTCATATGTCTCTCCGAGAAGCGGCGCCTTCGGAAGGAGCCGTAGCAACAGCAAGGTGCTGAGCAGCGCGTTCCTTCAGTATGAAACGCTGAACCTTACCTGTCGCAGTCAAAGGCCAATCCGACACGATGACCACATGGTGCGGCACTTTGAAGTCAGCCAACCGTGCCCTGCAAAAAGCCTTGACCTCTGCTTCCGCCAACGCGGCGCCAGCCGAAGGTTCAACGAAAGCAAACCCGACTTCGCCGAGCCGAGGATGAGGCACGCCGACGACATACGCCTGCTTGATCAACGGATGCTCCGACAATGCGAACTCGATCTCGGCCGGATAGGCATTGCTTCCGCCGACGATAAACATGTCGGACTTCCGACCGGTCACCGCGAGGTAGCCTTGAGCGTCTAACACGCCCAGATCCCCGGTATGAAACCATCCCTCGGCATCCATGACGGCGGTGGTGGCTTCAGGTTTCTTGTAATAGCCCTGCATGACACAGTGGCCGCGAACGCAGATTTCGCCCTCTACTCCCACCGCTACGTTCACGCCACTCTTGGCGTCGACGACTTTCAACTCGAAGTCGGACACGGGCACGCCCTTTCCCGTAAGAATCACGTCGCGAGCGTCGTCGGGTCTTGGGAAGGTCGTGACCGATGTGGTCTCGGTCATGCCGTAGACGGGAAGCAGACGTCGGATACCAAGCTTATTCATTACGCCGTCCAGCACTTCTGGTGGGTTCGACGCACCGCCTATCCATCCGGAGTCGAGTGAAGAGAGGTCGTATTTCGTGAGAGTCGGATGATTCAGTAGATCTATGAAATGCGTCGGAATCCCGCTGAAGGAGGACACGCGTTCACGTTCAATGAGCTGCAGCGCCTTAGCGACATCCCAGTGATCCATCAACACCAGTGCGCCGCCGCTGATCATCGCAGGCAGGATGCCGCTGAACGCACCGGCCACATGGAAGAAGGGCATGTGACCCATGATCCGGCTTTCTGGCCCGATCCCCATCCACTCCGTGATGGAACATTCATTGCGCAAAATGCAATGAGAGTGCACGGCGCCCTTCGGTTGCCCGGTCGTGCCCGAGGTGTACACGATGATGGTAGGTTGATTGAAGCTGACCTCCGCAGAGCGACGATCAAGCTCTTCCTCACTGATCTCGGCGCCCCGGGTGAGAAAGCGGTCGAAGCCTGCGGCTTGAGCCAGCGACCGACCGAGCACGATCGCGCCGCGCAACTCCGGGAATGAGCGTGTGTCCGGCACGCCTGCCCGCAACGGGAGCAGTTCGTCCAACATCTTCGCGAAATCAATTCCCAGAAAGGTGTCTCGCAGGAATAGCAACTTCGAGTCTGACTGACGCAGGATGTAGCCAACCTCCTCCTTCTTGTAGCGCGTATTTAGCGGAATGACGACGGCGCCGATGTATGAGGAAGCGAGCCAAGCGATGATCCATTCAACCTGGTTAGGGAGCCAGACGGCGAAGTGATCTCCGTTACCGATCCCACTCGCGAGTAACGCCTTGGCGAACGTCCGCGCTTCCTTGCGCACGTCCGACCATGTAAGGCGGCGATCATCGCAGATCAACGCTTCGCGATTTCCCGCCATCGCCGCTGTTCGCTCGAGCTGACCGGCTAGAGTGATCGGCTGCCAAATGTATCGCGTTGAAGGTGGACCCTTGACTATCACGTCGATGCTCTCCCCTATCGACTGCCGCTCTCATGAGCAACGCTGCGCTGAGCCAGGTGGCTCGCTGCCGCGAGGCTTCGCCTACGGACGAAGAGTCCTGGGAATGCTGGCTGCATTAGCGTCGAAGAGGCGCACGGAGATGGCCAAACAATACCGGTTGCGTGCCCAGACTGTCCATCTGATGTGAACGACGATCCATAATTCATGGCCCACACCGCATTCAAATCCCTGGGCGATCTCTAACGCCGCCTTAGATGAGATCAACTAGATGAGCGTCAAGTCTGCCGAAAGTCATCGACATCTTCCGATCTTATCCTTGGGTGGTCGTAGAGGGCTGGCCGACCCTCGAGTGGAACGTCATCACCGGCTTGTTGCCGCTGGCGCCGCAGGATCGTCGGCTGGCTATAGGCGTGGGGGCGGCAGCGAACAAAGTGGGTGAACGCCAGAGCGAACTGCACCGACTGATCATCGAGCACTGCGCGCTGCTGCGCCCTGAGGCCAGCCCTGCGATGCCCGCAGCGATCGGCCATCTCGAACCCAATGCGAGCGCGCCCGTGCGGCACTGGATCGAGTTGCTGGAGGGCGTAGCAGATTGATGGAATCAACCGGGCTAGTTGAGGGGCTCAAATTTACGGATAGAGGGAGCGATGCAATACTGTCGTGATGCTGACACCGGTGTATGAGAGCAGAAACTACTTATGAATGCGGGGCATCCGATTATCGGCATCGAGGAGCACTACTCAGACACTGAGATCGAGGCATGCTATCCGGCATCGGAGCGGATTCAAGTTCAGCCACTGGTGGAACGGCTTCACAGCTTCGGAGAACTGCGTCTGAAGGAGATGGATGAAGCGGGTATCGATCTGCAAGTGATTTCGCAAAACGCACCTGGGCTGCAAATGGTTGATCCCGAGGGAGCAGTTGGACTGGCGCAACGAGCCAACGATCGTCTGCATGATGTGGTCCGCGTCAATCCCGCGCGCTTTGCCGCCTTTGCTTCCTTGCCGACGACCCACCCACAGGCAGCTGCCGACGAACTCGAGCGCGCAGTGACGAAGCTTGGTTTCAAAGGCGGCATCATTAATGGTTTGACGCACGGATCGTTCTTGGATGAGCCGCGGTTCTGGGTTCTGCTCGAACGAGCCCACGCGCTGGACGTGCCTCTCTATCTGCATCCTTCCTGGCCGCATCCGAAAGTAGCAGAGCTGTACTTCGGCGAATACATGAAAGAGTATCAATTGACGCTGCGCGGCGTCTGGGGGTTCAACATCGAGACGGCCACGCAGGCTTTGCGCCTGGTGTTCAGCCGAGTGTTGGATCGCTATCCCCGATTGCAATTCCTTGTCGGCCATCTGGGAGAGACGCTGCCCTATATGTTCTGGCGCCTCGATCAAACTCTACAGCTCGAGCGCAGGGCTTCGTCGAACTCCAATCTCGTCAGCAGTGTGCGCGATTATTTCCGCCAGCACTTCTACTTCACGACCAGCGGTCAGTTTTCCACTTCAGCCTTCAACTGTTGTCTGGAGGAAATGGGCATCGATCGGTTGATGTTCTCGGTGGACTATCCGTTCATGAACAATGTGAAAGGAGTGCAATGGGCGCAGTCCCTCCCGCTCTCGGTCCAGGACCGAGAAAAGCTCATGGGTGGCAATGCCAAGCGGGTGCTCAAACTCTAACCGCCAGGAGCCCGATCGCATTCCCGTGAGTTCAATGCAGAGTCAAACACTGACGCAATGCTATTGGAGTGCTGAACTTGGCTTCGTTTGAACAACTACTCGACATCCTGGATCGCCCCGGGATCGACAAAGATGTGTCGCAGGACATCATCAAAGTATCACCGGATCTGTCACTGGATGACGCCTATCGGCTTCAGATCGCTTCCAAACAGAGGCGAGTCCATCAGGGAGATCGGATCGCCGGATATCAAGCGTCTGTCACATCGGTGGCGGCGCAAAAGGCGTTGCCAGGCATCCCGGCGCCGATGGTTGGTACGTTGCTGCATTCCCTGATTCGCCAGTCGGATGCCACCGTGGCGCTCGATGCGGACCTTACCTTCGTTGAAACCGAAATAGGAGTGCTGCTCAAGTCAGACTTGTCAGGTCCGAACGTTACGGCGCTCGACGTGTTAGCAGCGACGGCGGGATTCTTCCCCGCGATCGAAGTTGCACCGGTCCGCCCCGGACTGCTCGAAGGTCAGTGGAGCAATCAGCATGTAATTGCCGTGCAAAAGGCACCCGGCGGCTTCGTCATCGTTGGATCCAAGCTCACTGCGCCTTCTGACGTCGATGTGCGCTTGGAAGGCGCAGTGATCACCATCGATGGACAAACCCGCGCATCGGCTGCCGGCGTCGAGGCAATGGGCAGCCCACTCAATGTGGTAGCCGCGATTGCCAACCGACTGTCTTTGTATGGAGAGGGTTTACGTGCCGGGATGATGGTCATTACCGGCACGCTGCCTGCACCGCAGCGGGTATCCCATGGTGTCGTAGACGCAAGAGTGGAGTTCCCCACATTGGGCAGCGTCTCCGTGAGATTCAGCCGATGACTTTTTGCACGCGACATCTCAGGAGCTAAGACGTAATGAAACTTGCCACGTTTTCGACAGGCGATGCCCCGCGAGTGGGAATCGTAAACGGAGAGGGGATCATCGACGTCGTGCAGCACGTACCGAACGCCCCGAGAGACATGGTTGGTCTGATCAGCCGCTGGGACGACTTCAAGCCAAGGTTGACTGACATTGCGCAGAGCAAACCCGACTTCGCGCTGGCAGAGGTTCATCTGCACGCGCCCGTGACGCGGCCGACCAAGATCATGGCGATCGGCCTGAACTATGCCGATCATTGCGCCGAGAGCAATCTTGAACCTCCGAAGGTTCCAACCTGGTTCGCCAAGATGCCGAACAGCGTCAATGGTCCGTTTGACCCGATCGAACTACCTCACGTATCGGAGCAACTCGATCACGAGGCGGAACTCGTTTTCATCGTGGGCAAGCGCTGCAGGAATGTGCCTGCCGAGCGCGCAGCCGATGCAATCTTCGGCTACTGCGTCGGTAACGACGTCAGTGTACGTGACTGGCAGTTGCGCTCGTCGCAATGGGTCATCGGAAAGTCCTTCGATACACACGCGCCTTTCGGTCCGTGGATCACGACGCGGGATGAAGTGGACCCTCATGTCCTGGACATCCGGTTGTTGGTTGGCGGTGAAGTGCGTCAGCACTCCAATACCAAGAACCTGATCTTCAATTGCTACGCTCAAGTCGAAGATCTCAGCAAAGCCATGACTCTGGAGCCCGGCGACGTGGTGTACACCGGTACTTGCAGCGGTGTTGGATATGCGATGAAGCCGCAGCGCTGGTTGCAGCAAGGTGAAGTTGTCCGGGTCGAGATTGAAAAGCTTGGCGCCATCGAGAACAAGGTTCAGAAAGCCGTCGGGTAGAGTGCAATCACTGCAGGTGCATGAGTATGTTCGAAGGCAAAGTAGCCGTCGTGACAGGCGGTGCGAGTGGCATCGGCCAAAGCTGCGTCGAGATCTTGGCAGCCCGCGGCGCGCGAGTCGTCATAGCCGATCTGAACGAGGAGGCGGCGCGCAGAGTTGCCAAAGCCACCGGCGCGGCGGCATATGGATTGGACGTGATGTCTGAAAAAGACATCGAAGAGGTGGCGGCACGCATTGAACAGGAAGTTGGCCCCGTCGACATGCTGATCAATAGCGCCGGCATCATTCAGGGCAATCCCGTGCCTCCAGAAGAACTGGCCATGGATGTTTGGGACCGTGTCGTGTCCGTGGATCTGCGCGGCAACTATCTTACGTGCCTCTCGTTCGGCAAGAGAATGGCTGTGCGAGGTGCGGGCTCCATCGTCAACATTGCTTCAGTGACCGCCATTCGCTCTGCGCCCCTCCATGCGTATGCGCCTGCGAAGGCGGCCGTCGTTCACATGACTCAATGTCTGGCTGCGGAGTGGGGACGCTCCGGAGTCCGTGTCAACGTCATCTCGCCAGGGTATTGCATGACCCCGGTCATCAAAGAGGCGATCGAGAAGGGTCTGCGGGATCCTCGACTCATGGAGGACGCTTCAGCGCTCGGACGCATGGTGATGCCCGACGAGGTCGCCAAAGCGGCAGCGTTTCTGCTCTCGGACGATGCATCCGCGATTACGGGCGTGAACCTACCGGTCGAGAATGGCTGGTTGGTTGCCACGTCATGGGCCACCTACGGCGGCGTTCGCGCCCGGCGACGAGGAAAATGACCTCATGACTCCACTTCCGGGCTCCATTGTTGAAGGTTACGCGCAGGTTGGCGTCCCGACACTGACCACGTTGTTGTTCAAGCGCGGATTGCGCAAGCAACTGATGCGAGATCTCGTTCCGGTCTGCCCAAGAGCACCGCGGCTCGTCGGTCAGGCATACACACTGCGGTACATTCCCGCCCGTGAGGACCTCGATACTCCTGCTGCCTACTCGCGTGACGATCACCCGCAGAGACAGGCGATGGAGACGTGTCCTCCTGGCCATGTATTGGTGATTGATGCGCGAGGTGACACGAGCGCCGCATGTGCCGGCGATCTAATGATTGGCCGACTCAAAGCCCGCGGAGCTGCCGGCATCGTTACGGATGGTGGGTTTCGTGATGTGGTCGGCATAGAGAAGGTCAATCTTCCCACGTTCCATCGTCGCCCGGCGCCGCCGCCGGCGTTCATCTCCCACCACGGGGCGGACATCAATCTGCCGATTGGATGCGGCGGCGTAGCCGTTTATCCCGGCGATCTCATCGTTGGTGACGCCGACGGTGTCATTGTGGTCCCCCGACACCTGGCAGAAGAGGTGTTGAAGGAGGCGATCGAGGCCACTCGCTACGATGCGTTTGCAGAAGCCGAGATCGCCCGCGGTCGCTCGCTGATTGGGCTCTACCCGCCGACAGCTGCCAGCATGAAGGAATACGAAGCTTGGAATGTGTCCCGCACTGAAGTCTGACGACAAAGCAACGCATGGTCGAACGCGGATGACGACGTTTGAGGACGGCAAGCGAATCTGCCGGGATGAAGTGATCGCGTAACTTCACATGACAGATAACAACCGGAGATCCGAGTAACTGTCAGATCGGGTCGTGACTAGCCCGCATTTCTCACAGGGATCGCGAGGCATGGCGAGTCTGCGAGGTTGATTCGCGCCGTTCTGGACTGAAACCCATAGCCGTAGCTATGGGTTGAAGGAAGAACAAGCGAAGCGAGCTCGCAGGCCGCCAGGGCCGC
>DATELY010000032.1:0-2596 GCA_035276085.1 Steroidobacteraceae bacterium | reverse complement strand
GGCTCCGGAAGCGGACGGGCCGCAACACGGGCTGCCTCTGTGGCGCTGATGCCCAGCGCCATCAGCAGCATCGTGCTCAGATGTTCCGCGTAATCAGGCCGCGGCGTATTGGTCAGCACCGTGCGCATCGCCGCTCTGATCGTGCCGACCACCAGATCGCGTGCGGCTTCCGGGTCATCGAAGCGAAATCTGCCGCTCGCACGGCCCGCCAGCAGGTCGGGCAGGGGATAGGCCCGAAGGTCTTCGTTCAGCGATTCGGCGGAGCGCGACATGTACCACAACAACCAGCCCCACGTGGCGTCCTGCGCAGCTCGGGCGAGCACGAGTCTCGCTTCCATGACGAGCCGTTCCGCCGGATCCGCCGCGGCCGCAGAAATCTTCTGAATCGTGCGGAAGGGATCCTGTCCGACGTAGGACCACAGCGCGGTGATCAGATCGTCGCGTGTCGGGAAGTAGTTGTAGAACGTGCCCCTGGCGACCTCGGCCTCGCTGATGAAGTGATCGATGGTCGCCTCGTCTTCGCCGAGATGAGCAACCACCCGGGCCGCGGCTACCAGCAGCCGCTGCCGCGTTCTCTCGCGTCGTTCCAGTCCAATCTCTTTGCGCCGGCGGGCAATGGCTGCAGTCATCTAAGAATCCATCGGTGTGGACGGGTAGTCGTGCGCCACGATCGTATCAAGAACGTCAACTTGGCAGAGAGCTTCACTTGTAAAGATTGGACTAAAAACGTCAACTTGACATGAAATGAACTATTGACGTAGGTTCCAGTCCAGCGCGGCACCGCTACGCAGCGAGCCTGAACTCACTCACGATAGACCGGTACGGGGCACTATGAGCAGCAGCGTTGCGAAGACCCTGACACAGGACTCGCTCTTGCAGTCGGATCTGTCCGACGTTCCGCTTCTCGATGACCGGCAGGTCGGGCACATCCGCCACATCGAGAATTTATCGCTGCAGCTCGAGAACGACTGGTCCCACATGATGGGCCGCAATCCCCTGCAGGAGGATTTCGGCGGCTATCGCTTTCAGCTCTCCTATATGAGCTTCGCGCTGGCACTCGCGCACTTTCATCGCTTGCCTGCAGCTCCCGGGCTCTTCCGCAAGACCTTCGACCGGCTCATTCAAAAGATGCTGCTGCCCGAGGTATGGGTCTACTGGCGGGACATCAGCAAGGGCGGCAATTGGCACACGCTCGATGCGCCGCGCAGCGAGGGTTGGACCGATCCGGTGGTGAAAGACAACATCATGTACAGCGCGTACGTGCAGACGATGACGCTGCTGTACAACATGCTGTTCAACGACGACAAGTACGCGCAGCCCGGCGCCATCACGTTCCGCTTCGAGCCGCTCTTCTGGAACTTCGACAAGCCCGAGGTCTTCGCGTACGACCAGAACTCACTGAACGATCGCGTCTACTGGAACATGGTGGAGAACGGCTATCTGGGCGTGGCCTGCGAGCCTTGGTGCGTGTTCCTCATCTGCAATCAGGTACCGATCATCGGCTTCCGTCTGCACGATGTTCTTCATGGCGGCTGTCGTGCCGAGGAAGTCACCCGCGGATATCTGCAAGCCTGGCAGGAGTTCGGCGGCTTCCTCAACGACGACGGGCACTTCAACATGCTCATGCGCTCGCACGTCAAGGAGGTCGTGCCTGGCCATCAGAGCCCATGGGTCGACGCATGGTGCGGCGCGTTGATGAATGCGTGGAATCGCGATTTCGTCAGATCGAACTATCCGCGCCAGATCCGTGACTGCATCACGACGGACCCCGACGGCAGGGTGTCGGTTCGATTCGCGCGCGTGCCGGCCGAAGCGCCGCCTGCGATGAGACGACTCGACGGAGGTGGGTCCGATTTCGGCTGGGTGGCCGCATGGGTATCCGAGATGGGAGACGAGACAACCCTGAGCGGACTGCTGGCGCACGCCGAGCGTTACATGAACCCCGTCTGGGAGAAGGGCGGCTACTACTATCCCCGTAACGATCAGATGTTCGATGCCGACGGACATCAGACATTGATGTCTCCTCTGGAGGGCAACGCGCTGCTGGCGTATGCACGCCTGAACGTTCCGGACGGCCTGTGGGGGCTCTATAACAAGCCCTGGAATCGCAGCCACTTCGATGAGCCGGCGCTCGTCGACATTTCCTCCAACGTGGATGTGCTGCGCGCTGCGTTCGACGCGGGACGGAATCGGCTCGTATTCACCTTGCGAAGACGCACCGATCGCAGCGGCGAAGTCGTTGTCCTGATCAGCAATGCGTGGCGACGCGGTTCATGGGTCCTCACGCGCGATGAGCAAACGCTTGCCACGGGCGATGAACGCACCGTCCTGACGCGCAATGCGGATGTTCGGCGCGAGGAGGAGCACCTGAGGCTCGCATCGAGCGATGAGGGCGCGAGCACGTTCATCCTGCGATGGCAAGCACAGGGAACGCGGTCGTGAGCGATCCAGTCGCGTCGACTCAGTCCGCCTTCGTGGACGGATCGTTTTCTCTGACCGATCACCATGGCAAGGCGGTCACTGCGCAGAGCTACCGCGGCCGCCATGTGCTGCTCTTCTTCGGCTTCACGCACTGCCGGGTCGTCTGCCCGCGCAA
>DATELY010000031.1:0-46816 GCA_035276085.1 Steroidobacteraceae bacterium | reverse complement strand
GCACAGGTACGTAACATTGCTGAGGTGGCCGTTGCCGTGGCGAATGGTGACATGTCGAAAAAAATTACGGTGGACGTACGCGGAGAGATCCTGCAGCTGAAAGAGACGCTCAACACGATGGTGGACCAGCTGCGCGCCTTTGCTTCGGAAGTGACGCGTGTGGCGCGTGAGGTGGGTACCGAAGGCAAGCTCGGCGGTCAGGCGATCGTGCCGGGTGTCGGTGGTACCTGGAAGGATCTCACCGATAACGTGAACTCGATGGCCTCGAACCTCACGGGTCAGGTGCGCAACATCGCTGAAGTGTCGACAGCCATCGCGCGCGGGGACTTGTCGCGCAAGATCACGGTGGACGTGAAGGGCGAGATCCTCGAACTGAAGAACACCATCAATACGATGGTGGACCAGCTCAACGGCTTTGCGGCCGAAGTGACGCGCGTGGCGCGTGAAGTGGGCACCGAAGGCAAGCTCGGTGGCCAGGCCGTCGTGCCCGGTGTGGCCGGCACATGGAAGGACCTCACCGACAACGTGAACGTGATGGCGAACAACCTCACGAACCAGGTGCGCGGCATCGTGAAGGTGGTGACCGCCGTGGCGAACGGCGATCTGCGTCAGCGCCTCACGGTGGAATCGAAGGGTGAAGTCGCCGCACTTGCCGACACCATCAACAGCATGACGGACACGCTCGCGATCTTTGCGGATCAGGTGACGACGGTGGCCCGCGAGGTGGGCGTGGAAGGACGCCTCGGCGGTCAGGCGAACGTGCCTGGCGCAGCCGGTACATGGAAGGATTTGACCGCGAACGTGAACCTGCTCGCCGCCAACCTGACGACGCAGGTGCGCGCCATCGCCGAAGTGGCGACGGCCGTGACGAAGGGCGACCTCACGCGCTCGATCCAGGTCGATGCGCGCGGCGAGGTGTCCGAGCTCAAGGACAACATCAACGCGATGATCGGCAACCTGCGCGCGACGACGGAGCGCAACACCGAGCAGGACTGGCTGAAGACGAACCTCGCGAAGTTCAGCCGCATGATGCAAGGTCAACGCGACCTCGTGACCGTGGGTCAGATGTTGCTGGCGGAGCTCGCGCCGCTCGTCCATGCACAGCAAGGCATCGTCTATGTCATGGAAAGCACCGACTCGCATGCGCAGCTCAAGCAACTGGCGACCTATGCCGATCCGCTCGAGGACACGGCGCCGCGCTGCTATAGGCTGCGCGAAGGGTTGGTTGGCCAGTGCGCCGCGGATGGTCGACGCATTCTGCTGAATGAAATTCCCGAGGACGCCATTCGCGTCCGCAGCGGCTTGATCGCAGCACGTCCGCGCAATGTCATCGCCCTGCCGGTGCTGTACGAAGGCCAGGTGAAGGCCGTGGTCGAGCTGGCCACGATGCACGACTTCACGGCATCGCATCTCGCCTTCCTCGAGCAGCTCACCGGCAGTATCGGTGTGGTGTTGAACACCATCGAAGCGACGATGCGTACCGAGGGCCTGCTCACGCAATCGCAGCAGCTCGCAGGCGAGTTGCAGACGCAGCAGAAGGAACTGCAACAGACGAACGAAGAACTGGCCAACAAGGCACGCTTGCTGGCCGAGCAGAATGCGGAAGTGGAGCGCAAGAACCAGGAAATCGAGCTCGCACGCCGTGCGTTGGAAGAGAAGGCCGCGGAGCTCGCGCTCACGTCGCGGTACAAGTCGGAGTTCCTGGCGAACATGTCGCATGAGCTGCGCACGCCGCTGAACAGCATCCTGATTCTCGGTCAGCAGCTCGCAGAGAACCCGGACAGCAACCTCAGCGCGCGCCAGGTCGAGTTCGCGAAGACGATTCACGGCGCCGGCACCGACCTGCTCAATCTCATCAGCGACATTCTCGATCTGTCCAAGATCGAGTCCGGCACGGTCACGGTGGAATCCGAAGATCTGCTGTTCTCGCATCTGAAGGAGACGATCGAGCGCAACTTCCGGCACGAAGCCGAGGCACGCAAACTCAGCTTCACGGCCGATCTGGATCCCCGCCTGGGTCGCAGTATCACCACGGACTCGAAGCGTCTCATGCAAGTGTTGAAGAACCTGCTGTCCAACGCGCTCAAGTTCACCGCACATGGCGGTGTGCGCTTGCATGTGGGCCTCGCGAGCGGCGGCTTCACCCCGGATCACCCGGTGTTGAGTCAGGCGCCCGCCGTGGTCGAGTTCTCGGTGACCGATACGGGCATCGGCATCGCACTCGAGAAACAGCGCCTGATCTTCGAGGCGTTCCAACAGGCCGACGCCGGTACCGCACGCAAGTACGGCGGCACAGGTCTGGGCCTTGCGATCAGCCGCGAGCTGGCGCACCTGCTCGGCGGCGAGATTCGCCTGACCAGCGCACCCGGTGTCGGCAGCACGTTCACGTTGTACTTGCCACTGACGTACGTGGGACCGGCGTACAACCGCGGCGTCAGCGAACCTGCGGTGCCGATGGAAGCCAAGCCGGCGCAATTCCCTCCGATGAACTTGCCGATGCCTCGGGTGGAAGAGCTGATCGACGATCGCGACTCGCTCGCGCCCGACGATCGCGTGCTGCTCATCGTCGAAGACGATCCGCACTATGGTCGCGTGCTGCTCAATCTGGCGCGCGATCACGGCTTCAAGGCGCTCGTTGCGAAAACCGGGGCCGAGGCGTTGTTACTGGCCCGCAAGCATCGGCCGCTCGCTGTGTCTCTCGATGTCTTCCTGCCGGATATGCTCGGCTGGACCGTCCTCAATCAGCTCAAGCAGGATCCGACGACACGCCACATTCCCGTACAGATTCTCACGGTGGAAGAGGAACGGCAGTACGGCCTGGAGCGCGGCGCCTTCTCGTTCATGAACAAACCGGTGACGACAGACGGGTTGGAAGCGGCGCTCGAGCGCATCAAGAAATTCTCCGAGCCGCGTTCGCGGAAGCTGCTCGTCGTCGAGGACGATCCGGCGGAGCAGATGAGCATCGCCGAGCTGATCGGTCACGGAGACGTGGAGATCACTGCCGCCAATACCGGTGCTGAAGCACTCAGTGCGATGCGCCGGCAGACCTACGATTGCGTGGTTCTCGACCTCAGGCTACCCGACATTTCCGGCTTCGATTTGCTGACCGAGGTGCAGCAAGATCCGCAGATGCGCGAGACGCCGATCGTCGTGTTCACCGGTCGTGACCTGACGGAGGCCGAGGAAACGGAGCTGCGTAAGAAGGCCAAGAGCATCGTTTTGAAAGGAGTGCAGTCTCCCGAGCGTCTCCTGGATGAGACGGCTCTGTTCCTGCATCGCGTGATCGCAGACTTGCCGCCCGCGAAACAGCGCATGATCGAGGCGCTGCATCAGAGCGATGAGCCCCTGCAAGGTCGCAAGGTGCTCGTCGTGGATGACGACATCCGGAACATCTTCGCCCTGAACAGCCTGCTGGAGCGGCACCACATGAACGTCATCAGTGCGACGAACGGTCAGGATGCCATCGAAATCATCGAAAACACGACCGACCTCTCATTGGTTCTGATGGACGTCATGATGCCGGAGATGGATGGTTATGAGACGATGCGACGCATTCGCTCCAACGCCAGGTTCCGTCTGCTGCCCATCATTGCGCTCACCGCCAAGGCAATGAAGGGCGATCGCGAGAAATGCCTGGAGGCGGGCGCTTCGGATTATGTGGCCAAACCCGTGAATACCGATCAGCTGCTGTCGCTGGTACGCATGTGGCTGCATCGATGATGAAGAAGCGGTTGGCGGTTGGCGGTTAGTTCGGAAGCGAGGTGCAAACGATGTACACGTCATTTGCTGAGAATCGATTCCGGCGCGAGTCCGCGCGCTCCGGCCAACCGCCAACCGCCAACCGCTAACCGCTGCCTCCATGCCTACCCCCCGGGAACGCGTCAACATCCTGCTGGTCGATGACCAGCCGGCACGTTTGCTCTCGTATGAATCCATTCTGGGCGAGCTGAATCAGAACCTGATCACGGCGCGTTCCGGTCTGGAGGCGCTCGAGAAATTGATGAAGCATGAGTTCGCGGTCGTCCTGCTGGACGTCAGCATGCCAGGGATGGACGGCTTCGAGACCGCGGCGCTCATTCACGACCATCCGCGTTTCGAGCGCACGCCGATCATCTTCGTGACCGGCGTGCACATGTCGGAGCTCGATCGACTCAAAGGGTACAAGGCGGGCGCAGTCGATTATGTGTCGATCCCCGTCGTACCCGAGATCCTGCGCAGCAAGGTTGTCGTGCTCGTGGAGCTGCATTGCCAGCGGCGCGAGCTGGAACAGCTCAATCGCAGTCTTGCCGAAGCCAACGCACGTCTCGAACAGGCGAACACCACGCTGCAGGCGGAGAAAACGCGCGAGCTCGAACAGCTGAATCGGCATCTGCAGAACGCCAACCAGGAGCTCGCACAGACCAACTTCGTGCTCGAAGGCGAGATCGCCGAACGCGTGCGCGTGGAGAGGGCGATGAAGGAGGCGGATCGGCACAAGGACGAGTTTCTGGCCATGCTGGCGCACGAGCTGCGCAATCCGCTCGCGCCGATACGCAATGCCGTGCAGATCATGACGCGCCTGCCGTTGAACAATCCCCAACTGGAGTGGGCGCGCGATGTGATCGACCGCCAGGTGCTGCATCTCACGCGCCTGGTGGATGACTTGCTGGACGTGTCGCGAATCACGCGCGGTACGATCAATCTGACCAAGGAACAGATTGCACTGAACACGCTGCTCGCGCGCGCCGTCGAAACCGTCCAGCCCATGGTGGCGGAGTTCAAGCATCAGCTCGCGTTGCGGTGTGACGATGATTCGCTGGTCGTCGAAGGCGACCTCACGCGCTTGACCCAGATCGTGGGCAACCTGCTGACGAACGCCGCCAAGTACACGAATCCTGGCGGGCGCATCGAGATGAGCGCCGCCCGCAACGGTGGCAACGTCGAAATCAAGATCAAGGACAACGGCATCGGCATCCCGCCCGAATCGATACCGCGTCTCTTCAATCTCTTCTCGCAGTTGAATCGCGGTTCGGACAAGACGCAGACCGGCTTGGGGATCGGCCTTGCGCTGGTGCGTCGACTCGTCGAAATGCATGACGGTGAGGTGCTCGTCTACAGCGATGGGGTCGATCGCGGCAGTGAGTTCACCGTGCGCTTGCCACTGATCCAGACGCCCGCAGCCACGGTCCAGACCGCTGCCCCGGCATCTGCCCCGGCCCAGGAGGGCGACAACGTTCCACGGCGCATCCTCGTCGCCGATGACAATCGAGATGCCCTGGAAAGCCTCGCCATCCTGCTCGAGTGCAACGGCCACGAAGTCTGCAAGGCGGCGGACGGTGCACAAGCCGCTGAATTGGCCGGCACGTGGAAGCCCGAGCTCGCACTGCTGGACATCGGCATGCCAGCGCTCGACGGGTACGAAGTGGCACGCCGCATTCGTTCAGAGCCATGGGGTCGCACGATGGTGCTCGTTGCGCTGAGCGGCTGGGGCCAGAGCGAAGATCTACGCCGCTCCCGCGAAGCAGGCTTCGACCTGCACCTCGTGAAACCGCTCAACTTCGATGTGCTGGCGAATCTGTTGACCCGGCTGTCGGAGAGTCCGCGACCGAGCAGTGCGGTCGGAGCGTAAAGAATTCCGACGGCCTGGCTCCCCCGTCGACCCTTCTGTTAACTCCTCGACGATTTCCCTGCATGCCCGTTGACTTTCGGTTGCACATGTAACTTTCCAGGGCTAGTCTGGGCGCGCGGTTGAGCGAATAAGAATCAAGCTCAACTGTAACCAAAATTCAGAACAACTCAGCGGGAAGGGAAAATCCATGGGTACACGTGTTTTCGCAGCGTGCGTTAGCGCCGCTGTTATTTTCTTGTATGGCTGCGGTGGCGGTGGTGGAAATGATGATGACGGTGGTAATCCGCCGGCACCGCCTGCGCCGGCCACTGCGGCCGGTGTGTTCAAAGACTCGAATGTATCGGGGCTGTCTTATACGTCCGGTGCACAAAGCGGCGTCACGGATGCGAACGGCACGTTCACATACGAGACGGGCCAGAACGTCACGTTCAAGGTGGGTCCGGTCACCATAGGTACGGCGAGCGGAAAAAGCGTCATCACGCCGGTCGATCTCGTGGCGAGCGGTGCCAGCACCTCGATCACGGTGCAGAACATCGTGCGTTTCCTGATGTTGATGGATCGGGATGGCGATGCGAGCAATGGCATCACGATCTCGCAGGAATTGCGTGATCGTGCCTCGAGTGCAAACTGGCCTTCCATCGACTTCGCGGCTGATCTGGATGCAACGCTTGCATCGACTTCGATCATTGGCGACACCTCGGTTGACGGATCCGTACGTTCATTGCCGAGCGCTGCAGGCGCCAAGGCGCATTTGGAATCCACAGTTCGTTGCCTTTACTCAGGCTTCTTCACCGGCAACTACACGGGCGACGACAAGGGACGCTGGATCGCATTCCTCGGTGTGACGGGCTCTTTGGCAGGTGCTGCGTACAGCACGGAAGACGAGGAGCTGATTCCGCTCGGATTCAGCCCGTCCACATTACCGGTTGCTCAGAGCCTCGCGTTCGTGGCTGGCATCGGCTCGACGGGCTCAGATTTCAGTGGCAGCTTCACCACACTGAACGATATCTCTGGAACCTGGTCGGGCGGAAACTTCTCTGGATCGCGAGCGGCCGGCTCAGCTACAGCTGTCTACAAATTCCAAACCACCTTGGTCCGGGGAACACCGCAGTCCCCCGGCACGGTGGCGGGCGGCATCTTTTTCGATATCGCGTCGAACAATCAGGTAACCGCAACAGCCGTTCCGGACATCCGCCAATCCAACCAAGGCAGCAGCGTCACGGCGTCGTTGAGTGACAACAATCTGACGGCGGACATGTCCTCCGGACCAGCGATCACTGCGACCGTGAACACTACAGCAATGACGCTTTCGGGCACATGGAGTGCTGGCTCGGACAGCGGGTTCATTACCGGAATTGGATGTAAGCTCAACTGATTCGCTTGAATGCGCCTCCTTGTCACAAGAGGGAGGCGCATCTTTCAAGGGCGTTCTTGCGGCAACATCCGCGCTGCTGTATCGACCGCTGAGAACCTAGTCACGCAAACCGTGGCAGCAGCTCCCGTCCAAGCACATCGATCGTCCGATCCAGCGCTGCCTTGGCATTCGAGTTCAGCGCATAAATGAAATCCGTAGCACCAGCCTCGGCAAACGCCTCCGCTGTCGCGATGATTCCATCGAGATCATCACCGCGGACCGTCGAAGCGTCGCTCGACATCGGTGATGACTTCGCTTCCCGACGCGATGTTGAAGTGCATGCACAGTCGAATCGCGCTTGGATCTCGGCCGTAAGCCGTCGCGAGGGACTTCTTGGCAATCTCGGCATGTTCCGTGAGCCACCACTTGCGGAACTGTTCCGTCGTCCACGAATCGGGTTTCTTCAGTACACCGATGATCGAATACATGGGTGTCGTCTCCGGCAGAGATCTCTCGAACAACAATCGAAATGGAGCGGCGGTTTCATCGCCCTGCCTTCACGTCATTTCCAACCCGCCTTCAGCGCGGCCTGCTCCTCAGCAACCGTCAGCGGCTCCCCTTGCATCGAGTCTTCGACGACGGTACGCACCGCGGCTGGCATGGATGAACCCGCCATTCGGTAGTTGCCGTTCGCAGCCTGCGTTTCGCTCACGGCTCGTACTTTCCAGGCGTCGTTTGCGCGACACGCGACACCCGCGATGGGCTGCTGCTCCATGCTCGCAAACGTACGGCAGTACTCTCCTTGTTTCGTGCGGAACGTAAGACCGATGCGATGTTCGCCCGCTGCGTCGCTCGACAAGTGCGTCGTCAGTGCATCCGCGAGCGTGCCGGTCGCGACCAACTCGCCGTTGCGCATGGCAATGGGATCGTTGCCCTGCAACGCGCGCTGGCCAATGAAGAGACCGATCACCAGACTGGCCGCGATGGCGGCCCACTGCGGCAGCGACCAGTGTCGAGTCGGCGTGACGGCGCGCTTCTGGCGTACCTGATCGAGATCGATGATCGTGCCTTTCGCTTGCACGGGCGCTTTCGTTGCAGCGAGCAGGCGCTCCGGCACACCCTCGTCCAGCACCGGATCGAATGCGCCCTGCAGCTGCGCCCGCAGCGCCCGATGCTCCTGTACTCGCGCTGCCAACGCGGGATCGGCCGCGAGCGCCGCTTCCACTTCAGCGCTCGCCGCGGCATCGAGCTCGCCATCGGCATAGGCCATGAGGACTTCGTCTGTGATGTTCATGGATGCTTCGCCTTCAAGAGGGCTTGCAATGCTTCGCGTCCGCGTGCGAGCCGGCTCATGACGGTGCCGATCGGAATGTCCAGCACGTGAGCCGCTTCCTTGTAGGCAAGACCTTCAACCAGAACGAGGCCGATCACGAGCCGCTGGTCCTCCGGCAACCGTTCGAGCGCGGCTTGCACAGACCACGCTGCTTCTTGCGGTTCCAGGCCGCGATCGCCCACGTGTTCGCCTGCTTCCTCCGGCGCGAGCACCTGGCTCTGCCGCTTGCGTGAACGTGCCTCATCGATCCAGGCGTTGCGCATGATGCCGAACATCCAGCTCTCGAACTTCGACTCGCCGTCCCATTGAGCATGGCGCTGCAAGGCGCGCTCGATCGCCAGCTGCACGAGATCGTCGGCGTCATGCACGTGACGCGTGATCGTGCGGGCGAACCGACGCAGTCGCGGGAGCGACTCGATCAGCCGTGCACGGACGGTTTCGAGCGTTTGCGGCATGTCTACCTATAGGTGAGAGACGTTTGGCCGGCCGATTATATTCCGCGCCTGCAATCGCGCTGGATTCGTGCTTGACCATGCCATTACGATGGTCGGCATCATGATGTCGCGGATCCTTGCAATCACCTTTGCAATCTCGTGCCTCAGCGCCTTTCGCGCCGAGGCGCAGGTGCAGCTGCCCACGGTAAAGCTCCCGGAAGTGCCGATCGTAACCGGGCCATTGGATCGGACGCTGGGTACGGTAGGGGACACCTTGCAGCAAACGGACTTGCGCGATCTGCGCCGTCTGCAGATTGGCAGTCTGCTGCGGCAGCATCGTGATGTTCTCGAGCGCGATCCCCGCGGCGAGCCCATCGTCCGCAGTGAGCTGTTGAGCTTCGATCCATCGCCGGAGAGCTTGCAGCGCGCGCAGGCGGATGGGTTCACGATTGCACGCGAAGAGCGCTCAGAGGAACTCGGCACCCGGCTTGTGGTGCTGCTCGCGCCGCGCGGACTGTCGACACCCCGGGCGCTGCGTCGATTGCAGCAGTTGGATCCGACGGGCACCTATGACTACAACCATGTGTACACCGGCGGGGGCGCGACCGAGACGAAGCTGCCCTTGAATACACCGCCAGCGCTGGCGACCGCAGCCGCGTCGCCGGAGCGCGTGCGCATCGGACTCATCGACAGCGGCATACAGCAGATGCATCCGGTCTTCGCGACGACGTCGATCCGCGCGTTCGGTTGCAACGGCAAAATCCTTCCCGGCGCGCACGGTACTGCCGTCGCATCGATCATGGCGATGCAGCTCGGTACGCGGCCGGCGGAGCTGTACAGCGCCGATGTTTACTGCAACGAGCCCACCGGCGGATCGGTCACTGCCATCACCCGCGCATTTGCCTGGATGGCGCGCGAAGGAGTCGCCGTCATCAATGTGAGCCTGGTGGGTCCTGCGAATCGGATGCTCGAGCGCATCATTCAGGCATTGCTGCAGCGAGGACATGTGATCGTTGCTGCCGTCGGCAACGATGGACCGAATGCGAAGCCGCTGTATCCGGCCGCGTACGACGGTGTCATTGGTGTGACGGGTGTCGATCGTAAAGAGCGTGTGATCATCGAAGCATTGCGAGGACCGCAGGTGGACTTCGCGGCCGCAGGGGCGGATATCACGGCGGCGACGATCGACAATGCGTACGCCGCGGTCCGCGGCACTTCGTTCGCGGCACCCATCGTCGCCGCGCTCGTTGCATCCAGGGATCGCGCTGTCCGGGCAGGTGCGCCGGCGGATATTGTCAAACAGCTCGCAACCCAGGCCCGTGATCTGGGCAAGCCTGGATTCGACACGACGTACGGATTCGGGCTGCTCGCAGCTTCCGTTTCGATTCAGGCGCAGCGGCGGGAATAAATCGCGAGTGCCGCTCGTCTTTCTCACAAACGCCGCGGATTGGCCGCGGCTCGAGAGGAGGACGAATCATGAACACGCACATCCGCATCATCCTGGCCAGCACCAGCTTCGCACTGTCTGCCGTCGTCAACGTGGCCTCGGGCCAGGTGCTCGGCGGTGGCCTCGGCGGTCTCGGCTCCGTTTCCGGTTCGGTGATGGGCAGTGGCTCGCTCAATGGATCGTTGAACGCGGCACCGATCCTCGATCATGCGCGCGGCACCGCGGGTCGCGTCGGTGGCATGGCCGGAGACACAGTCGGTCGCGTACACAACCGAGCTGCCAGCACGACGTCTGCAGTGAAGAACGAAGCGTCAGGCGCGGCGAATGACGTCGCGGCGACAGCCAACAGTGCGGCTCAGAGTGCCGCCAACGAGAGCGCCGCGTTGACCGCTGTCGCTGCGGCCAATGCCGATGCAGCGGTGAATGCCGCGGGCTCGATCGATGCGCAGAAGTCCGTGAGTCAGGCGACGGCCGCGTCGCAAGATGCCGCCGCAGAGTCGACACCCAGCGCAGCGCCGCAGCCGACCGTGCCGGTGCTTGGCGCCGCCGGGTCTGGGCAAGGCAGCGGTGGTCTCTCCACGCTGATGGGTAACGGCTCCGCCAGTGGCGCTGCGAATGGCAACGGTGCGTTGCTGTCGGGTGAGAGCTCGCCCGCGAAGCCCGGCGAGCAGTCAACGACCGTAAGTCAGCCGCAGGTGACAGCCCCGCAGCCTTCCACCTCGATGCAGGCGAATGCCGGCGCAGGTGCCAATGCGAATGTGAAGTGACGCACCGGGGTGAGCGAGAGTTTCTCGCTCACCCCGCCTGTCGCCGCGGTGAGCTTCGCTCTCGACCGACAGACGCTTGATACGCACCGACCGTCGTTCCGGTCCACGCCTTGAATGCCTGCCGAAAGGAATCGACATGCGAAAAGCCGAGCAGGTACGCGGCTTCCTTCGCCCAGATACCCGCGCTCAAATACTCCCTCGCAAGATCACACCGAAACTCATCGAGCACGGCTTGAAAGCTCGTGCCCTCCTGCTGGAGATAGCGCGCCAGCGAGCGCGTGCTCAGGTTCAAGGCTTGTGCGGCCTGTTCGAATGTCGGAATCGAGCCGCGCGCCTTCAATGCTTCGCGCAAGCGCGATTTGATCGGGCCGCTCAACCGGTCGCGCTGGGCGAGCGAATCGCAGTGACGAATGCACAGCTCGCGCAGCTCGCTGTCGCTGCTCTTCACCGGCGTGTCGAGCGACGGCGACTTCACCACGGCATACGTGTGCGGCGTCTCGAAGTGCAGCGGACAACCGAACGCAGCTTCATAGCGCGCCACGTATGCAGGCGCCGAGTAGGAGAAGTGCAGTTCCTGGTACTGCATCGGCGATCCCGTGAGCAGCGGTGCCAATTCCGTGCCCATCGCGAGGGTCTCTTCGACATAGAAACGAAACGTCGCGCTCTCCAGTCCCGTGGTTGCGGCCGACATACCCCAGCGGCCGACAGCGCTCGATTGCTCGATGCGCTTCATCAGGAAGGGAAAGCCCAGGGACGTCTTGCCGAATCGCACCCACAGATGGATCGCCTGCTCCAGCGTGCTGGAGGCCGCGATCGCATAGCCGACGATGCCGAGGTCCGTCAGGTGCGTCACGCGGCCCACGTCGAGGCCGATGCCACGGTTGCCGGTCAGCCGGACCATGTGGGCCACCACGGCATGGCACTGCCCGGCGCTCACGAGGTAGCTCGCATCCGCCAGACGAGCCGCATCGATGTCCGTGCCCTGAAGCACCGTGTCGGCGTCGAACCCCAACGCCTGCATGACCCCCAGGTAGTGCCTGACGCGCAGCGGCCGCAGCATATGGATTTGCTCTCCTGCGCCGGGGAGGAGCCCGGCGACGCCAGCAGCCTAGCCGCGGACTGGCAGGATTTCTATGTGCTCTGGCAAGATTTCTATGTGCCGTGCCCGGACGCGGCGGGGAGCGGGTCGTACACTTCAGTGCGCCCCTCCGCGCCGATTTTCCCTTTGCCAAGGTAGAGCCCGATGAAAGCACCGGCCGACTTCGACTTCCTGGATCCGCAGCTGCAAAGCGATCCCCTCGATTTTTTCGCGGCCCTTCGCAAGCAAGCCCCGGTCTATCTCGAGCCTCGCACCGGCGCCTACTTCATCACCCGCGCCGAGGACATCCGCGCGGCGGTGAGCCAGCCCGAGGTGTTCTCCAACGAGGTCGACCCGAGCGTGTTCCGCGTGTGTCAGGGGCTGTCGCTGGAACAGCGCGACCCGGAGGTCGCACAGCGGTTGAAGGAAAAGGGCTGGCTCGTGCCGCACACCCTGCTGCTGACCGACCCGCCCGTTCACGGGCGGTATCGCAGACTCGTCATGGAAGCGCTCTCGGCGCAAGCCATCCGCCGGATCGAGCCGCTGATCAAGGCGCAGATCGACCGCTATCTGGAGCCGTTCGACCAGGGCGAAACCGTCGACTTCCTCGCAGCGTTCGCACAGAAGTTGCCGGTGTCGATCATTCTCAATTTCCTGGGCGCATCGCTCGACCACCTCGACAACGTCAACGCCTGGGCGGACCAGTTCTTCAGCACGATGATGGGCCAGACCTCGCGCGAGGAATATCTGAAGTCCGTCGATGCCATCGCCGAAGTCCACAAGTTCATCGCCACGCGAGTGGAGGAGATCGAGCAGCGGCCGGACCATTCGCTCCTCAGCACGTTGATGCATGCGCACGAAGCGACGGGCGATGCGCCGTTGACGTTGGAAGAATTGCTCTCGATCTGTCAGGTGTTGCTGATGGCCGGGCACGACACGACACGACAGACGCTGACGAATGCCGTGTGCGCACTGGCGACGCGCCCTGAGGTATTGCGTCGTCTGGATGCCAATCGCGAGTTGATCAGGTCCTTCGTCGATGAAGTCGTGCGCCTGTACTCGCCCGCCAACGTCACCTCGCGGTTCACGATTCAGGACACCACCCTGGGGGGCGTGCACATCCCCAAGCACTCGACGGTATTCATCTGTTGGGGTTCCGGGAACCGCGATGAGCAGCTGTTTCCGGCAGCCGACGAGCTGCGTTGCCCGCGCGAGAACCTGTCCGCGCACATGGGCTTCGGCTATGGCATTCATTTCTGTGTCGGCATGCGCCTCGCCAAGGCGCAGCTCGGACTCACGATCGAAGCGCTGCTGGACCGTTACAGCGAGATCACCCTGGCGGTCGAGCCTGATGAGCTCTCGTATGCGCCCGCGATCAATCTGCGCGCACTGACCAGCCTGCCGATCCGCTGCCGGCTGCGGGCGCAGGATCGATCGAGCGATGGCGCGAGCGCCCGCGAAGCGACCGTCTCATGAGCACGACCGCATGCTGATTCACCGTCGCGGGTGACATTACTACGGTGCGTTCGTGCTCGATCCCGATGGACACAACATCGAAGCGGTGTGTCACGAGGCGGAGTAGCTCCATCGCTGCTCGGACCTGCGCCTCTTAGCTCCCTCTGCCACCGCACCCTGGCGCGCCACTTCCTCCGGTCGTCCACCGCTCCACGAAGGAGCGCAGATAGTCATTATTCCTATCCAGTCAGCATCGGCAGCGAGAGTATCCTGACCGTCGCTCGTACACGGGAGGACGACTCCAATGGCGTACTCGACGGCTGACATTCGCAACCTCGCGCTGGTAGGGCAGGCGGGTGCGGGCAAGACCTTGTTGGCCGAGAGCTTGCTGTTACAAGCCGGCGCCATTCGCTCGCGCGGCAGTCTCGAGCGTGGCACCACGGTGTGCGACTTCGATCCGTTGGAGAAGAGCGCGCTGCATTCATTCGATGCGGCCATCGTCCATTTCGAGATCGGTGGCTGTCACGTCAATCTCATCGATACGCCGGGCAGCGCCGATTTCATCGGGCGCTCGCTACCGCTGCTGGAAGCCGTGGAGACGGCAGCAATCGTGATCAATGCGGCCACGGGCATCGAGCCGATGACCCAGCGCATGATCGAGTTTGCGCGCGATCGCGCACTGTGTCGGCTCGTCATCATCAACAAGATCGATGCGCGTGACGCGCACGCCGAACAGGTCCTGGCCGATGTGCAAGAGACCTTCGGACGCGAGTGTCTGCCGCTCAATCTGCCCACGGAGCGTGGCCGTGGCGTCGTGGATTGCTTCTTCGAGCCCGGCAAGGCGCAGCCGGACTTCGGTTCCGTGGCCGGAGCTCACACCGAGATCATCGACCAGGTCGTTGAGGTCGATGAGAAGCTGATGGCCCTGTACCTCGAGCAAGGCGAAGAGCTTTCACCGGAGCAACTCCACGAGCCGTTCGAGCAGGCCCTGCGCGAAGGTCATCTGATTCCGGTCTGCTTCGTGTCCGCCGAGACGGGCGCCGGCGTCCCCGAGCTGTTGCAGATCATTGCGCGCCTCATGCCGAATCCCTGCGAGGGCAATCCGCCGCCGTTTCTGAAAGGCGAGGGCGAGCGTGCCGAGCGGGTGGAAGTGCTACCCGATCCGAATCATCATGTGATCGCGCATGTGTTCAAGATCACCATCGATCCGTTCGTGGGTCGCCTGGGTCTCTTCCGCGTGCATCAAGGCACGGTGCGTCCGGGCTCGCAGTTGTTTGTGGGCGATGCACGCAAGCCGTTCAAAGTGGCGCATCTGTATCGTTTGCAGGGCAAGGATCACACCGAAGTGCCGAGTGCGATTCCCGGCGACATTTGCGCCGTCGCCAAAGTCGATGAGCTGCACTTCGATGCCGTGCTGCACGACTCCCACGACGAAGATCACTATCACCTGAAGTCCATCGCGTTTCCGCCATCGATGGCGGGTCTCGCGATCGAACCCGAGCGACGCGGCGAGGAGCAAAAGCTTTCCGACGCGCTGCACAGGCTCATGGCGGAGGATCCTTGCGTGCGTGTCGAGCATCACGCCGGCTTGAACGAAACCGTTCTCTACGCGGTCGGCGAGTTGCATCTGCGGATGCTGCAGGATCGCATGAGCGAGCGGTACGGCGTGCGTTGCAAGACCAGACCGCCGAGTATCCCGTATCGGGAAACGATCACGCGTCCGGCCGACGGTCACCATCGACACAAGAAACAAACCGGCGGTGCAGGGCAATTCGGCGAAGTGCACTTGCGGATCGAGCCGCTCGCGCGCGGCCAGGGATTTGAGTTCGTCGACGAAGTCGTGGGCGGCGCCATTCCATCGCAATTCATTCCGGCCGTCGAGAAAGGGGTGCGGCAGATCATGGGCGAAGGCGCGATCGCAGGCTTTCCGCTGCAAGACATGCGCGTGGTGGTATACGACGGCAAATATCACACGGTCGATTCGAAGGAAGTCGCGTTCGTGGCGGCCGGCAGGCGGGCGCTGCAGAACGCCATTGCTGAAGCAGCACCGAGCGTGTTGGAGCCCATCGTTCGAGTGGAGATCACGACACCCAGTCGCGTAACCGGCGACATCACCGGCGACCTGGCGACCCGACGAGGCCGGATCAGTGGCAACCATGCATTACCGGGCCAACGCACGCGCATCAGCGCACTGGTGCCCTTGGCCGAGCTCAGCGACTATCAATCGCGTTTGAAGTCACTCACCGGCGGTGAGGGCAGCTACACCATGGTATTGAGTCACTACGACCCCGTCCCCCCACGCAAGCAACAAGAGCTGACCCAGGCATACAAGCGGGTGGAAGAGGAGTGAGTGAAGAACGGCTTGCTGGCTAGTCGGCTTGCTGGCCAGAGAGTTCCGCGAGCCTTCTGGCCAGCAGACCAGCCCGCCCCGCTCAGAGTCGCGTCCCCGCCGCCTCCTTCTCAACTGTCTCCGTGATATCCCGGTTCACTTCGAGGACCAGCCAGCGTCCATCGCGTTGCGACATCAGCGCCAGGCGTGTTTGCACGACGAGAAGCCTGCCGTCGCGACAGCGGTGGTGCAGGTTGCCCACCCACACGCCATAGCGGGCGAGCTTCGCTTCGAGCTCATTCACGCCTCCGTCCACTTCCGTCTGCAGCAACACGTGGGTGGAGCGTCCAACCGCATCGCGGCGGCTGTAGCCATACAGTTGCTCGGCGGCGCGATTCCAATACAGGATGCCGGCGCCGTCCATTTCCCAAATGATGATGGCGTCGTGCGTGTACTCGAGGATGTCCGCCAGATCCCAGCGAGCGGCATCGAACGACGCGAGCGGTATGTCGCCCTTCGGCTCGGCCAGCAACGGCTCGCTCAGTTCGGCGTGCGTGGCGCCCGCCACTTCCAATAGACCTTCGCGGCGATACCAGCCCGCGGTATCGCGCGCGCCGACGGCGAATGGAATCATCGGCTCGAAACCGATCAACCGCTTCGCCTTGGCAGTGGAGAACCAGAACGACTTGTTGAAGAAGTCGAGACGCCGGCGGTGCAACGGTGGCTGGATACGCAGCGGCTTCAGCGCTCGCTCCATCGTGTGCGCTGCCAGCAGCACTGGCCACATGGGGACGTTCACATTGTGAACGGATCGATCCAGTGCCGCAGCGACATCGCGGACCATCTCGCGCGTCGTGAGCGGTGCCGGCCCTGCCAACAGGATGGTTTGTCCGACGGCTGCCGGATGCTCGACCGCCAGCAGCAATCCGCGCACGAGATCCTGCACGTGAATCGGCTGGCGACGGTTCAAACCGCGCCCGATCATGGCGAACCAGCCGTTCTGCACGGCCTTGAACAATTTCAACAAGCGCAGATCGCCGGGTCCATACGTCTCGGAGATGCGCACGATCGTGACGTCCAGTCGATCCGCGTGGGACCTGACCAGGTTCTCGGCTTCGAGCTTCGTCACGCCATAGATGTTCTCGGGGCGCGGTGGGGAATCTTCATCGAGCGCCGTTGCGGAAGCGGATCCATAAATACCGATCGTGCTGCCGTAGACGAAACGCTTGACGCCCAGGTCCATGCAACCTTCGAGCAACTCCCGCGTCCCATCGACGTTGACGGCGCGAAAGTAATCGTCGGGCACATTGGCTTCATGCTGCGCAGCCGCGAGATGAATGACGGCATCGCAGCCGGTCAGTGCCGAACGCACGAATTCGCGATCTTGAAGAGCGCCGATCCGGACGTCGACGCCAGCCGCTTTCAGTTCTTCCAGCCGGGCGCGCTCCCCGTCCGTGTTGGTCAGGCCGATAACGACGATGTCATGCCCGGTCGCACGTGCACGCACGCTCAATCGCGAGCCGATGAAGCCGGTGCCGCCAGTGACGAGTAACTTCATGCGCGATGCTCCAGCCAAACGGAACGCATCCTGCACCTGAACGGGGCCCCTGGTGTAACGCCCGGTGATGCTCCGCCGTAATGATCAGGCGTGGTCTTGGCGCTGCGCAATACACGCCTACAAACGCACGGTGTGCGATCTGCGCAGACGTCCCGCTACGCAGCGAGCGTGCGCGGCGACATCATAAATTCGAGCCGCTCTGTACAAGTTCCATGTACACACAACAGATTCTGCCGTGTCGACGGGCAGGGGGCGCGGTCCGGCAATATGTAAGCCCGCTGCTATTTCAGGAGCACCAGCTCTTCGGCCATGGTGGGGTGAATGGCGACACAGTCGTCGAACTGCGCCTTCGTAAGCCCGGCCTTCACCGCGACTGCGGCCATCTGCAGGATCTCCGGCGCGTCAGGGCCGATCATGTGCGCGCCGACCACTTTGCCGCTCGCCTCATCGACGATGAGTTTGTACAGCGCGCGCTCGTTGCGATTCGCCAGCACGTTCTTCATCGGCCGGAAGTCCGATGTGTACACCTTGATGCTGCCCAGCCGATTGCGGGCTTGCGATTCCGTCAGCCCCACGCCTGCAAGCGGCGGATGACTGAACACTGCGGACGGGATGCAGCCGTAATCCATGATTTTCGGCGTGTTGCCGAACACCGTATCCGCGAAGGCTTGTCCTTCGCGGATGGCCACGGGGGTGAGCTGCACGCGATTGGTGACGTCACCCACGGCATAGATCGATTCGCAAGTCGAACGATTCTGGTCGTCCACGCGCACGGCGCCGGCTTTGTCGAGCTCGACGCCTGCGCTTTCGAGACCCAGTCCCTCCGTGTTCGGTACGCGTCCCGTGGCAAACATCACGACATCGCAGTTGAGCGGCTCGGCATCTTTGGCCTGCAGCGTCAGCGTGCCGTCGTCATGACGCGTGATCTGCTCCAGCGCGCAATTGAACATGAAGCGGATGCCCTTGATGAGAGAGATCTGCAGCAGCCGATCGCGAATCTGTTCGTCGTAGCCCCGCAGAATCTGATCGGAGCGATTGATCAAGGTGACCTGCGCGCCGAACTCATGAAAGATGCCGGCGAACTCGTTCGCGATATAGCCGCCACCGGTAATGACGATCCGCTTGGGAAGTTGCTCGAGGTGAAATGCTTCGTTCGATGTGATGCCGTGCTCGGCACCTGGCACGTCCGGGATGTGCGGTCGCGCACCCGTGGCGATCAGAATCTTCGCCGCACTCACCGCTTCCGCGCCGACGCGGACGGTGTGCGGCCCCGTCACCACCGCGCGCTCGCGGAAGATCTGCACTTTATGGTTGCTCAACGTTTCGGTGTAGAGCCCGCTCAGGCGCGACACTTCCGCCAGCACGTTGTCGCGCAGCGTCGGCCAATCGAACTTCGGACTATTCACCGTCCAACCGAAACGGCGCGCGTCGACCAGGTCTTCCGCGAAGTGCGCGCCATACACCAGCAGCTTCTTCGGCACGCATCCACGAATGACGCACGTGCCGCCGATGCGATACTCCTCGACGATGGCGACTTTGGCGCCATGCGCAGACGCCACGCGCGCGGCGCGCACACCACCGGATCCGGCACCGATCACCAGTAGGTCGTAGTCGTACGTCGTGGGCATCGGGGACCTGCGCTGTTGAAACAAGGCACAGGAGATTAACGGGTCCCACGTGGCTATGGGATAGCGTCCCTTCCCTTGCGAAGCGGGGGCCGCTCCTGCGCATCCCTGCGCCCGCGCCATTTGTGCGTCCCTGCACATCAGAAGGACAGAATGGGGGCTGCTCATCGAGCGCATCGCTCTCACAAGCTCCCCCACCCTAACCCTCGTGAAGGCCACTTCCCTGTGTCACTGTCCAGCCAGTGCATCCATGCACTGGCGCTGCGCCGGGCAACGACACATTGGGTGTCGTTGCTGAAGGCACCGGCTCGCCCCCCGCTTCGCAAGGGAGGGGACGGGAATTACTCTCGCGCTGCCGCCTGCAGACCGGCGTCTTTCGTTCCCTGCGTCCGGGCGGTGCGCACTTCATCCCAGTGCTGCACGAACTGCAGGAAGCGTTCCTTGTCGTAGCCGTTCTTGCCGCGCTCGAACGGTGCCGTGGATTGCGAGCTCAGGACATTGCGGTCGGGCGCGATGATCCAGAAGTGCGGTGCGCCGTACGCGGGTGGCAACTGTTCGAAGAAGAAGTCGTTCGTGTTCTCTGCGCCGATGTAGACCTTCATCACGACGAACGCGTCCTCGAGGCGCGCGTGCACATCGCGATTGCGGGTCATGAACTGGTTCAGCAGATGACACCAGTGGCACCAGTCGCCGCCGGAGATGACGAGCACGAGCTTATGGGTGGCTTGCGCTGTTGCGATGGCACTCTGATATTGCTCGAAGGGATCGGCTTCGGGATCGTAACCGAGGTTGGCATTGCCGCTGTGGGCGGGGATGGTCAGCATCATCAGCATGGCTGCGGCGGTCGCCATTATTCTTTTCAGCATGATCTTGGAGCGCACTCGTGGCTTGTCGACGGTTGCCAGCGTAGCGTGCTTTGCACCCGAACTCACCCGTCGCTGTTTCTTACAAATCCGACGCTTATGTGACTCCATGGGGTCCGGCGAATGTCGGCGGATCGCGAAAATCAGCAGGTTTTTGCCGCTCGCCGATGCCGTTAAGTAAGATACGCGCCCGCCACTTAAGAGACCGTTGGGGACGAGTCATGAGCATGTCGTTGCGTGAACAGCTGATCGCTGCCGGGCTCGGCAACAAGAAGCAAGGCAAGAAAGCGGAGCAAGATCAGCGACAGCAGGAACGTCGAGAGCGCAAGCAGCACACACCGCCTCCCGTCGACAAGCAGCGACTCGCCGCGCAGCAAGCGCAGGCGGCCAAGATCGCGCGCGACCTCGATCTCAATCGCAAGCAGCGCGAGAAAGCTCAACGGCGTGCGCTGACCGCGGAGATCCGACAGCTCGTAGAGCAGAGCCGCATCCCACGCATCGAAAGCGAGGAATACTTCAACTTCATCGATCGCAAGAAGGTGCGGCGCATGGGCGTCAATGCCGATGTGCGGTCGAACCTGATGAGCGGTGCGTTGATGATCGTGCGACATGATGGTTTCTATGCGATCGTGCCGGCGGAAATTGCCGCTCGTATCAAAGAGCGCGACCCGGAGTTCGTGGTGCCGCTCGAGCTCGCGGCTGCAGACGCTGAGTCCGCGGCGGAAGACGACCCGTACAAGGATCACATCGTGCCCGATGACTTGATGTGGTGATGGGGCGTGAGCGATGACGTCACGTGGTGGCTCTACCTGCTGGCGTGTGCGGATGGCCGTACCTATGCCGGCATCGCGCTCGACGTCGATGTTCGCTTTCAACAGCATGTGGCCGGTAAGGCTGCCAAGTTCACGCGGTCGAACAAGCCGCTGAGGATTCTCGGCGTACAGGGGTTCGCGACGAAGGGTGAAGCGCTGCGCGCCGAGCTTGCGCTCAAGAGTCTGCCCCAACCCGAAAAACTCGAATGGGCGCGCCGCCGTCCCCGGCAAGCCCGCTGACTTACGATGCGCAACGCGGCATGCGCAAACTGCTAGTTCTCCAACATGTGCCGAGCGAGCCGATGGGTGTGCTCGATCCGCTCTTGCGCGGGGCGGGCTTTCGCATTCGCTACGTGAACTTCGCGCGCGATCCGTTTGCGCAGGTCGACGTGAGTCGGTACGACGGCTTGGTGGTCTTGGGAGGCCCCATGAACGTCGACCAGGTCGATCGGTTTCCGCACCTGCTGCACGAGACCGAGGTGTTGCAAGCCGCGGTCGCGCGGGAGATTCCGACGCTCGGCATCTGCCTCGGTGCCCAGTTGCTCGCGGCGGCATTGGGTGCGCACGTGCATCCGAATCCCGTGCGGGAGATCGGCTGGTATCCGCTCACGTTGTCACCCGCTGCCAGCAGCGATCCCCTGTTCAAGCATCTGGACTCCACCACGCCAGTGTTTCAGTGGCACGCGTACACCTTCACCGAGCCGCAAAACACGGTGCATCTCGCCAGCAGCGCAAGTTGCGCCAACCAGGCATTTCGCTATCGCGATTTCGCGTACGGCCTGCAGTTCCATCTGGAGGTCAACGCAGGGCTGATTCAGCGCTGGCTGCAACACTCGCAGTTGCAACATGAGCTCGAACCGCTCGGCGGGGAGCAGCACGCGCGCGCAGTGGAAGCGCAAACGAGCGTGCATCTGGAACGCTCGCAGGCACAGGCGGCGGCGTTGTTCACCGCCTTCGTGCAACGGTTCGGATGGCGGAAGACGAGGGTGATGCTGAGTTCGCGGTGAAGATCTTTCAGACCCTTCGACGGGCTCAGGGCGATCGGGGTCGCCAAGCGCGCAGCACTCCCCGGGCGCGTCCCTTCCCCCGCTGCGCAAGGGAGGGGATGCATCCGGCTTGATCGCAGGCGCGAGTGTTCTCATGCTACGTGCGCGGTTCGTTGTTACCGAGGAGCTTTCGATGTCGCTCAAGTACCTGCATACCATGGTGCGAGTCACCGACCTGCCCGCTTCGCTGCATTTCTATTGCGATGCCCTCGGACTGCGCGAACTGAAACGCATCGACAACGAACGAGGGCGCTTCACGCTCATTTTCCTTGCGGCCCCTGGAGATGAGGCTGCGCAAGTCGAGCTCACGCACAACTGGGATCCGGAGAACTATGGCATCGGCCGGGCGTTCGGCCATCTCGCGTATGAAGTCGATGACATCTATGCCGCGTGTCGGCGGCTGCAGGAGCACGGTGTGACGATCAATCGGCCGCCACGCGACGGACGCATGGCGTTCGTGCGGTCGCCCGATCGGATTTCCGTCGAGTTGTTGCAACGGGGCGCGGCTGTGCCGCCGCAGGAGCCATGGTCCTCGATGCCGAATACGGGAGAGTGGTAGCCGCCCACGAAGCGGATTTTATTTCGATCCGCTTCGCCCCAAGAGGGTCGAAGGGTTTCCAACCGCGGTCTCAACGAACCTCGGACGGTCGAGAATCCGGCAATGCCACTGCACGTTCGGGCTTCGAAACCTTCCCGGCAGTGCCCACCAACAGCAGCTGCGCCCAAGGCAACCGCGCGAGCGCCAACACCAGGATGACCGGTCCAAGAATCCCAACCGCCATCCCGATCCAGAATTGAGCCATCAGCGGCAGCTCCACGCGCTTCAGCACCAGCCGTGCGACCGCGATGAATACCGGGTGATACAGATAGATCGCATAGGAATGCGTGCCGACGCTCTGCACGACGCCCACTCGCGGCAACCAGCGTAACGCGCAGATGCCCGCGGCAACGCCGATCACCAGCCCCGTCACCGTATGCGACACAGTGACATCGAGCGAGCCATGCAGTTGAGTCAGGACGTAGGCGCTGTAAATCGCCTGCATGACGATGAGCAGCGCCAGCAGCACATGCAGGCAGTTCGGCGAGAAGAACAGTGAGCGGAAGCGATTGGCGGCAAGGCCCGCGAGAAAATAGGGCAGCAGATACGGCAGCTCGCTGAGCCCCAGCACATCCATCGGCGCACGCGGTATGAACAAGTACCCCGCAACGGCGAGCGCGAACACGACCGCCCATCGCTGCAGAGTGCGCAAGGCACCGAGCACCTCCAGTGCGATGACCAGGCCGAAGATGCAGAGCAGCGCGCTCACGAACCATAAGTGGTCGATCGGAACGACGTACACGCGCCATGCCTGTAGCAGCTCGGGCATGGCTCTGTCGCCGGCCACGATGTGGCCGATGTACATCGATGTGGTCGCCACCAGAAACGGCACGCCGAGGCGCCGCAGCTTCTTCAGCGCAAAGAGGTCTTCGTCGCCGAGCCGCACGGGCCGATACGCATACACGAAGCCCGACAGAAACGTGAACAGCGGCATGCGCACATAGGCGAGCAGGTTGGTGAACAGCCGGTAGCCCGAGTCATCCGCCGCATGCAGGCCAGAGGTGGCCTGCGCGCCAATCACGTGAAATGCCACCAATAAGAAGCAAGCGATGCCCCGCGCCATCTGCACTCGTTGCGATTCTTCCGCCGACGCGTGCGTGACTTCGGCACGTTGTGTGAACGTTGCAACACCGAAACGGTAAACTGTCCGTGTCGTCAACGACATGAAGGACCGCCGCGCAATGTCTGATGTTCGCCGAGGAATCAATCATCATGCAGGAAGGTAAGTTCCCTGGGCGACGGGGAACCATCGCGCGCTCGATCCGTTCACCCCGTGCGCCGGCATCGAACCTGCCAACTGCTTACGTGTCCGCCGAAGAAGAACTCGCGTCGAGTACGCGTGCTGGATATGGCGTTGGCTCTTGCAGGCTCCCACTCACGTGTGATCGCGCCTCGGTGCGGTCGGCAGGACGGACCGTGTCGACATGATGAACCAGTGTCCCAAGGGGATCCTCTTCAGCGCCTTGACCGCGCTGTTGCTCATTGCGTGCGCGAAGCAGGAGCAGGCTGCTCCCCCGCCGCCGGAAGTGCATGTCGTCACGGTGCAGCCGAGGTCGGTGCGCAACTACGTGGAGGTGCCTGGTCGCTTGCAGGCAGTGCGGATGGCCGAAGTGCGCGCGCGCGTGGATGGCATCGTGCAGAAGCGCCTGTACGAAGAGGGCAGCGATGTCGCAGAGGGCAAGGAGCTCTTCCTGATCGACCCGCGCCAGATGCAGGCGCGACTGAGCGCTGCGGAGGCAACGCTGCAACGGGCTGAAGCAACCGCCGCGAATGCAGCGCAAGACGTGGAGCGCTACAAGGGGCTCGTGGCAGAAGAAGCCATCAGCAAACAGGAATTCGATGCCGCGGTGGCGAAGTTGCGCACGGCGCAGGCCGATGTCTCGCAGATGCGCGCGGAAGTGGCTGCCGCGGGCCTGAATCTGAACTACACGCGCGTGACCGCGCCGATCGCCGGTCGCGCCGGTCGCGCACAAGTCACGGAAGGCGCCCTCGTGAGTGCTTCCGCCGGCACGTTGCTGACGACCATCGAGCAGCTCGACCCCATCTACGTGAACTTCTCGCAGTCGAGCGCCGAGCTGATGGCCATCCGCCGTGAGATACGCGCCGGTACCCTGAAGGTGCCCGAGTTCAGGGGTTTCAAGGTGCATCTCGAGCTCGAGGACGGCACTCAATACGATAAAGAGGGGCACCTGGACTTCCTCGATCTTTCGATCGATGAAGCCACGGGCACGGCTGCGATCCGTGCTGAGGTGCCAAATCCTGACCGCCTATTGCTGCCGGGACAGTTCGTGCGTGCCCGAGTGGAAGCGGGCGTGCGCCCCGGTGGCATGTTGGTGCCGCAGCGCGCAGTGACGCTGACTTCGCAGGCCGCTCAGGTCATGGTCGTCGGTCCCGATGGCAAGGTGGCGGCGCGCGCGATCAAGGTGGGCGATCTGCAGGGCGGCTCGTGGGTCGTGCTGTCGGGGTTGAAGGCGGGTGAGCGGGTCATCATCGATGGCCTGCAGAAGATTCAACCTGGCATGAGCGTGCGTGTGGCGACCGCCCCTGCCAAGGCGCAACCCGGAGCCGCCGCCGCGGCACCCTGATGGCGCCGAGATTCTTCATCGACCGGCCCGTGTTTGCATGGGTCATTGCCCTCGGCATCCTGCTTGCCGGTGTCATCGCGCTGCGCTCGCTGCCCATCGAACAGTATCCCTCGATTGCGCCACCTTCCCTGACGATCAACGTGACGTATCCCGGTGCCGATGCGTCCGTGCTCGAAACCAACGTCACGCAGGTGATCGAGCAGGAGCTCAATGGCGTGGAGGGGTTCCTGTACATGGATTCCTCCAGCCAATCGAACGGTACGGCGCAGATCACCGTGACGTTCAATTCCGGCACCGACATCGACACCGCGCAGATGGATCTGCAGAACCGGCTGCGCTCAGTCGAGCAACGCTTGCCGGAAGAGGTGCGGCGCCAGGGCATCCAGGTGCGCAAGGCGACGACCACGTTTCTGATGATCATTGCACTGACCTCGAAGTCCGGCGCGATGGCAACGCTGGAGCTCGGCAACTTCGCCTCCACGCGCGTGCTGGATGAGCTGCGTCGAGTGCCAGGCGTGGGCGACATCCGTGCCTTCTCGTCCGAGTACGCGATGCGGATCTGGCTCGATCCGGACAAGCTGGCCAGCTTCTCGATGTCGGCGGCGGAGGCGCTGGCCGCCGTGCAGGAGCAGAACAGTCAATCGCCGGGCGGCTCGTTGGGCGACCGCCCCGTCGCCGAAGGCACGGAGATCAACGCCACCATCGTCACGCAGAATCGCTTCACCACGCCCGAGCAATTCGCTGCGATCATCCTGCGAGCCAATCCCGATGGCTCGGCGGTACGACTGCGGGATGTCGCGCGAGTCGAGCTGGGCGCGCAGAACTACATCGCGGGATCGGAGCTCAATGGCAAGCCGGCCGCAGGACTTGCCGTGCAATTGACGCCCGGTGCCAACGCGCTCACCACCGCAGAGGGCGTGAAGCGTCGCATGGAGGAGCTCGAGAAAACGTTCCCGCCGGACATCGGGTGGACCGTCTCGTTCGACACCACGCCATTCATCCGCATCTCGATCGAGGAAGTGGTGAAGACACTGGCCGAAGCCATGCTGCTCGTCTTCATCGTCATGTTCCTCTTCCTGCAGAACTGGCGTGCCACGCTGATTCCAACGATCGTCGTGCCGATCGCGTTGGCGGGTGCCTGCGTCGGGCTGTGGCTGTTCGACTTCTCGATCAACGTGCTGACGCTGTTCGGCATGGTGCTCGCCATCGGCATCCTGGTGGATGATGCCATCGTCGTCGTCGAGAACGTCGAGCGCATCATGACGCAGGAGCACCTGAACCCGTACGAGGCGACGGTGAAGGCGATGACGCAGATCACCTCCGCGATCATCGGCATCACGCTCGTGTTGATCGCCGTGTTCGTGCCGATGGCCTTCTTCCCGGGCTCGACCGGCGGCATCTATCGACAGTTTTCGCTGACGTTGACGATCTCGATTGCTTTCTCGGCGCTGCTGGCGCTCACATTGACGCCTGCGCTGTGTGCAACGTTGTTGCAGCCGCATCCGCCGGCCGATGCGAATCCGGCAGTTGCCCGGAGCAACGTCATGCGTCGCTTCTTTCAGCGCTTCAACACGGGTTTTGCGCGCACGACCGATCGCTACCAGCAGCGCGTTGGCGGAATCTTGCAAAGGCCGCTACGGTTTCTTGCCGTGTTCCTCGTGCTCGCCGGCATCGGCGCCTTGCTGTTCCTGCGCTTACCCAGCAGCTTTCTGCCCGCCGAAGATCAGGGTTACGCCGTGGCGGTCGTACAGGCGCCGCCGGGGTCGACCACGGAGCGGACGAATGAGGCTATCGAGCAAGTGAAGGCGTTCTACAGTCAGCAGCCGCAGGTGCGTGTCGTCTCGCTCGTGCGCGGCTTCAGCTACTTCGGCCAGGGTCAGGCGAACGCGATCATGTTCATTGCGCTGCAGCCTTGGGATGAGCGCAAGGGCGAGAAGAACAGCGCCGCCGCGCTGGTTGCCCGCGCCACCGCCGCGCTCTCAGGCGTGAAGGAAGCGCTGGTGTTCACGTTGAATCCGCCGCCGATTCGCGAACTCGGCATCGCGAGCGGCTTCACCTTGAAGCTCGAGGACCGCGCGGGACACGGCACCCAGGCGCTGCGGAACGCGCGCAATCAACTGCTCGCCGCGGCGGGAAAGAGCAAGCTCTTGGCGGGCGTGCGGCCCGAGGGACAGGAAGATGCACCGCAGCTGCGCGTCTTGATCGATCGCATCAAGGCACGCGCGCTCGGCCTGTCCATCGGCGATGTCAACGCGACGCTCGCCATCTCATTCGGCAGCGCGTACGCCAATGACTTCACCCGTAGCGGCCGCATCCTGCGCGTGCTGCTGCAAGCCGACGCGCCCTATCGAATGACACCGCAGGACATTCTCAATCTACGTGTGCGCAGCGCGAGCGGCGCGATGGTCCCGTTCGGCGCGTTCACTCGCGTCGAATGGACCGCAGGTCCGCCGCAATTGCAGCGCTACAACGGCTATCCCTCGATGACGATCTCGGGTACGCCTGCGCCAGGCCGCTCGACCGGCGAAGCAATGGATGAAGTGGAACGTCTCGTCGGTCAGTTGCCCGAAGGCTTCGCTTTCGAATGGACAGGCATTTCCTATGAAGAGCAGCAATCGGCAGGGCAGGTGGGCCTGCTGCTGATGCTCTCGCTCGTGGTCGTGTTCCTGCTGCTTGCCGCGTTGTACGAGAGCTGGGCTGTGCCGATTGCCGTCTTGCTCGTCGTGCCGCTCGGTGTGCTGGGCGCCGTGTTGTTCTCGATGGCGCGAGGCTTGTCCGCCGATGTCTATTTCAACGTGGGCCTCATCACGATCATCGGTCTGGCCGCCAAGAATGCGATCCTGATCGTCGAGTTCGCGATCGAAGAGGAGGCCGCGGGCAAGAGCACCGTCGATGCAACGATGAATGCCGTGAAGCTGCGCTTGCGGCCGATCATCATGACGTCGATGGCCTTCATCCTCGGCATGGTGCCGCTCGTGCTTTCCAGCGGCGCCGGCGCTGCAAGCCGGATCGCGGTGGGCACAGGCGTGATGGGCGGCATGATTGCCGCGACACTGCTCGGTATCTTCTTCATTCCGCTCCTGTACCTGGCGATACGGCGCTGGGTATCGCGGCGCCGGCCACCGGCACCCGGCGAAACGCTAGGACCACCGCATGCGTAGCGGGGTGCTGATCTGCATGGCCTTGTTGCTCGCTGCGTGCGAGCTCGCGCCAACGCATCGCCGGCCCGATCTGCCGACCGAAGCGAGCTACCCCGCCGACTACTCAGGCGATGTGAACGCCGGCACTCGTGCTGTTGCGATTCCATGGCAGGAGTTCTTCGTCGATCCGCGACTGCGGGGACTCGTTGCCAGTGCGCTCGAGCGCAATCGCGATCTCGTCGCGAACGTAGCGCGAATCGATGAAGCTCGTGGACTGTATCGCGTGCAACGCGCCGATCGATACCCGACGATCAGGGCCGATGCCGTGGCCACCCGCAATCGCATCGGCGCGGGCAGCGTGGCGGCGAGCGACCCTGGATTGGGTGGCGGAGCGGGAACCGGGGGCAGCATCACTGCGACGAGCCCCACAACCGTCGAGCGTTATTCTGCGACCGTGGGCACCTCTGCATTCGAGCTGGACTTCTGGGGCCGCGTGCGCGATCTCTCCACTGCCGCACGCGCGCGGTACCTCGCGACCGTGCAGGCAACCCGCGCGTTTCAACTCTCGCTCGTACGCGATGTCGCCACCGCCTATCTGGACGTGCTCGAGGCGAACGAACGGATTCGCCTGGCGGAAGCCACCGTGGAGAGTCGCGAGCATGGCCTGCGTATCGCGCAGCGCCGTCGCGAAGCCGGCGTGACCTCCGCGTTGGAATTTCATCAAGCCGAATCGTTGCTCACCCAGGCACAAACCGATCTCGCCGCCGCGCGTCTCACCAAAGCGCAAGCGGACACATTCCTGGTCAACCTCGTCGGCGGACGAGTACCACAGAATCTTCCCGACGCATTGCCACTCGGCCAGCAAACGAACGGCACGGCACTCGCAGCGGGATTGCCTTCCGAATTGATGGAATCGCGTCCCGACATTCTTGCCGCCGAAGAACAACTGCGAGCCGCACGCGCGAACATCGGTGCCGCACGCGCCGCATTCTTTCCCTCGATCACACTCACCGGCTCCTACGGCTACGCCTCAACCGACCTCGACAACCTCGTCGGCGAGGACAGACTCTCCTGGAGCTTAGGCCCGACGCTCCGCTTCCCGATCTTCGACTTCGGCCGCAACAAAGGAAACCTCAGCGTCGCCCGCGCACGAGAGAACATTGCAGTGGCCGACTACGAACGCACGATTCAAACCGCCTTCAAAGAAGTCGCCGATACGCTCGCGGGGCGGCGTTACCTTGCGGATCAAGTGACGGCACAAGAGCGCGGCACGGCGGCACAGCGGCGCATCGCGGATCTGGCGCAGAAGCGCTATCGAGAAGGCGTCGTGAGCTATTTGGAAGTGCTGGATGCGGAACGCAGCTTGTTCTCGGCGGAGCAGGCGCTGCTGCAGGTGAGGAGGGCGGAGGCGGCGAACTTGGTGGCGCTGTATGTGGCGTTGGGCGGAGGGCAGTGAGCGGGAGTTGAAACGTCGTTCGTGCCGTCTCAAGCACTGAGGAGAACCATACAAACTTGTCGAAGGACTCCAAATCAGCCCGCAATAACGTCAGCGGTCTATCTTCCCGAAAGCCGGTAGAGCAAAGGTGTGCAGGACAGGGAATTAGAAGGCGATCTTGGTGTCGTGAGGATGGCGTGCGGTGTTCGAACGTCGCAGTTTGGCGGTCTATTTCTGAGTTAGGCAACAGCAGGATTTCGGCGCTAGACTCTGCGAATGCCAGAGCTCAGCCGCTTCCTCGGTATCGTCATTGCGATGTACTACCGCGACCATGCGCCGCCGCACTTTCATGCGATCTACGGCGATTACGAAGCTACGATCAATATCAGCACTGGGGAGCTTAATGGGCATCTTCCAAGGCGCGCCCTGGCGCATGTGCAGGAATGGCGGCTGCTGCATCAAGAGGAGCTTCTGAAGGCTTGGTCTTTGGCAATCTCGCAGCAGCCGCTGCCGAAGATTGAACCGTTGGAGTAAGAGCTATGTTGCCGAGAATCGTTGATGCCCACTATGTTTCGCAGTTCAAGATCTGGTTGCGCTTCAGCGACGGAGTTGAAGGAGAGGTAGATCTCTCCAGAGATCTTGACGGCCCGTTGTTTGAACCACTCCGGGATCTCGAGAAGTTCTCCCGATGCTCCTTCAACCGAGAACTACGAACGTTGGTGTGGCCCAACGGAGCTGATCTTGCTCCTGAGTTCTTGCGCGCAAAGCTCAAGACTGTTGCCTAACAAGCGCATCAAGTTCGCACGCTACGCGTGCTTGCTTCGAATTGCTGACGGTGTCAGGTTTGCATATTTGCATTTCCCATCGAAGGATATCCGCGAGCATTCATCTCCCAGATGTGATTCGCATCATTGGCGCGGGGTACTGGCGCAAGGGCAAGCGAATCTATGAGCAAGAGAATCAAATACACGAATGAGCCAATTGAAGCCGAAGTGGTTCGTGACTTCCTGCCCTCTCCCGACCAGCTGGTCGTAGATGACGAAGGCGTGAAAGTGACCATTTCATTGAGCCGGAGAAGTGTCGATTTTTTCAAAACGGCGGCCGAGCGCAATCACACCTCTTATCAAAGGATGATTCGTCGCCTACTCGACGCGTACGCAGATCAGTACCGCGGGGATTCAACAAAGCGCTCCAGCGGACGCTCGAGAACCCGTGCCGCTGAACGCTAACGTTAGGCCGGATGGAGCTATACGATCTGACCAGCGACTGGGTGCGCGCGGTCACTGACCGCCTGAGGAACGGACATGCCCTATTTCATCGTCTCCCTGGTCATCCAGTTGGCCCTCGTCGTCCACATCCTGAGAACCGGTCGCAACATGACCTGGGTATTCATCGTCCTGTTCTTCCCGCTGATCGGCACGCTTGCCTATGTGATTGTCGAGCTGCTTCCCGAATTCACACAGAGTCGGACAGCGCGTGGTGCCAAGCGAAAGCTGACTAAAGCGATCAACCCCGATCGCGATCTGCAGGCCGCGTCGCAAAATCTTGCGCGGGCAGATACGGTGCAGAACGCCATGGAGCTTGCCGAGGAGTGCCTGGGCAAGGAGCGGTATGAAGAAGCAAGACAGCTCTATGAGCGCTGTCTGCGCGGGCTGCATGCCGATGATCCGCATTTGTTGCTGGGGCTGGCCCGGTCGCAGTTTGGGTTGGGGGATGCGGCTGCAACGATTGCGACGCTGGATCTGCTCAAGGAGAAGAATCCCAAGCACAAATCGCCGGAAGGGCATCTGCTGTATGCGAAGGCGCAGGAGCAGCAAGGCAACACGGATGCTGCGATACACGAATATCAAGCGTTGACCCGGTACTACGCGGGACCCGAGCCGGTGTGTCGTCTGGCGTCCATCTTGAAGAGCCAGGGCAACTCGCAGGAAGCAAGAGCGCTGTTCGAGAAGGTCGTCAACGAGAGCAAAGTTGCGGGAAAGCACTACAACAGCATCCACAAGGAATGGGTGGCGCTTGCGCGGCGCGAGTGCAGTTGAAAACGGATTGCCCGGAAGTCGCACCGCGCGGGCAACGCTAGCCTTGCCCCTACCGCCTTGGATTATGATGCCGGCACATTCGGCATGCCCCATCGAGCGCCATGCACGGTCTCTGGAGCTAACGTGCCGCCACATCCATCACGCAATTAATTCAACGCTTCGGTGCACGTATGAAAGTCTTCGTCTTTGGCGGCACGGGCTACATCGGTAAGCACGTCATCGTGAAGTTGGTCGAGGCCGGTCACACCGTCGACGCATTCGCTCGCAGCGAGGGGTCGAAACCCGCGCTCAGCGCCATCGGTGCCCGCACGGTCGTCGGCGATGTGATGAATGCGGCCACCTACGAGGCGGCGGTACGGCAGGCCGATGCAGTCATCTGGAGCGCGCAGTTGATGCATGCAGAAGAGCACAGCGTCGTCAGCTCGCTGCTTGGCCTGCTCAAAGGCGGCAACAAGACGTTCATCTTCACCGGTGGTGCCAGCCTGTTGTCCATCCGCACGGATGGCGACTGGCTCGACAAGACCTTCAAGGAAGATGACGAGTTCGTTCCCCGTCGGCAGATCGCGCCGCGTCTGGAAGTGGAGAAGATGGTGCGAGCCGAGTCCGGTGTGCGCGCGATGTGCATCAGGCCGCCACTCGTCTGGGGCAACGGCGGCAGCAAGGTCATCGCCGACATGTATCACTCGGCGAAAAAGACCGGCAGCGTGTGCTACGTCGGTCGTGGCTTGAACTGCTATTCGAACGTGCACGTCGAGGATCTGGCCGATCTCTACGTGCTCGCATTGCAGAAAGGCATTGCGGGTGCGCTGTATCACGCCGTTTCCGGCGAGCTCAACTACCGCTCGATGGCGGAAGCGATTGCACGCAAGCTGAAACTCTCCACTCGCAGCGTGACCGTGGAAGAGGCGATCCAGGTGTGGGACCGCTTCACGGGCCCGATCGTGTTTTCTTCTTGCAGCCGCACGGTGTCGCCACGCGCGCGCGCCGAGTTGGGCTGGGCACCGAAGCCTGAGCGCCTGGACATCTTCGCGGATTGCGCGAGCCCTGCGTACGACACGCCCGAAGAACGTGCGCTGCCTGCGTGGGTCAGCCCCGGCGCACAGTGATCGATGCAGAATCCGGTCGCTCGTTCCAATGCAGATCGACAAAGCCACGCCGAACGACATCCCCGCGTTGAGCGCATTGCTCTCGGTGCTGTTCGCCCAGGAAGCCGAGTTCACGCCCGATACAGCTGCGCAGAGTCGAGGTCTGGCGCGGATCATCGAGGACAGTGGCATCGGCACCATTCTTGTGGCGCGGGAAGCGGGTCAGATCCTGGGCATGGTGAACCTGTTGTTCACGACGTCGACGGCACTGGGCGCTCGCGTGGCGTTGCTGGAAGACATGATCGTCGCGCCTCAGGCGCGCGGTCGCGGCGTGGGTTCGCTCCTGCTCTCGCACGCGATCGAGCGGGCGTGCGCTGAGGGCTGCAAGCGCATCACCTTGTTGACCGATCGCGCCAACGCGGCCGCACAGCGGTTCTATGCGCGGCACGGTTTCGTGTCGTCGGGTATGGTGCCGATGCGGTTGTTGGTGGGTGAAGAGAAGAAGCCCCCACCCTGACCCTCCCCCGCTCTCGCAGGGGAGGGGACTGGAAGTTAGGGAGGGGACTGGACGTCAGCGCTTCGTCTTCTGGCCGCCGATCCCGCGTGCCACCACTGCTCGCCATCCCTGCCACACATACGCACTCAACCAAGCGACCGCGCAATACATCGCACTGTTGAGCAGATAGTGGGGCAGATGCCGGCTCACGCGATCGGCATAGACCCCTGGCGGCATGTCATCGAAATAGCCGGCCAGGTAGTAGAAGCTCACATTCGAAATCAAGAACGCAGCGGTCACAGTGGTTGCGAGCGCCAGGCCTGTTCGAGCCAGCTGCCGAACGCCGACTTGGTTCCCGAGCGCAGCCCAGCGGCCACCTGCCCACAACGTGAGATACGTGGGCAACAGAAACGCATACGCCGGCGTGACGCAATAACTGCTCACGCCGATGCGCAGTGCAATCGCGTCCAACGTAGCGGCGCTCGCGAGAAGTAACGCGGGCCATCGCAATCGGGCTGTCAGCAAGCCCGCCAGGAAGAAGATTGCCCAGCTCGCATCCGGTAAGCCGGTGCCGGCGCCGAAATGATCATCGCTTGCGACCCAGCGCATACGCGTGGCGCACATCGCAAGCAACAGTGCGATACCAACGAAGAATTCGCCTCGCGCCGACCCAGCCCTAGACATGAAGCTTCTCTTCCCATGCGTGGCCGCACGGCTGACTGACGACCGCCAGCAACGACGCAAACGACAGGGGAGTGGACGCGAATAGCCCAGCAGCCCATCGCCCGCCGCGATGCTGGAATGTGCTGGCAGGCCGGTCTCCGGGCTTTCGAGAGAGGCGTTGCGATCAACGACCCACCTTCCCGTGCCGGCGCTCGATGAGCGTTCGCACGGTGGCTGCAGCGATGCAGCTTGTCTCGACTACCGTTGCGGGGGCAGCGCCGGATTGAAGTGACGATCACCGGCTTCCCGTTCACACGCGTGCGAGGCACGAGTGTTCACCTGACAGTGAGCGCACGGTAGGAGACACTACCTCACACTGTCAATGGGGCAGTCGTGCCGCCGCGAGCTTTGACGCACGCGTCGTTCGACAGCAGCCTTTTGCAAACAACAAGGAAATCGTCTTTGGCCACTGCATCGAATCGCTCATTCGCAGCCCTGCATGACCGCAACTATCGCGGCTTCTTCACCGGCGCAATGTGCATGTCCGCTGCGGACAGCTGCGAGCATGTGATCAGCTACTGGGTGCTGTTCCAGAAGTTTCACTCGCCCATGCTGGCCGGGTTCGCAGTCGTCTCGCATTGGATTCCGTTCCTGCTGCTCTCGGTGTTTGCCGGTGCACTCGCCGACCGTTTCAATCCGCGCCGCATCGCGCAGATCGGGCTGGTGTTGTTCATGCTCGTGTCGCTGTGCTGGAGCGTGTTGTTCTACACGGACACGCTGCAGGTGTGGCATGCGGTCGTCCTGCTCATCGTGCATGGATTGTCGGGTGTGTTGTGGGCACCGCCCACGCAAGTACTCATCCATGACATCGTCTCGCCCGAGCTGCTGCCGAGTGCCGTGCGGCTCAACGCCAGTGCGCGCTACCTGGGCTTGCTTGCCGGTCCCGCCGTGGGCGCCGGCCTCATGCTCGCCTTGGGTCCTACGTACGGCATTGCGTTGAATGCACTGTTGTACGTGCCCGCAATCGTCTGGTTGCAGGTGGCGCCGTTGCGCGGACGCGGTCCAGCCGTTGCGAAGACTGCGGGTCCCGTAGGCGGATTGAACGACATCATCCGGACTGCGCGCGACGTCCGCGGCATTCCGATACTCGTGTCCATGATCGTGCTCGGAGGCGCGGCATCGTTCTTCATCGGCAACGCGTACCAGGCGCAGATGCCGTCCTTCGCCGATGACCTGGGTCACCGCGAGGCTGACTTCTCGTACAGCGCTCTGCTCGTGTCCGACGCAGTGGGCGCGCTCTTTGCCACCATCGTGCTCGAGAGTCGCGGGTTGTTGTCGCCGCATCCGCGCACGGCGTTCCTGCTGGCGATGCTGTGGTGTCTGGCGCTCGCCGGTTTCGCTCTCACTCAGTTCTATCCGCTCGAGCTGCTCCTCTTGTTCATCGCCGGCTTCGTCGAGCTGTCGTTCAGTGCCATGGTGCAGACACTGGTGCAGCTCAATGCGCCCGCCGAGATCCGCGGCCGCGTACTGGGGTTGTTCACGATGGCCGCGTTAGGGCTGCGAACCTTCAGCGGTCTCACAGTGGGCTTCGTCGGCGGTTGGATCGGGGCACGCAATGCACTCGCGGCCAGTGCAATGGCGCTGTTACTCGTGATCGCGACAGTGCTCGTGCGAACGGAGCGGCGGTTGCAAGTCAGGTAGCTCCCCCATCCGGAAGACGCTTGGAACGTATGCCGGTCACGACGAAGTACATCGAATTCCTACAAAACCGCCTCCACCCGTCGCAATTCCCCCTAACGCCGGAACCTTTGTCACGCCGCATAGATATGACACGTAGCGGGAGAATTTCTACGTGGGGAATACAAGATGGCGCTGCAGCGCGCGGGTACCTGGGGCTTCGTTGTTTATCTCTTCGGTATTGCGCTGTTCGGTTGTTCGAACGGCAGCGGTAGCGTCGAAGACGGTGATGGCTCATCGCCGCCGCCCGCCGGCGGCGGCAGTGGCAGTAACTCATTCACGATCGGTGTGACCGTCAGCGGTCTGGTCGGCGATGGACTCGTCCTGCAGAACAATGGCGCCGACGATATCCCGGTGGCTGCGAATGGACGCTTGACCTTCAGCCAGGCGATTGCCGATGGCGGCGGCTACAACGTCACCATTCTGTCCCAGCCGACCGGTCCCACGCAGAGCTGCTCCGTGGTCGGTGGCGTGGGCACCGTTGCCAAGGACGACGTGACCAACATCAGTGTCACCTGCTCGACACCCGATGCACAGAACTTCGCTGTCGGTGGCACCGTGAGCGGTCTCGTGGGCACGGGTCTGGTTTTGCAGAACAACAATGCCGACAACCTGACCGTCAACGCCGATGGCGAATTCAGCTTCGGTACGCCGCTCGCAACCGGCTCGACCTACGACGTCCGTGTCGTGACGGATCCCTCGAACCCAGCGCAAGTCTGCTCGGTCAACAACAACACCGGCACGGTGGGCACCGAGGATGTGACGAACGTGGCCGTGACCTGCTCGGCCAATTCTTTCAGCGTGGGTTTCAGCGTGTCGGGATTGAGCGGGTCCGGTTTGCAGTTGCAATTGAATGGCAGCGAAGTGATCAACGCGACCGCGAACGCAACGTACAGCTTCACGCAACTCGTCGCGAACGGCGCAACGTACAGCGTCCGTGTACTCACTCAACCGCGCAGCCCCAAGCAAACCTGTGTGGTGAGCAATCCGTCCGGGATCATCAATGGCGCGAATATCACCAACGTGGCGGTGTCATGCACCACGGATCAGTCGATCGGTGGAACGGTGAAGAGGCTGGCGGGCAGCGGTCTCGTGCTGCAGCTGAACGGTGCGAACAATCTGACGATTAACAGCTCGGGTTCGTTCCAGTTCAGCACGGTTCTGCCGCGCGGCTCGCAGTACTCCGTCACCATCGCAACGCAGCCGTCGAATCCTACACAGGAATGCACGATCAAAAACGGCTCAGGTGTCGTCGGCAGTGCGAGCGTCAACAACATCGCCATCGACTGCAAGACCAAACAGTTCAAATTGAAGGTCAACGTCTCCGGTCTGCAGGGCAATGGACTCACGTTGCGCAACGACGCTGGCAAGGTCAAAGAAGACCTGAACATCGCCGGCAATGGCAGCGTCGACTTCCCGACTTCGCTGAATAGCGGTACCAAGTACAAGGTGTCCGTACAGAAGCGGCCCAGCAAGCCGCGGCAGGAGTGCACGATCGACAGTCCCGAAGGCACAGTCGGCGGTGCCGACGTGACGATCAATGTCAGCTGCGCGGCGCCGACGGAGTTCGCCATCGGTGGCTCAGTCAGTGGCCTGCAAGGCCAAGGTCTGCAATTGCTCAACAACGGCGGCGACACGATCTCACTCGCCGCGGGCACGACGAGCTTTGAGTTTCCAGGCTTCATCGCGATCGGTGCGGGTTACAACGTGTCGGTGGCTGCGCAGCCGGCCAATCCCACGCAGGACTGCGTCGTGAGCGGCGGCGCGGGTACCGTGAGTAGCGCCGACGTCAGCAGTGTGAGCATCGCTTGCAACACACGATCTTTCACGGTGGGCGGCACGGCGACCGGCTTCAGCTTCCCGAATCTCGGTGTGCAGTTGCAGATCAATGGCGGCGAAACCGCCATCGCGACGATTGCGCAACCGACGTTCATCTTTCCGACGCCGCTGTTGAGTGGCACGACCTACAGCATCGCAGTGGTGGCGAATGCGCTATGCGCGGTGACCAGCGGTGCGACCGGCACTGTCGGCGGCGCGAACGTCACGGACGTCGTGGTGAAGTGCAACTAGGGGCGTTTTGAGACGCTTGCTAGCTTGCTGGTCGGCTGGCCAGAAGCCTGACAGAACCTTCTGGCCAGCCGGCCAGCTCGCCAGCCGGCCGCTCACCCTGACAGTCCACAATCAGCCACTAGAGTCAGCGCCAGCCGCTCTTTCGCGGAATAGTCCTATTCCCAGGAAGCCGTTAACGCGACCGCTCGCGGAGTGTACGGTGGCAGTCATCGACGACTCCGGAGCGCGCCCATGATCGACCTGTATTTCTGGCCCACGCCCAACGGCAAGAAGGTCACCATCTTTCTGGAAGAGACCGGCACGCCGTACAACCTCATCCCGCTGAACATCGGTCGCGGTGATCAGTTCAAGGCCGAATTCCTGCGCCTCAATCCGAATCACCGCATGCCCGCGATCGTGGATCGCGAGCCGCAGGGTGGTGGCGCGCCGATCTCGATCTTCGAGTCCGGTGCGATCTTGATGTACCTCGCCGAAAAGACCGGGAGGCTCTGGCCGCAGGCGATGCACGAAAAGTACGAGGTGGCGCAATGGGTCTTCTGGCAGATGGCGAATCAAGGTCCCAAGTTCGGCGAGCGGGGTCACTTCGGTCGCGCCGCGCAGGAACCCAGGAACGGCGATGTCGCCTACGCGCTGCGGCGCTTCGACGACGAAGTGAACCGGCTGCTCGGCGTGATGAACAATCGCCTGTACGATCGCCGCTATCTCGCCGGAGAGTTCTTCTCGATAGCCGACGTCATCAGCTACCCATGGGCGACGCGCGGTGAAGCCTTGGGACAATCGCTCGATGAATTCAAACACGTGAAGCGCTGGCTTGCCGACGTGGGTTCGCGACCTGGCGTGCAACGCGGAATGGCGGTCGGCAGCGAGCTTGCGGCCGCGAACGAGAACATCAGCGCCGAAGAAGCCGAGCGCCGCGCAAAGGTGCTGCAGAACCAGCGTGCATTGCCCGCCCCGGGCTGAGAGCGGTGGCTGCTGGTAGAAAGAAGCGGTTGGCGGTTAGCGGTTGGCGGTTAGCGGTTGGTCAGAGGCGCTGCCGCCCTTTCATCCCGAGGGATGAAAGGGTTCCTCTCTGGCCGTAGCCTGTAGCCTGTAGCCTGTAGCCCTTTCCTACTAGTTCCCCATCGCGCTGCGCACGACCCCGAAGGGATGAAAGCGGTAGCGCTCTGACCAACCGCCAACCGCCAACCGCCAACCGCTTCTTTCCAACTAGGCACGCATCACTACCTCACAGAGACTCCGTACCGCCATAATCAGGTCTTCTATTCGAAAGCCGATGAGCGGCACGGGTTAGGTGCTTGCCTGCAGAGCAATCGAAAATTGCCGTCGTCACCGGCGGCAGCAGCGGGATCGGTGCAGCGACGGCGCGTGCGCTCGTGGCTCGAGGCTGGCACGTCATCGCGCTCGGGCGCACGCGCGAACGTCTGAATCGAACGCTGCACGAGATCCGCTCGGAGTTTCCCGGCGCCCGTATCGACGGACTCCTTGCGGATTTCGAATCGATCAAACAGGTGGAACGCGTCGCTCAGGAAATCGCCGCACTCACGAGCCGCGTGCATGTGCTCGTCAACAATGCCGGCGGCATCTGCGATCAGCGTCGCGAAACGAGCGATGGCTTCGAGTCCTTGTTCGCTGGCAATCATCTCGGGCCATTCCTGCTCACCCGTCGACTCCTGCCGTTGCTGCGGGTGGCGCAGGGCGCACGCATCGTCAACGTGAGCTCGGCGGCCCACAAGTTCGTGCGCGACATGCAATGGGACGACTTGCAGCTGCGCCGCAAGTTCACGACCACCACTGCCTATGCGCAAAGCAAGCTGGCAAATGTACTGTTCACGCGTGAGCTGGCACGACGCGTGAGCAACGAGCGGATCACCGTGAATGCAATGCACCCCGGTCTGGTGTCGTCCAACTTCGAACGGCATGGAGATCGCTGGACAGCTCTGCTCTACAAACTCGCCAGGCCATTCAGTCTGACTGCCGAACAAGGCGCGGATACCGTCGTGTGGCTTGCGACTGCGCCGGAGATGGAGGGCAAAACGGGCGGCTACTATGTGAAGCGCCACGCGGCACGCACGAGTCGCGCCGCAAGCAACGAGATCAGTGCGCGCAGGCTGTGGGACGTGAGCGAGAAGCTCATCGGGGCGGCGCTGGCAAGCGTGCGCTGACCAGGAACTCCGCGTACGCACCCCGAGTTCTGCAGGCCCCTTCGTTGCGCCTGCAGTCCTCATGACGATCCTCCACGTCCGGCACAAGACGGCGTACTCATACAAGCAACCCGTCGAGTTCGGGGAGCATCGGCTGATGTCACGGCCACGCGATAGTCATGACCTGCGGCTGATCGACACTGCGCTCGTCATCGATCCGCCGGCCAGTGCACTGCGCTGGATGCACGATGTGTTCGGCAACTCGATCGTCATCGCGACATTCCAAGGCGCCTCTGCCGCGCTCACGTTCGAGTCGTCCTTTCGAGCGGAGCATTTTCCTGCAGCCGAGAAGGAAATCGGGATCGAAGCCTACGCGCAGACGTTTCCGTTCAGCTATTCCGCCGACGATGCACTCGACCTGGGTCACACGAAAGAGAGGCATTACCCCGATCCCGCCCACAAGATCGACGCCTGGGCGAAGGCGCAGGTCGAAAAGTCCCCGACCGGCAGCACACTCGAGGTGCTGACCAGCATGACCAGCGACATCAAACAGCAGTTCACCTACGCAGCACGCAATGCCGAGGGTACGCAATCGCCGCTCGAGACCCTCGAGCTCGGCACGGGCAGCTGCCGTGACCTCGTGCTGTTCATGATGGAAGCGGTGCGCAGTCTCGGTCTCGCCGCGCGCTTCGTCTCGGGCTATCTCTACGATGAAAAGTTGATTGGCGCACGCAGCGGTCTGCTCGGTGACGGCGCCACGCATGCATGGTTGCAGGTGTTCTTGCCGGGCGCCGGCTGGGTCGAGATCGATCCCACCAATGCTCAGATCGGCGGACGCAATTTGATTCGTGTGGCCGTGACTCGCGACCCCGCCCAGGCGATCCCACTCAATGGCAGCTTCACGGGACCGACCGATGCGTTCGTGTCGATGAGGGTGGAGGTGCAGGTGACAACGGAGTGATGTGGGCGCGGGGTGGGGGCAACCCACTCACCGCGGCTGTATCCACCCCGGCAGAAAACTGAATGGATCCACCTGGACACTCCGATCCCACTCGACATGACTCTGGTCCAACAGCAGCTGCAGTCGCCCGCTCTTACAGGCCTCCAACAAGTCCGCGCAGCCACCAATGAACTCACCGCCGACGAAGATCTGCGGAATCGTCGTCATCGATGTCTTCGCCGCCAGTGCCGCGCGGATCTTCCCGCCACGGTCATCGCGCTGGTATTCGACTGAATCGAGGTCGACGGAGCGAAAGGCGATGCCGAACCGCGTGAACAGCTTGCGCGCGGCCCAACAGAACTCGCACCACTCCAATGCAAACATCACGACAGGTCGTTCGCGATCCTTGACCGTACGCTCGACGAACTCCGCTGCTTCGGGCAGGACGATCGCCGGAGTCGTCGCGGGGCCCGGCGCTGCAGTCGGCGTCACGTCGAAGCGGAAGCTCGGAGTCGATTTCGAAATCGCCCACTCCTCTGCATTCATTTCCGGGGCGATGTCATTGAAGAGCGGCGTGCTCAGGTAGCGCTCGCCCGTATCGGGAAGCATGCACAGGATCGTGCTGCCCGGCGGAGCGTCAGCGCAGATCTGCAGAGCCGCTGCGAACGTGGCACCCGAGGTGATGCCGCAGAAGATGCCTTCCTTCAGCGCGAGCTCGCGTGCCAGGCGCAGGGCGTCGCCACCGTTCACGGGAATGACCCGATCGATCGAGCCGGCTGTCACCGCATCCTCGGTCAGCTTGGGAATGAAGTCGGGACTCCAGCCTTGCATGAGATGCGGACGGAAGGTCGGATGACTGCTCGCGGGCGCGCCATCCGCATGGCGCGGTTGCGGGATGCCGCTGCCGAGCACCTGCGAGTTATCCGGCTCGCACACGATGATCCGGGTGTGGGGGCTGCGTTCACGCAGCACGCGTGCAACGCCCTTCAACGTGCCGCCGGTGCCGAAGCCCGTCACGAAGTAGTCGAGCCGTTTGCCGGCAAATGCCGCGAGAATCTCCGGTGCCGTGGTGCGCGAGTGCATATCGGCGTTCGCTTCGTTCTCGAACTGACGCGCAAGGAACCAGCCGTGTGTCTGAGCGAGCTCGGTTGCCTTGGCCAGCATGCCACTGCCCTTCGATGCGGCCGGCGTGAGCACGACCTTGGCGCCGAGGAAGCGCATCAGCCGGCGCCGCTCGACACTGAAGTTCTCGCCCATCACGACGACCAGCGGATATCCCTTCTGCGCACACACCATGGCCAGGCCGATGCCGGTGTTGCCGCTCGTCGCCTCGATCACCGTCTGCCCGGGCTTGAGCTTGCCCGTGAACTCGGCGTCCTCGATCACACCCAACGCGAGGCGATCCTTGACCGAGCCCATCGGATTGAACGCCTCGAGCTTCGCATACAACGACACGTGACCCGGCGCGAGCGCGTTGATGCGCACGATCGGGGTGTCGCCGATGGTTTCGAGGATGCTGTTGTAGAGAGTGGGCATTGGAATGGCGCGCGCCACGGGGGTGGCTTCGATCTTGCGCCTGGCTGCGGCCCGAGCTCAACGGGCTGCCGAAGCTCGTGAAAAAAGCGTGGATGAGCGTCCCCTCCCTTGCGGAGCGGGGGAGGGACAGGGTGGGGGCAAACTTGCCCACAGCAGCAAACGAAGCGCCCCCATCCCGCCCCTCCGCCGCTTTCGGGGCGGAGGAACGCCCGGTGCAATCAGCGCGGGGCGCTGGATTCGGCCCGCTCCGTCGCGCGTTCGGGGATCGCCGGCGGTTCCGCGCCAACGAAGGGATGGCGCCCACGACCATCGATGTAGATCTCGGCCCACAGCTCGGAGACGATCAGCGTCCACAGTCGCATGGCGGTCTCAGGGTGATAGGCGCCGCGGCACGCGCTGCGTACGGCATCCACTTGTGCGAGATCGAAGAACCCGCGAGCGAGCACGCGCTCGCGATTCAGATAGCGGTCGGCGAGCTGCTGCAGCGTGTGTGCGAAGGCGCCGTTCTGACTCATGCGCATCAGGTCCTTCGGCACGTTGCGCAGGTCGTCGCTCATCAACGGGCGCATCGCCTGCCGCAGGATGTATTTCTGCTTGCCACGCCGGATCTTGAGACGGCTCGGCAGCGTGAACGCGAACTGGATGATCGATTTGTCGAGATAGGGCGAACCGTACTCGACGCCGAAGGCCTGCAATGGCCGTTCGATGCGCGCGAGCGTGCGGCTCGTCGGTTCCTGGCCGTCGAGCATGAGACAGCGATTGATGAACTCGGGGCCCGGCTCGGCGATGAGGTCGGGATCGGTCATGAACTGGGCGTCGAAGACGCTCGGTACCTCGGGCAAGCGGCCGCGGTAGTACAAGTGGGTCATCGCGCGCGCGAGCGGCCGGTCGGGCAGGCGGCCGGTTTGCGTGGCGCCGAAGAAAGCGAGCAGGTCCTGCGCGAGGAACGGCATCGCTTCTGCCATCCACAGCACTTTGTGCCGTGGCATGCCGCCGAACAGCAGGTCTGCGCCCATCCCGCTCAATAGAAAATCGAATCCGGCCTTTCGCGCCATGCGGCCTACGCTGAGGAACTGGAAGGTTTCGCTGCGCCCGATGGGATTTTCCAGGTGCCACACCGCGAGCGGCAGTTGGGCGCTCAATTCCTCGTTCGAGACGACGAGCATCTGATGCGAGCCTTTGAGGTGCTCCATCGCTCTGCGCGCCGTCACCACCTCCGGATCATCGGGTCCATGCCCCGCCGTGAAGGCCGTGAACTCAGCTTGCGGAGCACACGATCGCGCCAGGAATGCGGTGCTGAGCGAGTCGATGCCGCCGCTCAATGCGAGTCCGATCGAGCTGCGGCCGGCGACCATCGGTGCAGTCGCTGCGTGCAGGCGCTGCAAGAGCTCGGCGCACGCGGCGGCTTCGCTGATCGGCCGCACATCGAGCGCGATCGGCGGCATGTGGTCGATCAATTGCACTTCGCCCGAGCGGTCCAGTTGCATGACACAACCCGGCGGCACAGGCTCGATACCACGCAGCAGGGTTTTGCCCGGCGGCACGGCCTTGTAGATCTGCATGAATTGCAATGCATCCAAGTCCGCGACGGCCGGCACTGCATGCAATGCCAGTAGTGCTTTGTATTCCGTCGCGAACGCAACGCCGCCGCCGGGCAAACGGCAGTAATGCAGGGGTTTGAGACCGAGGAAGTCGCGTGCCAGCCAGAGACACTGCATCCGCTCATCCCAGGCAGCCAGCGTGAACGGCGTCTTGAGGCGGTCCAGATCGCAGGCATCGCGGCTCGTGGCGAAGGAGTCAGCCACGCAATCCGGGGAGCCGTAGTCCAGGGCGTGCGAGCCGTCCACGACGATGGCCAGCTCGCGGGCGCAAGCGATGGCGCGCCCTGAGGGACTCAGTTGACCGAGGAATACGCCCGGGGCGACTTCATGCCACGCGGACTGCGGACCGCGATGGCCCAGGCGGCGACTCATCTCCATCAATTCTGCGGGCGTAGCCGCCCCTACGACGCCAAAGATGGCGCTCATGCGCAAGTCCTCGCGGAGGTTGATGCGCGACCGCGGCGGACTGTCGTTGTGGGCGCCACTCGCGTCCGGTCGCAGTCGATAAACGTACGTTTCGTACGTTTGTTCCTACGCCGTGACAGCGCTGGGGTCAGCGCCGTCGCGGCAGCAGCCAGATCCCGAGGAGTACGAGCGCCGTACCCGCGGCCATCCAGACGTTGAAGCGCTCGCCGAGGAAAATGACGCTGAGCCCGATGGTGGCGACCGGGCCGATCATGCCCACTTGCGTGGTGATGCCGGCGCCGACCCGTTCGAGGGCCAGCATGACGAGCAGCACGGGGAGGAAGGTGCAGAGCGTCGCATTGAGCAGCGAAAGCCAGATCACCTGAGGCGCGACGGCCGCAGCGCTGAGCGGACGCAGCAGCAAGAACTGAGCGATGCACAGCACGCTCGCGAGGCTCGTCGCAACGCCGGTGATACGGAGTGCTCCCAGGCGCTTCACTGCCTCACCGCTGTAGATCAGGTAGATCGAGTAACTGATCACACTGCCGAACACCAACGACGCGCCGAGCGCAATGTGGCTGCCGCTCACTTGCAAGTCATGCCCGAACACGAGCAGCACGCCCGCGTAGCTCACTGCCAACGCCAGCCACTGTCGCGCATGCACCTGCGTTTTGGAAACGATGACGCTGTAGACGAGCACGACGGTGGGCGTCAGATACAGCAACAGTCGTTCGAGGCTCGCGTTGATGTACTCGAGGCCGAGGAAGTCGAGCACGCTCGCGAGGTAATAGCCGGTAAAGGCGAGGGCGAACAGTACACGCCAATCGTGCGCCGATAACCGCGGCTTGCCGCGCCCGGACCACCATGCGGCGACCAGGAACAGCGGCAGCGAGAACAGCATGCGATACATCAACAGCGTGATCGCATCCACGCCATGGCGATACGCCAGCTTGACGATGACGGCCTTGCCGGCGAAACCGACGGCGCCAGCGGCGGCGAGGAGTACGCCAGTGCGTACCGGACGACGAGCTTCAGCAACAGTGGTCGACAAGAAAGGCTCGCGACGATCGCAGGAACTCAAGCCAGTTTGCCTGACACGGCGGCGGTTCCCACCTTCAGCCATTGCCTCGCGGTTGTCGCCGTCATGTCGGCATCGCCTGAGTCCTTGGCAAGGGCACAGAACAAACGAATGACGTCGCCGGGATTTTCAGGCTGGGTCCGATACGACATCTTCAAGCCGTGGTGCTCGAAGGTTGCACGTAACGCTTCGGCAGCAGCGCGCGGCGCGCTCTGTAGCGGGCTGCGCTTGAGTGTCGTCAACGCACGCTCGCTCGCACCCGCTGCGCTGTGCAGCCACAGTTCGGTTGCGATCGCCTGAGGTCGGACCGCCGCAGCCGAGCCATGCAGAGCCGAGCTCAACACGCCGAGTGCCTCGTGCTCGGCCGTCGAGCTCTTCTGTGCTCTGTGCAGCCACGCGCCCAGCGCGGCCGCGTGCTTTTCGAACAGTTTGATTGCCTGCCGGATCTCCCGCCCCCGGGATCCGGTCTCCAGTTCGTAGTGAGATCGGTAGCGGGCGGCAATCCCAAAGACGTGCTCGACGAATGCGTCGCTGTCTTTGATGCTGCGGGCCACTTTTTCGAGCGACTTGCTGCGGCGTTGTCTGGGCATGATCCGGCACGTGCCATGGGTAATGCGGTCCGCGAGAGTACACGGGTTGCTCGCGCTCTCGATACGCGACCGGTGGCGATCACTCGAACGACGGGCCACGGCGACAGCAACCGAGGGAATCGACATGCGCGCGGAGCTCAGGGAAGAACTCCGCGAAGTCATGCTCGAACGCGTCGTGATGCGCGACGAGATCGGCTACGCCCGCTTCCAATGCAAACTCGCGCTGCCAGCGTTGCGCAAGTCGCATCGACACACCGCGCAGCGCTTGCCTCACGCCCGCCATCTCGCGATATGAGCTGAGCAGGTCGTAACGCACGATCCGGTCGAGCGCGAGCTGTGCAGGGGGTGGCAGAACCACGGAGCTGGCGCGTGCATCGGCGTAGAACGCTGCGGTGAAGGTCGTGAGCGGCACGGCCGCATAGCGCTCCCACGTCGACGCGAGCAGATGGTCGTAGAAGATATCGACCAGCACGCCGCCGAACCGGCGCGGCACACTCACGATGCGTCCGCGACTGCGCCTCACGACGGGATGCGAGTCCGTGAACGCATCGATCGCGTGGTGTCGCTGCGCCCCGCGCAGGAATTCCGCACCGACGGCTGCACGATCCTCCCCGCGCACGATGTCGCTGAGCAGGTTCCCGAGCCGAAACTCGACGTTGGGTTCGGAGAGGAAGACGTGGGCCAGCCAGTTCATGTCGACGCTGGTAACAGGGGCGGGAGTGGATCGCAAGCGGTGTGCGATTGGTTGCCCCCACCCCAACCCTCCCCCGCTGCGCAGGGGAGGGAGTCAGAATCTTGGTGCGCCGTTCGTGCCCCCTCCCCTGCGCAGCGGGGGAGGGTTGGGGTGGGGGCAACCAACGGCACCCAACCAACACGCCGCTTGCGATCCACTCCTGCCCCTGTTACCAGCGTCGACATGAACTGGCTGGCCCACGTCTTCCTCTCCGAACCCAACGTCGAGTTTCGGC
>DATELY010000030.1:0-16183 GCA_035276085.1 Steroidobacteraceae bacterium | reverse complement strand
TACGCGTCCCGGAGATTCCGCGATCCTTAAAGCGGTTCCGCACGCCGCTACGGACGGCACCGATCCGTCAGTCCAATCCAGACCGCAATCCCTGCCTGACCTGGATCTCTGTGGTGTTCGACGCATCCGCAATCAGGGCACAGCCTTGCTGCGCCTGTCCATTTCCGTTCCAGGCGCGTCGAATTCTGTGCAGCCTTCCTCCTGATCGAGGCGCACGCGACCCTGCCGGCCTGGAACCACGTCGCGCTCACAGGTCTGCGCGATCGCCGGATAATCGGCGTTGACCGGCGAGGGGAACATGCCGGTAATCCGCCACGTGCCAGGTGACAAGTTGCGACTACGGTACGTGAAGTGGCACTCCCAGTTGTTCGGGCCGTCAAGGACGGGTTTGCCAACGATCTGCGGCCGATCCACGTAGCTCTCGGACTGATACAGAGAACCAACGGGCGCCGGTGCCACCTTCACCGGTGCGAATTCAATGGAGACCTCTTCGCTACAATCGTCCTGATTCTTCGCCGTCGCCTCGAGACGCACCTCATAGTAGTTCGTGGGTGCGGCTGTCGTTCTCGCACAGCCCGTGAGCAGGCTCGAGCAAACAGCGCCAAACGCGATTGCCGCCTTCATCGCGACATGGCTCACTGGGTTACACATTGCATTGCTCCTCATCGCTTTGGAATCGTCGCGACTCGCCGCCGCCGATCGAGGGTCTCTGGATGAACATCCCTGAGCCCTCATCGCACGGTATAGCCGCGTGCTTCGAGGCAGGCGCTCATCGCACGGAAGTAGTCCGCACGCTTCGCGTGTGCATCTTCGGGTGACGTGACTGCGCTATCGCGCGTGGGATCGAATGAGGTCTGATTCGTTGCCCAGCGATGGCACTCGTAACGATCCGTCCCTTGCTGTTGCTCGCTTTGGCCATTCTTCGGATAAACAAACGGCTCATCGTTGGCCACGGAGGCTGGCGGCTGCGTGCTCACATTCGCCTCGGGCGGTGGAGGCGTTACGACGTAACCGCGTCTATCGGGCAGCCATTGGTAGTAGACGTCGTTGGCGTAGTAGTAGGGCACTCCGCCAAACCACACGGCGGTGTAGGAGCCCGGCAGAAACGGCACCACCGCACCGAACGGCGGCGCTATCACGACAAAGCGAGGTCCAGAGGGTCGGTACCAGATTCCGTCATGGAAGTAATACGGCCGTCCGCGAAACGGCACGGACACCGCTGCTCGCGGCAAGGCACGCACTCCCGCACCGCGAGCAGGATAGAAGCGATCGTGGTGATAGCGGCTATCGAACACTTCACCTTGACGACGGCCGAAGCGGGCATCCTCGTCCGTATCTGCCCGTGCGCCGTTCGACAGTGCCGCCATGCCTAGCACGAGCGCGAGAAGCCCGAGCGCTGCTGCAGTGGGACCCGTCTTTCGCAAGTGATCCTGAGCATGCATGACCGGTTTCCTCAATGGGTGATTCAGTACGAGAGAATGCGGTTGCACGAATGTCGGCGGGCGCTCACCGCACGGTGTAGCCACGCGCTTCCAAACACGCACTCGTCGCGCGCCGAAACTTGTCCGCTTGCTGATCGAGCTGCGCATTCAGTTGTGCCTCGCGTGCGTCGTAGCGTTCCTGCAGCCGTTGCGTTTGCGCCGTGTTTTGCGCGTCGGAATTGGCGCCAATGATTGCTCCCGTCACCGCACCGAGAATGGCGCCGCCGCCTGCATTGCGCGGTCGCGCCACCGCCGCACCGAGGATCGCACCGGTCACCGCGCCCGCTGCGGTGTTGGCGCCGGGTGGCGTTGCCGACACGACATCCACTCGTTGGTGGGGCGGTACCTGCGGCGCCCCTGGGTCGAACCGTGCCTGCTGCACGGCCCAGCGATAACACTCATAGCGATCGCGATCCTGTTGCTCCGGGGACTGGCCTGCGTTCGGATAGAACATCACTTGAGTCGATGGCGGTGCGATCGGCGCTACCGCGACGCTGTGGCTGTACACACGAGGCGGCGCGGTCATGCAGCCTCCAAGGCCAGCCGTGACCAGCGCAGCACCGAGGCCGAGCGTCAGAGCAGGCGGTGAGTACGCACTGAACATTGCAGGTCTCATGTCCGCTCCCATCGGGTGTCCGCTGTCCGAGCGAAGAATCGTCACGGGTGGTTGCGCGTGGATTGCAGCGCAAGGTCGTTGGATTTCACGTGAAATGGCAGCGCGTCGACAATCGAGCCAGCAGCGAAGCTTCGGTGCAGACAGAGCCATGGCCGGCCGCACGCTTACAGTTGCAATAAAGCCGAGCCCAACTGACATCTCGGGTCTATCGAACGCGGCCACAGTTGACGCGACGGTGGCAGCTGCCAATCAACCCCGTGTGAATGCGGGTTGTCCGCCATGAAGACGGCTATCGGAATCACGCTGTCCTGAAATGGCGCGTTGACCGCCCAGTAACAACCGAGCACAACGAGATCATCGTGCCAGTACAGCAACTCATGACTTTCGTTCGTGAGCACAGGATCCTGGCGGTGAGCAGCGCAGCGGTCGTCGCGCTTGCGATCCTTCTGGGCGTCCTTCATCCCTTCGCGCAAGCAGCGGCACAGCGTGACCGGCGCGCAGGGTCGAACGCGCCCATCGCTGTCGCGGTGGCGACGGTGACCACCGGCGACGTTCCCCTGCGCATTCCCGCATTGGGCGCGATTACGCCGCTGGCCACGGTGACCGTTAAGGCTCAAATCAGTGGGCAGTTGCAGAAAGTTGCATTTCAGGAAGGACAGCTCGTCCACGAAGGCGACTTGCTGGCGCAGATAGACCCGCGGCCCTATGAAGCAGCCCGCAAGCAGGCGCAGGCAACCCTGGAGCGCGACCAGGCCCAGTTGGTCAATGCACGGTTGGATCTGAAGCGCTATCAGGGGCTGCTCGCCGAGGACTCCATCGCCGAGCAGCAGCTCGCGACGCAACAGGCCCTGGTCCGGCAGTACGAAGGCACGGCTGCGGCCGACCAGGCGCAAGTCAGCAGCGCGCAGCTGAATCTGCAGTACACGCGCATCGTTTCCCCGCTCACCGGACGCGTCGGTCTACGCCAGGTCGACCAGGGCAACTACGTCACGGCCAACGATCCGAGCGGAATCGTCGTGGTCACTCAATTGCAACCCATCAGCGCCCTGTTCTCGATTCCGGAGGACAACGTGACTGCCATCATGCAGCGTTTGCAGGAGGGGGCAACGCTGACGGTCGAGGCCTACGATCGCGGCGATACCGTCAAGCTTGCCGACGGCACGCTGTCGACGGTCGACAATCAGATCGACGCCAGCACGGGCACGATCAAGCTGCGCGCGCTGTTCGACAATGAGAAGGGCCTGCTGTTCGCCAATCAGTTCGTCAACATTCGGCTGCGCCTGAAGGATTTGCAGAACCAGGTCATCGCACCCAATGCAGCGATCCAGCGCGGCGCTTCGAATGGCGCCACGAGCACGTTCGTTTATCGCGTCAACTCCGACAATACGGTCACGGTTCGGCCGGTGGTTCTGGGCGCGGCCGACGGCGAGCGTATTGCCGTCACCTCAGGCCTCGTCGCGGGCGATGTCGTCGTGACGGAAGGTGGCGATCGCCTCCGCGACGGTGCCGCCGTGTTGCTGCCCAACCGAGCGCCGCTGCAGGCAGCCCGCGCGCCAGGCGGAAAAAGCGTACTGCCAGCGCATGGCGGCAAGCAGTTGGAGCACGTTCGCTCTCACACCGGTACTGGACAGTGACGGCGCGCCGCACGCGCGTAGACGCATGAATCCGTCACGCATCTTCATCCTGCGTCCCGTTGCGACCACGCTGTTGATGGTCGCCGTAGTCGTCGCCGGCTTCATCGCCTACCTGCAATTGCCGTTATCGGCGCTTCCCGAGGTGGCCTATCCCACCATCCAGGTCCAGACCTTCTATCCCGGAGCCAGCCAGGAGGTGATCGCGTCGGCGATTACGGCACCGCTGGAAAAGCAGTTCGGACAGATGCCTGGCTTGGACCAGATGTCTTCGAGCAGCTCGGCGGGTGCGTCCTCGATCGTGCTGCAATTCGATCTCGATCTCGCGATCGATGTCGCCGAACAGGAAGTGCAGGCTGCCATCAGTGCCGCACAGACCTTGCTGCCACAGGATCTGCCGGCCCCGCCGATCTACGCCAAGGTCAACCCCGCTGACGCGCCGATCCTGACGCTCGGCATCACGTCGAAAGTGATGCCGCTCACGGCGGTGGAAGATCTTGCAGACACGCGCATCGCGCAGAAGATAGCCCAGCTCAAAGGTGTCGGCGTGGTGAGTATCGGCGGCGGCCAACGCCCTGCGGTGAGAGTGCTCGTGAATCCCCGCGCCCTCGCGGCCTATGGTCTGAATCTCGACGATCTGCGCACCACGATCAATGCCGCCAATCAGAACGGGCCCAAGGGCCTCGTCGACGGCTCCACTCGCGCTTACACGATCGATACCAATGACCAGCTCAAGAGCGCAGCCGAGTTCGCCGACATCGTGGTTGCCTACCGCAACAACGCCGCCGTGCGGCTTCGCGATGTGGCCAGCATCGTCTCAGGCGCCGAGAACACCTGGCTGGGCGGATGGATGAATACGACGCCCGCGTTGCTCCTCAACGTGCAGCGCCAGCCAGACGCCAACGTCGTCGAAGTCGTGGACCGCATCAAGCAACTGCTGCCTTCACTGCGCGAATCGCTGCCGGCTGGCGTGGATGTCGCCGTTCTCACGGACCGGACCACGACCATCAGGGCTTCGGTCAAGGATGTGGAATTCGAGCTGGCGCTGGCGGTCGCGCTGGTCGTTCTGGTGATCTTTCTATTCCTGCGCAACGTGCCGGCAACGCTCATTCCGAGCCTGTCCATACCGCTGTCGCTGATCGGCACGTTCGGAGTGATGTACTTCGCGCACTTCAGTCTCAACAATCTGTCGCTGATGGCCCTGACGATCGCGACCGGCTTCGTCGTCGACGATGCCATCGTCATGATCGAGAATATTTCGCGCTACCTCGAACGAGGCGAGAAGCCGCTCGATGCCGCACTCAAAGGCGCAGGACAGATCGGCTTCACCATCATCTCGCTCACGGTGTCGCTGATCGCGGTGCTGATCCCGTTGATCTTCATGCGGGATGTGGTCGGACGCTTGTTTCGCGAATTCGCCATCACCCTCGCGGTAACGATCACACTCTCCGCGTTCGTGTCGCTCACGCTGGTGCCGATGCTGTGCGCCAGGCTGTTCAAACATCGTCCTCCGACAGAACACCCTTCGCCGTCCCACGGACGATGGTTCACCGCGCTGGTCGACTGGTACGGGCGCAAGCTCACCTGGGTGCTCGATCATGAACGCCTGACGCTGGGTGTCGCGGCGGCAACGCTGGCGGCGACTGCGCTCCTGTACGTGCTCATTCCGAAGGGCTTCTTTCCCGATCAGGACACCGGCGTCATCGAAGGCGTGTCGGCCGCCGCCGAGTCCATCTCGTATGCCGCGATGGCGGATCGCCAGCAGGCGCTCGCTGCCGCCATCCTCACCGATCCCGACGTCGACAGCCTGTCCTCATTCATCGGCGCAGATGGCAGCAACGCAACGCTGAGCAGCGGACGCTTGCTCATCAACTTGAAACCGCGAGCTGCGAGAACCGCGACTGCCAGCGCAATCATTCGCCGCCTGCGCAGCGAAGTGAGCGGCGTGCCCGGCATCACTGTGTACCTGCAGCCTGCACAGGATCTGACGCTCGACAGCACCATCAGCCGGTCCCAGTACCAATTCACGCTCCAGGCTGCGAACGCCGGCGTCCTGTCGGCGTGGACCCCCAGACTGGTGGCAGCACTGGAACGGCAACGGCAGTTCGCGGATGTCGTCAGCGATCAGGCAGACAATGGTCTCGCCGTCGATGTGGTGGTCGACCGCGACAGCGCCGCACGGCTGGGGATCAGCGTCGGGACCGTGGACAACGCGCTCTATGACGCGTTCGGCCAGCGCATCGTGTCCACGATCTTCACGCAATCGAATCAGTACCGCGTCGTCATCCAGGCAGATCCCGCGTCGTATGCATCCGTGGATGCGCTCTCGTCCATCTACGTGCCCTCGGCGGGCGGCGGACAGGTACCGCTTGCCGCCATCGCCAAGGTCAAAGTCGAGTCTCGACCGGCGCTCATTACTCATCTGGCACAGTTTCCGGCCGCAACCGTGTCGTTCAATCTGGCCGCGGGCGCATCGCTCGGCGCTGCCGTGAAGGCCATCGAGAACACTGAGCACGCGATCGCGCTGCCCTCAAACATTCGCACCACGTTTCAAGGCGCGGCGCTCGCGTTCCGCAGCAATCTCAGCAACGAGTTACTGTTGCTCGCGGCGGCGGTGCTCGTCATGTACATCGTCCTGGGCGTGCTGTACGAGAGCTTCATTCATCCCATCACGATCCTCTCCACGCTGCCATCCGCCGGTATCGGGGCCTTGCTCGCGCTCATGGTGTTCGGCGATGACCTCACCATCATCGCGCTCATCGGCATCATCCTGCTGATCGGGATCGTGAAGAAGAACGCGATCCTGATGATCGATTTCGCCATCACTGCCGAACGCACGCAGGACATCTCGGCGCGCGACGCCATCTACCAGGCGTGTCTGCTGCGCTTTCGGCCCATTCTCATGACGACGGTCGCTGCGATGTTCGGTGCGCTGCCGTTGATGTTCGGCACCGGCACCGGTGCGGAGCTGCGCCATCCGCTCGGTGTGAGCATCGTCGGCGGCCTGCTCGTGAGTCAGGTGCTGACGCTCTTCACCACCCCGGTGATCTATCTGGCGTTCGACCGCCTTGCGAAGCGCGTGCGGGCTGACCGTGGGATTGAATCGAGCGCGAATCTCCTGACGGACGCACCGACGTGAACCTGTCCGCGCCATTCATTGCCAGACCTGTCGCAACGATTCTGGCGACCGCCGGCATCGCGATGGCCGGCGCAACGGCCTTTCTGCTGCTTCCGGTCGCGCCCCTGCCGAATATCGACGTGCCGGCCATTTTCGTGTCGGCAGCGCTGCCGGGGGCAAGTCCCGAAGTGATGGCGAGTACGGTCGCAACACCGCTCGAACGGCATCTCGGTTCGATCGCCGATGTCGATGACATGACTTCGACGAGCGGCATCGGCACGACGAACATTCAGATGACGTTCGGGGTCGACCGCGATGTCGATGGTGCGGCCCGTGACGTGCAGGCCGCGATCGTCGCGGCGCGTGCCGATCTGCCTTCGTCCCTCACGAAAACCCCCAGCTACCGCAAGATCAACAGCGCGCAGTTTCCGATCCTCACGATCGCGATGACCTCCGATGTCCTGACGCAGGGTCAAATCTACGATGCGGCGGACGCGCTCATCTCGCAGCGACTTTCGCAGATCAAAGGTGTGGGTGCGGTCAACGTCAACGGCAGCGCGCTGCCTGCCGTGCGCGTCGAGATCAATCCGCTCGCCTTGACGAAGTACGGCATCGGCCTGCAGGACGTTCGCGCCGCCATTTCCAACGCCAATGCCAACGCACCCAAAGGCGCGCTCGAAGCGGAGCAGCAGCGTTATCAGATCTATACCAACGACAACGCGCGCAACGCACAGCAGTATCGCGGCCTGATCATCGCCCATCGCGACGGAGCGGTCGTACGGCTCGGCGATGTGGCCACCGTGTCCGACATGCAGGACGGCGCGACCGAGAACGCACACACCTACGGACTGTACAACGGCAAGGCCGCCGTTTCGGTGCAAGTGATTCAGCAACCGGGAGCCAACATCATCGACGTGGTCGATGCGGTCAAGGCCGAGTTGCAGCAGCTCAAGAAGGAGATCGACCCGAAGATCGATCTGCAAGTGATCGGCGACCGATCGATCACGATCCGCGCCTCGTTGCGCCAGGCGGAAGTTGCGTTGCTGCTGGCCGTGGCGATGGTGATTCTCGTCGCCTATCTCTTTCTCGACAGCTATCGCGCGGCGCTCATCCCCGCAGTGGTCGTGCCCGTCTCGCTGATCGGCACGTTCGGTGCGATGTACTTGCTGGGCTACAGCCTCAACAACTTCACGTTGATGGCACTCACCGTTGCGACGGGATTCGTGGTCGATGATGCCATCGTCGTCATGGAGAACACGACGCGCCATATCGAGGCCGGCATGACACGGCTGCACGCCGCGCTGCTCGGTGCACGCGAAGTCGGTTTCACGGTGCTGTCCATGAGCCTGTCGTTGATCGCGGTGTTCATCCCGTTCGAGTTTGCGGGTGGCTTGCTGGGCAGGCTGTTTCACGAGTTCACCAACACCCTGGCCGTGTCGATCCTGATCTCGCTCGTGATCTCGCTCACGACCACGCCGATGTTGTGCGCGCGGCTGCTAGGAGCCTGTCCGGGCAATGGTCATCGTAGCGAGGGCGAGTCCACAGCGAGCTATTTTCATCGATCCTTTGAGGCGCATAGCGGTTGCCATGTAACGAGAAGGATCGATGAAAAGAGCCGCTGTGGCTCGGCCGCAGTAGATGAACATTGCCCGGACAGGCTCCCAGGCCCCAGCCCGCAGCGCACGCCGGCGCGATCGGGCGCGATGTTCGAGCACGCGTTGCAGGCGATGAAGTCCGGCTACGAGCGCACACTCGGCGGTGCACTGGATCGTCCGCGTCTCATGATGGTGCTGCTCGCGGCAACGATCGGGCTCAACGTCTTCCTGTACGTCGTTGTGCCGAAGGGCCTCTTTCCGCAACAGGACACGGGCATGCTGCGCGGAAGTATTCGCGGCGATGCCTCTGCGTCGTTTCAACTGATGAGGGGCAAGCTGCAAGAGGTCGCGCGCATCATCGAGGGAGATGCCGCAGTCGCCAGCGTCGCGGGCGCCATCGGGGGTGGAGGCGGGTTTGGGCTCGGTGGCGGAGGTGGCGGTGGTGGCAGCACCAGCGCGAATGTCACCGTGACGCTCAAACCACTCTCCCAACGCAACGTGTCCGCGGATCAGGTCATTGCTCGTTTGCGTCCCCGGCTCGCACGTGTCACGGGCGTCACGACGCTCTTGCAGGCAGTGCAGGACTTTCGCGGCGGCGGTGGACGCTCGTCCAACACGCAGTATCAATACACGTTGCTCGGTGACGACCTGGGGACGCTGCAACAGTGGTCGCAAGCGCTGCGGGTTGCGCTGCAAGGGGTGCCGGAACTTGCCGATGTCGACAGCGATCAGCAGCCCGGCGGACTGCAAACCGATCTGATCGTGGACCGCGACATGGCGGCTCAACTGGGGCTGACGGAGAGCCAGATCGACAACACCTTGGGCGCGGCCTTCACGCAGGCGCAGGTGTCCACGATCTACAATCCGTTCAGTCCGCAGCAATACCACGTGATCATGGAGCTGGCGCCGCAGTTTCTGCAGAGCCCGGCGGCTCTCGATCAAATTTACGTCAGCACCTCCGGTGGCGCCGTCACCGGCACGCAAGCGACGCAAGCGACGGCAGACACGTTCAGCGTCAACGACGGCACGGTCCCATCGAGCGCTTCGAGCGCGGCGCCCGCCCCGGACACGGCGCGCAATCTCGCGGCCAATTCTCTTGCGAATGCAGGGCGCGGCAACACGTCGACCGGTTCTGCCATCAGCGTGGCGCAAGAAACCATGATTCCCTTGTCGGCCTTCAGCCGCCTTGCCACGAGTACGACGCCCGTCGCGGTGAATCACACGGGCACGTCGGCATCCACTGCCATTTCATTCAATTTGCCAGCGGGCGTAGCGCTCGACCAGGCCATCGCGGCTATCGAGCGCACGATGAATCGGATTCATGTACCCATCAGCATTCATGGCAGCGCGTATGGCACGACGAAACTGTTTCAACAGAGCGTGAGGAGCCAGCCGCTGATGCTGGCGGCCGCCCTGTTCGCCATCTACGTCGTGCTCGGCGTGCTGTACGAAAGCTACGGCCAGCCGATCACCATTCTCTCGACGCTGCCGTCGGCTGGATTGGGCGCGCTGCTGGCGCTGATGGCCACCGGTACCGAGTTCAGCTTGATCGCGTTCCTCGGCATCCTGTTGCTGATCGGCATCGTGAAGAAGAATGCGATCATGATGGTGGACTTTGCGCTCGATGCGGAACGCACGCTGGGTCTCGATCCTCGTTCTGCCATCGCCCGTGCATGCTCATTGCGTTTCCGGCCCATCATGATGACGACCTTCGCGGCCATTGCCGGTGCGCTGCCGCTGGCCATTGCCACCGGTGATGGAACGGAATTCCGCCGGCCCCTGGGAATCTCCATCGTCGGCGGCCTGATCGTGAGTCAGCTCCTCACGCTGTACACGACACCGGTCGTGTATTCATATGTCCGCCGTTTCGAGCTGCGCCGTGCAAGCCGCAGGGAGTTGCCAATTCCCCGTGAACGCAACGGCGCACCGGAGCCCGCACGATGAACGTCTTCGGTCGACTCCTGGTAGGACTGGGCACCCTGTTGATCGCGGGATGTGCGGTTGGACCCGAGTACCAGCGACCGCAGTTCGACGTCGCACCTCGCTACAAAGAAGAGGATGGCTGGAAGCCGAGCGAGCCCAACGATGTGCTGGATCGAGGCGCGTGGTGGGAAATCTACGGCGACCCCGTATTGAGCGGACTGGAACAACAAGCCGACGTCTCGAACGAGAACGTCAAGGCAGCCGCGGCAGCGGTCGCGCAGGCGCAAGCCGCGGTGCGCGAGGCTCAAGCGGGCTTCTGGCCAACCCTCGCTGCAGGCATCAGCCATCAGTGGGAGCTGAGCGCCGTCTGGAATCTCGACATCTGGGGTCAGATTCGCCGTTCGACGCAGAGCAATCGGGCGAACGCGCAAGCGAGCGAGGCAGCGCTCGCAGCGGCACGTCTGTCCGTGCAATCGCAACTCGCATCGACGTATTTCCAATTGCGCACGCAAGATCGACTGCAGACGTTGCTCAACGATACCGTGGCCGCGCAGGAGGAGTCGCTGAGGATTGCCGAGAATCGTTATCGCTTCGGCGTTGTTGCGAAAGCCGACGTCGTCACTGCGCAGACACAACTGCTGAACAGCCAATCTCAGCAGACGAACGTTGTGATTCAGCGCTCTCTGCTCGAGCATGCCCTCGCGGTGCTGATCGGCAAACAGCCGGCGGAGTTTTCGTTGCAGGCCGCGCCGATGCCGGTCGACGTACCGACGGTGCCCTTGGGACTGCCATCGACCTTGCTGGAGCGGCGACCCGATATCGCAGAGGCAGAGCGCAAAGTGGCTGCTGCCAGCGCACAGATCGGTGTCGCCCGCGCGGCGTTCTTCCCCAGCTTGTCGATCAACGGCTCGTATGAGCAGAAGATCGATGCGTTCGGCAAATTGAGCAATACCTCGAACCGCGTCTGGGCATTCGGCCCTGCGCTTGCGCAAACCTTGTTTGCCGGGGGTTTGCACCGCGCGCAGGCAGCCGAAGCGCGTGCAGCCTTCGACGCCAGCGTCGACAACTATCGGCAAACGGTCCTATCGGGATTCCAGCAGGTGGAGGACGAGCTCGTCACCTTGCGAGTCCTCGAACAGCAGTCGGGCATCGTGAATGCGGCAGTGGCTGCCGCCACGCAAGCCGAGGCGCTGACGCTCAACCAGTACAAGGCCGGAACCGTTCCGTACAGCAGCGTGATCACTGCGCAAACGACCCGGCTGAATAGCGAAGTGACCGCGCTGACGGTGCTCATGAACCGCCTGACCGCCAGCGTAACGATGGTCGAGGCGCTGGGTGGCGGTTGGAATGCAGCGCAGTTGCAGCCGTCGGCAGACGGTCATTGAAGGCGAGAGTTCAGTCAGGAGCCTTCTGCGCGGTCGATGTTTCGAGTGTCGTCAGCGAAACGTCAGAATTCCTGCAGAAACTCGGCCGGACGCTGTTTGCGGCGAGGCCCTGTGATCGAAACCCGGAGCGCTTCGGTTCGCGGCTCCGCTGCACCCGTAGAGGCACTCGATGATGCGTGCGTTGGTGGTAGAAGATGACGCCCTCGCGGGCGATGCAATCAGGTGTGCGTTGGACGATGCGGGGTTTGCGGCCGACCTCGTCGTTTCGGCGCACGCCGCGAGATCGGCGCTGCATGCGGAATCGTTCGACCTTCTCGTGCTCGATATCGGTCTGCCGCGCGAGGACGGCATTCAGTTGCTGCGCAGCCTTCGGACCAAAGGCAATGCTCTCCCAGTGCTCATGCTGACGGCGCGTGACGCCCTCACCGACCGCGTCAATGCGCTCGATCTCGGCGCCGACGACTACATGACCAAGCCGTTTCACGTGACGGAGCTCGCTGCGCGCTGCCGCGCACTCATCCGCCGCGCGCACGCCGTCGCGAGCACTCGGGTTGCATTCGGCAAACTCGGGCTGGACATGGCTCACCGCGAGGCAACGATCGACGGCCAGCTCCTGGACTTGACCCAGCGCGAGTGGGCGATTCTCGAATGTCTCGTGTTGAACTCCGGACGCCTGGTGTCCAAGGACAAGCTCATGAGTGCGATCACGGACTGGAGCGACGAGCTCACGCCGAACGCGGTCGAACAGTACGTTTCCCGCTTGCGGGCGAAGCTCGGCGCAACCGTGCAGATACGGGCCGTGCGCGGCATGGGATACCGGCTCGATGATGGCACGGTCTGACCGCTCGACGTCCATTCGCCGGCGACTCCTGGTCTGGCTGTTGTTTCCTACGGTTGCGGTGCTGGTCGTGGGTGCGATCAGCGACTACCTGACCGCATTGCCGCCGTTCCGCGACGCCTACGATCAGGCATTGCTCGACTCGGCATTGGTGGTCGCCGCGCACGTGAGTCCAGACGAGCAGGGTCACCTGCACCTCTCATTACCGCCGGACGCGGAGGCGGTTCTGCGGGCCGACTCTCGTGATGCAATCTACTTTCGAGTCGCCTCCGCGGACGCCACGTTCCTCGCGGGCGATGAAGATCTTCCCGTGCCGTCGCACGTCGATGCAAATCCATTCCACAGCGATTCGACGTATCGTGGCGAGCCGGTGCGGCTCGTCACCTATCGCACGTACGCGGGTAATCAGCAGCTCCTGGTGACGGTGGGCGAGACCACGCACAAGCGCGCCGTCATGCGCGCACGCATTCTCACGAATGCGCTCCTTGCCGACAGCGTCGAGTTCGCCGTCATTCTCGGGTTCATCTGGCTGGGAGTGCGTCTGTCCTTGAGTCCCTTGCGTACTGTGGAAGAGCAAATCGCCCAGCGCTCGGCCCGCGATCTTGCGCCGCTACGGACCGACCGGGTGCCGATCGAAATTCGCCGCATCGTGGACGCGCTCAACCGGTTGTTCGCGCTGGTGCGCGAGGGCGCGAGCAATCAGCGCAAGTTCCTCGACAACGCCGCGCACCAATTGCGCACGCCACTCACGGGCATCCAGGCGCAACTCGAGCTGATGTACGCGGACGAGGTCGAGCCCACACGCCGACTCCAGCTCCAGCGCATCCTTGCGGGAACGCAGCGCCTGAGTTGCACGACGCACCAGCTCCTCACATTGGCGCGGGCGGATGAAGCCGCGGTCCCCAGCCTCGAGTTCGAGGAAGTCGATCTGACGTCCATTGTCGAGGCGACGATCGTGGACTGTCTCTCCCTGGCGGAAATTGCCGCGGTCGATCTTGGGGCGGACTTGCAACCTGCCACCGTGGGCGGCGTGAGCTGGCTGCTGAGTGAGGCATTCAAAAGCCTCGCCAGCAACGCGATTGCCCATACGCCTGCCGGCGGCAGCGTGACGCTCAGCTGCGGCACTCGCAACGGCGTCGCATACCTGGAAGTCGTCGATACTGGAGTCGGTATTCCGTTGGCCGAGCGCAATCGCGTCTTTGAGCGGTTTTTTCGCGCCAGCAATGCGCGTGGCGCAGGCAGTGGTCTCGGTCTCGCGATCGTCAAAGAAGTTGCGGATTCGCACGGCGCCGCACTCACCATCGAATCGAACCCGGCAGGCATGGGAACGCTCGTGACGCTCACATTCGACAACTGAAACCACGCTGCCTTTCCGTTTCCCTCCCCTGCGATAGCGGGGGAGGGCTAGGGTGGGGGTGCCTGAGATAGCGATGCGCTCGATAGATTACCCCCATCCTGTCCTTCCCCCGCTCTCGCAGGGGAAGGGACGCATGAACGACTATCGAAGCAATCGTTACACTTCACTCGCCCGCACAGACCACCTCTTCAAAAGTTGTAGCTCGCGCTGATCTCCACCGGAAACGCCCACCGACTCTCGGCATCGTGTCCAGCTTGCACGCCGAGAGCCGCCAGCGTCGGGTCGTTAGCGCTATGCGGTACACCGTAGTGATCTGCGTCTACGCTGAGGCGCAGATCGAACGCGCGACTTGGATTGATGTCGATGCCCGCCTCGGCACTCTGGCTGAACACGGTGTCGCTGTGCGTGAAGTCAACCGTCTTGAGACCGAAGTCCGGGTTTGTCGAAGTCAATCCCGCGCGCATCGCGTCCAAGTGGGTTGCACCGAGCGCAAGGCCTACGAAGGGCTGCCATGCGTCGTCCGTGGACCAGCGATAGCGTGAACCGATTTGATACGACACGTTGTCGGCGTCGTCGAAGTTCGCACGCACCAGCTCGGTCGGAAGCGACTCTCCCGTCAGCTGGGCAAACCGTCGGGAATGGCCGGCGAGCGCCTCGTATCCGATGCGCCCGTAGCTCTGCACGTTGTCGTTCAGCGCGTAGTCGAGTTCGACTCCGGCGCCGTAACGCGTGCCGAAGATGTCGTCGTAGCGCAGCTTGTCGAACGACACCGTTCCCGGCGTGCCCGCGAGCGCTGGATCGAGAGAGCCGAGATTCGGCAGCGCGAACGAGCCGGGTTCCTTCAACGAACCTGACATGCTGAACGCGCCCCCGCCCACGATCGACAAGCTCCAAGGACTTTCTTCATCGGCTGCGGAGGCCGTGTTGGCTGCCCCGCTAATGAATGCAAGCAATGTTCCAATCTTGAGGTACGGCGTATTCATCGTTCGGTCCTCGGTTGAGTTGGGCGCGATGAGAGTGGACGTTGAAGCTGACGCCACACTGACGCGGACCAACGCTTCGGAGCTCGCCACGAGCGTGCGATGTTTTCTTGGTTTGCCGCATCGTCAGGCTAGCGTCAGGGTCTGCGCCGAGAGTGACGAATGTAATCACTCATCGGAGATCGTCATGACGCAGTCCACCGAGATTCGCTCGCTTACATTCGCGCCAACAAGCGGAACTCTCGCGAATCCACGTTTCTCGCGCAGAATTCCTGCCTGCGCCGCTTACTCGGTGTCTGTCGGTACAGAATGCGCCGAGCAGTTCAACTCGCACATGCTGACACGCCACTTCCAACAGGATCGGCGTCACGTGTGGGTCATTCTAGTGGCAACGGAAGCGGGCAGTCGGCCGCGGGGGCGCGCGACACCCTCGCGCACGCCAAGGCCGATGCAATTCCGCTCTGTGCGCGACGGATCGTCGGCATTGGAACGAACGCTACGTCTGGCTCGGCAGATCGCACCGCTGGAACACATCTTCGCCATCGCGACGACGGAAGACGAAGTGTGGTGGCACGCGCCCTTGAGCGTGCTGCCGAAGGACAATGTGCTGGTGCAGCCTGGAAATCGGGGTACCGCCATTCGCATCCTGCTGCCGCTGCTCCATATCTACCAATGCGATCCGCTAGCCCAGGTGGTCCTGCTACCTTCGGAGCGTCATGTGAGCGATGAGACGGTGCTCGCGCAAGCTCTCGAGCGCGCGGTCAGACTACTCGACCGACCCGACAACGAAGTGTTGCTACTGGGCATCGCATCCCAGGAGGGGAATCCGGTCCGCGAGTGCATCGTTTCGAACGCCGCGGGTGCCAGTGAATTCGCGCGCGTGGCCAAGGTCGTCGAAAAGGCGTCACTCGACGAGGGCCTGGCACTCCTTGATCGCGGTGCTCTCTGGAATGACTTTATTGTCGTGGCTCGAGTGCGCCCGCTATTGAATCTCTTCATCGCTTACGATCCCGATACCGTTCTGCGCATGCGATCCGCAATGAAGGCGGCCGGACGTCGTTCAGTCGCGCGGCAGCCGAGAAACTCTACGGCGACCTGCCGTGCGTCGATTCCAACGATGGACTCGCAGTCCAGTGTCAGTCATCGAAGCAGCGGAAGGACCCAACAGCGCCGCTGTGCCGCCGCGGCGGAATCGACGACTTGTTTACGCAGCCGAAGCACTGGTTGATGCCGAGGTCCAGATACCATCTGCCAAGATG
>DATELY010000029.1:0-10508 GCA_035276085.1 Steroidobacteraceae bacterium | reverse complement strand
CGTTGATAGAGCGCGCTCAGATTCACGGTCATGCCCGAGCTGGGCAACAACTCCAGTGCACCCCGAACCTGGCTCCGGTCCACATTGGCGATGTCCTGCGAGCCGACGATGTTCTTGACATAGCCGTCGCGTTTCTCGCCGCCGCCGCTGACGCGAAACCGAACGGAATCCGTCAAAGGACCGGAGACAAAAGCCGACGCAAGACGATCGTCATAGTTGCCGTACGCCATCGTTCCACCTGCTGTCAGCGTGTCCGTTGGCTTGCGGGAGATGAAGTTGACAGCGCCGCCTGTAGCATTGCGGCCATAAAGCGTTCCTTGAGGCCCACGGAGCAGCTCTACTCGCTCCAGGTCCTGAAAATCGAGATTGCCCATCGTGGAACGTGAGAGGAACACGCCATCGACGTATGTCGCCACAGACGGCTCGGCAATCCCATTGTCGACCGCTGCACCGACCCCGCGGATGGTGACGAACGTTGCACCGTCGATCTCGCCATAGGTCAAGCCGGGGATCTGGGTAGCCAGGCCGGCGAAATCGGTGATTCCACGCTTCTCGAGATCCGCCGCACCGAGTGTAGAAATCGATCCTGCCACCCGCTGCACATCCTCCGGACGCTTTGATGCCGTAACCACGATCTCGTCGATCGCATCATCCTGCCGCATAGAGGCCCGAGCACCTTCGGCGTGCGCGACGGCGGAGCCCATCAGCCCCCACGAAATGGCTAAACCTGTCCAACACGTTAACCGGTGCATCAATCGATCTCCCCTAGGCTTAAAACGCGTTTTATGTATTGATAAACCATAAATAGTTTATATAACGCACTATATTAATAAAAATAGCGCGCTTAGTTAACAGAGTCAAACTTGATGTTGGCGCTGCGCCGTGACGCGGCGCCGCGTTTAGCCCGCGTCTCCCTGGGGTCAGGTAGCGGCCTTCGGACGCAGTGCCCCGATCAAAGATGTCGCTGCGTGGAGAGTTCTGGGGCGCCGTTACGATTCGTTTGCACAGGCACGTATCGACATTCACGCGCAGAGCTGCGCGCGGGCGAGAGGCGAGCTACGTCGTCTCGATCTCTCTTACATGTGAAAAGAGTAGTTGTACTTGAGAGACCGAGCGACACGAATCGCTTCGAGATTTTGGATCGCACTAATCGGCCTGACGAATCCCTTGATGAATGCATCCATTTCTTCGATGGATCTGGCGACGGCGAAGACCATGATGTTTTGTCGACCCGAGGTATGCATGACGTTATAAACCTGCGGGCTCTGGCGAAGCCGTTCGATGACTTCGTACACCTTGCCCGACTCGGCGCAGATGCGAATGTCGGACCAGATGGACAGTCCCATGTGAAACGGATTGGTCACAGCACCGATTTTGAATCCCGGGGACGACTGTAATTTTCGCAGGCGCTGGCGAATCGATGTTTCCGCGAGGCCGAGACGCTGGGACAGCATTCTGATTGTCTGGCGGCCGTCCTCTTCCAGAAGAGCGATCATGCGGTCGCGAACATTCTTGGGCGGAGAGCCTCTCGCGGGCGCGACTTCGGGCAGGAAGAACGAGATTTTGTATTGAACGAGTTCGAGAATCGGAGTCGTGGTGATCTGAGTTTGTGGAAACCGTGCATACAGCGCAGCAACGGTTCTGTTCAGTTCTGCCATGCTGCCCGCTTGGCAGTGGGCAACGAGCTCGGGACTACCGGTAGTCTCGTAAAGGCTGAAGATTTGTGGGACGTCGCGTAGGGCGATGTGGATGACGTCGGCTTCGGATAAATCTTTGAGCCAGAACTGGATCAGTGACGCCACCCCGGCTTCTTTCGAAACGTGCAAGCTTCGCTGCGCCACGATCCTGATGGTGCCGTCCTCGATCAACGACCGAATCCGCACCGCTATTGTCGGCTCGGAGACACCGAGATCGATTGCGATGCTCTTGTTGCTGACCCTACCGTCTTCGACCAGCCGCGCAATGATCCGTCTATCCAAGTCGTCAATCACCACTTCACACGCCCACTCTGGATGTATTCCCGGTACCCAACTGGCTTGGGCTGCAAAAGGCAGGTTGTCACCTCCAACGACGCTCGTTACACGGGTACGAAAGATCGTCGGAGTTAGCCGCTTAGCTTCACGTGAACCTTACAGTACCTTGCCGTTCCGAGCTACGCGGCGAGTTTTCGACGTCAAAGCATCAAGTCACCAGCCGCATCAGTCCTCTGACCGGAATGCCGATCCAGTTCGGTCTGTTGTTCACTTCATAGCGCACCTCGTACAGCGCCTTCTCGATCTGGAACAGCGCGATGAGGCGTTGCGCGTCGCGGTCTTCTTCCGGCCACACGAGCACGCCGCTCAGGCCGTTGCGATAGCCCTCGAGGAAGGCGGAGATCGATGCTCGATACCAGCCGTCGAACGCCGGGGCGAGCACATCGCGAGCGTCGGGGCGGCCCGTGAGCGCGCGATCGAGGGCCACGGCGCGGGCGTAATCGAACGAGCGCAGCATCCCGGCGACATCCGCCAACGCCGAATGCTTGCGGCGGCGTTCTTCCAGCGGACGAGCCGGTTCGCCTTCGAAATCGGTGATCAGGAAGTCATCCGCGCACAGGAGAATCTGGCCGAGATGGAGATCGCCGTGGTATCGCGTCTTCAATGCGCGTATCGGTTTTGCGTTGACTGACCTGATCCGCGCAAAGAGTGCATCGCGCGCATCGATGAACGACTGCGCGTCGGTGCGCTGCTCGTCGGTGAGCCCTGACAAGCGCGACTGCAGCAACTGCAACGTTTCTTCCGCCTCGCGTGCCACTTCCTCCGCCCACGCGCTCACATCCGCGCCGTCGATGAACTCGGGCGCGAACGCTGGATTGGTGGTGGAGCGCGCCAGGGTGGCGTGCAACTCGCCGATGCGCAGTCCCAACGTGCGCATCTGTGCGAGGAACAGCATGTGCGGCTGCTCGCTGCGCTTGCTGGCATCGGCCAGCAGCTCGGTGGCATAGCGCTCGAGATGGTTCAGTGCATAGCCCCAGCCGTCGCCCTGGTTGCGCACGAAGGCAAAGAGCGCGATGAGCAGCGTCGATTCGCCGTTGGCAATCATGCTCACCGTGCCGCCCAGGCGCGGGATGCGCGGGAAGCCCGCTTCGGTGAGGTAGCCCGCGACTTCAGAATCCGGATTGATGCCGGAGCGCGCCTGGCGGTACGCCTTGAGGAACAGGCCCTCGCCAAGGATCACTGCCGTGTTGCTCTGCTCGCGACCGAGGTACTGCACGGGCTCGATACCGCGCGCAACGAGTTCCTGCAGGACGCCTGTCGGCTCGAAACGAATCGCGCCATTCTCGATCGGAATACTCTCGCGCCGCTGCAGCGCCTCGACGATCGAAAGGCAGAAGTCCGGATCGGCAAAGGCATCCACCAGCACGCCCGCACGCGCGTGCTGCCGCACCTTTGCCAGCGTCCATTCCGTGGTGCGCATCGTGCTGGTTTCGACGTCTTCCCACGCGGTGCCGAGCGGCAGGTAGTAGCGCTGGCTCGTGCCATCGGCAAAATCCATCACCGTGGCTGCGAGGAGCCACTCACCTCGATGCGTACGCCATAGCATGCGCTCGACGAGCTGCGCGCGTGCGATCACAGCGGCTTTGTTGGCATACCAGCGTCGCTGTTTCACGAACTCGGGCAGCACTTCCTCCTGGAACTGCTGCAGCGTGCGGCGCACGATGTTGCGATCAGCATTGCCGGGCATGGGCAGGAACGTCTGCAGCCCCTCCGGCAATACCAACACCGGCAGCTCGGTGGCGGGCAGCCGCTCCACGTGCCAGGCTGGCGCCGGCTCGCTCTCGCTCAACAACAGCCAGAAGAATCCGTGTGCCTGTAACGTGAGGAAGTACGGCAAATCGCCGATCGGTGGAAATGCATTTCGGCCCATCAGTTCCACCGGCACGCGACCTTTGAAACGCGACAGGTCGAGCTCGACGGACTGCGCTGATTGAGCGAGGTTCGCCACGCACAGAATGGTTTCATTTTGATACGTGCGCAGGTACGCGAGGATTTTGCGATTCTGAGGACGCACGAAGTCGAGCGTGCCGCGGCTGAAGGCCTGATGCTGGCGGCGGATCGCGAGGATGAGGCGCGTCCAGTTCAGCAGCGATGAAGGATCGCGCGCCTGCGCCTCCACGTTCACGGCCTGATAGCCGTAGATCGGATCCATGTTCACCGGCAGATACAGCCGTTGCGGATCGGCGCGCGAGAATCCGCCGTTGCGATCGATGCTCCACTGCATCGGCGTGCGCACGCCGTTGCGGTCGCCGAGGAAGATGTTGTCGCCCATGCCGATCTCATCGCCGTAGTAGATGATCGGCGAGCCGGGCATCGACAGGAGCATGCTGTTCATGAGCTTGATGCGATCGACGTCGTTGTTGAGCAGCGGCGCGAGACGGCGCCGGATACCGACGTTCACGCGCATGCGCGGCTCTTGCGCGTACATGCGATACATGTAGTCGCGCTCGCGATCGGTCACCATTTCCAGCGTGAGCTCGTCGTGGTTGCGCAGGAAGATGGCCCATTGGCAGTTGTCGGGAATGTCCGGCGTCTGCCGCATGATCTCGGCGATCGGATAGCGATCTTCCAGCGCCACGGCCATGAAGACGCGCGGCATCAGCGGGAAGTGATACGCCATGTGGCATTCATCGCCGTTGCCGAAGTACTCGCGCACATCCTCCGGCCACTGATTCGCTTCGGCGAGGAACATGCGGCCGGAGTAATGCTCGTCGACCGCTGCCCGCATCCGCTTCAACACCTCATGGGTTTCCGGCAGGTTCTCGTTGTTCGTGCCTTCGCGCACGCACAGGTACGGAATGGCATCGAGCCGCATGCCGTCGACACCCATGTCGAGCCAGACCCGCATCACATCGATGACCGCATTCACCACATCCGGGTTGTTGTGGTTGAGATCGGGCTGATGCGAGAAGAAGCGATGCCAGTAGTAGGCCTTCGCGACAGGATCCCACGCCCAGTTCGAGGTTTCCGTGTCCGTGAAGATGATGCGCGTGCCGGCGAACTTCGTATCGGTGTCGCTCCAGACGTAGAACTCGCGCATGGGCGAACCGGGCGGAGAGCGGCGCGCTTCCTGAAACCACGCGTGCTGATCCGACGTGTGATTGATGACCAGCTCCGTGATGACTTTCAGCCCGCGCCGGTGAGCCTCGGCGATGAAGTCGCGGAAATCCTGCAGCGTCCCGTACTGCGAATGGACATCCAGGTAGTCGGCAATGTCATAGCCGTCGTCCTTGAGCGGCGAGGGATAGAACGGCAGCAGCCAGATCGTGTTCACGCCGAGCTCCTGGATGTAGTCGAGCTTGGCGGCGAGACCGGCGAAATCTCCGATGCCATCGTTGTTGGCATCGAAGAAGGCCTTCACGTGCATCTGGTAGATGATCGCGTCTTTGTACCAGAGCGGATCGAAGGGTGACTCGGGGACTGGATCGGTCATTTGTTTGAGCCAGTGGGTGTGGTGGCTACGGTGGATGGTCAGCTGGCTAGCTGGCTAGCTGGCCAGAGGGCCGCACACCTTCTGGCCAGCAGACCAGCTGGCCAGCCAACCGGTTCCGCCCTCACAAGAAGTAATCGAAATCATGCTCCGTCCGCACGCGTCGGCGCAGATGGAAGATATGTGCGACGGCACCATTCGGGTCGAGGCGCACGAAATTGCGCGCGCCCTGCCACAGGAAAGAGCCGCCGCCGAGCAGATCCTGCACGCGATACGGGCGATCGACGGTCAAATCCAACGTGCCGAGCGGCAGCTCCAGCCAGCCGGACTGCGCGTGCCAGGGATCGAGGTTCACGACCACGATGATGTGATCTTGTTCTTGCTCCGAGGAAGAGCCCCCACCCTGCCCTCCCCCGCTCTGCGGAGGAGGGTAAGAGGGATGCACAGATCGACTCCCTTCCCCGCCCTGCTGAGTTGGGTGAGAGGGATGCACGGATCGACTCCCTTCCCCGCTCTGCTGAGTTGGGTGAGAGGGATGCACAGATTGACTCCCTCCCCCGCTCTGCTGGGTTGGGGAAGAGACATGCACAGATTGATTCCCTCTCCCGCTCTGCTGAGGAGGATAAGAGGGATGCATAGATTGACCCCCTCCCCCGCCGCGCGGGGGAGGGTTGGGGTGGGGGTGAGCACTGGGCACCGCTACACTCTTCATGAACGCCAGCATCTGTTCATTGTCGATATCGATGAACTGCAACGACCAGTCGCTCTGCAGCGCCGCGTGCTCGCGGCGGATGCGATTCACGCGCGCGATGAACGGCGCCAGGCTGTCTGGACGCTGCAGATCCCAGTGACGGATCTGATACTTCTCCGAATCGCGATACTCCTCGCTGCCCGGCGCGCGCGGCTCGTGTTCCATCAACTCGAACGCAGGACCGTAGATGCCATACGCCGCGCTCAACGTTGCGGCGAGCACGAAACGAGTCATGAACGCTGCACGCCCGCCGATCTGCAGATACTCGGTGAGGATGTCCGGCGTGTTCGGCCAGGTGTTGGGCCGGAAGTATTCGCGCCCGGGACCCAGGCACAGCTCCGTGAAGTACGCGGTGAGCTCGTGTTTCGTATTGCGCCACGGGAAGTAGGTGTACGACTGCGTGAAGCCGAGCTTCGCGAGCCGGTGCATCACTTTCGGCCGCGTGAAGGCCTCGGACAGGAAAATGGCATCGGGCGCCTGCGCCTTGACCTCGGCAATCAGGCGTTCCCACAGCGGAAACGGCTTCGTGTGGGGATTGTCCACGCGAAAAATCCGCACGCCTTGCCGCACCCAGTGCATGACCACATCGATCAGCTCGGCGTACAGCGCTTGCCAAGCCTCATTCTCGAAGTCAAAGGGATAGATGTCCTGATACTGCTTCGGCGGATTCTCCGCGTATTGAATCGTGCCGTCGGGACGCTTGCGAAACCACTCGGGATGGCTCTGCACATACGGATGATCGGGCGCGCATTGAAAGGCGATGTCGATCGCAAGCTCGATGCCGCGCGAGTGCGCGTGAGCCAGCAGTCGCTTGAAGTCCTCCGGCGTACCCAATGGAGCGTGAATTTCTTTGTGCCCCCCCTCCTGCGCGCCGATGGCCCATGGACTGCCGGGATCGCCAGGTTCCGGAGTCAACGTGTTGTTGGGCCCTTTGCGCTTGATGCGGCCGATCGGATGAATCGGCGGCAGGTATACGACATCGAACCCGAGCTCGGCCGCGTAGTCGATGCGTGCCTCGCAAGCGGCAAACGTGCCGTGCTCGCCGGGTTCTCGCGCCGTGGAGCGCGGAAAGAATTCGTACCAGCTGCTGAAACGCGCACGGATGGGATCGACCCGCACGGCGAACGGTCCCGCAGCCGCCTGGAAGCGACGTTGCGGGTACTGCGCCACGAGTGCGTCCAGCTCGGGTGCGAGCGCGAGCTGCTTGCCGCGCGCAGGATCCTGAATCGCACGCAGCTCAGCTGCATACGCGGCCAGCTGCCTGGCATCTCCACTGCCAGCCCGGGCAGCTGCTTCGTCGAGTAGCGTCGCTCCCACCTGCAAGGCGAGCAAGACATCGGCGGGATCTTCTCTGCGCAGCAACTCGCGGCGCCACGTCAGGGTGTGATCGACCCAGGCACACACGTCGAATTCCCACAGCCCGAGCGAATCGACGTGAAACTGCGCGCGCCAGCGATCGTTGCCGAGCGCTTCCATCTCCAGCTCGCGCCACTCACGTTGCGCTCCTTCGACGGAGCTCAGGACAGACCCTTCGACTGCGCTCAGGACAGGCCCGCGGTAGCGCACGCGTGCGCGCACCGCATCGTGTCCATCGGTGAATGCGTCGGCCTCGACGATGACGGACTCGCCGAGCACGCGCTTGATGGCAAAACGTCCGCCATCCACCGTGGGCTGAACGTTCTCGATGATCGCGCGCTGCCGTCCATCCGCGCCCGCGGGCGCTCGTACAGGGTTGGATGATTGAGCTGCGTGCGATTTCATCATCAGGTTGGCTCTAGAACGAGGATGCCGAGCGGCGGCACAGTGAGATTCAGCGAGTGATAGCGCCCGTGCGAGGGCACAGGTGTGGCTTCGACGAAGCCGCTGTTGCCCTGACCACCGCCGCCATAGAGCGGTGCGTCGCTGTTCAGCAGCTCGCGCCACGTCCCACCGTACGGCACACCGATGCGGTAGTTGTGGCGCGGCACCGGCGTGAAGTTGCAGACCACGGCGAGCAGCTCGCCATGCAACCCGCGCCGCAGATAACTGATGACGCTCTGCTCGCTATCCGCGCCATCGATCCACTCGAAGCCCTCGTGCTCGAAGTCTCGCGTGTGCAGGGCAGGCCGCTCGCGCAGGATGCGATTGAGATCCCCGAGCCAATGCGACACTCCGCGATGGAACGCATACTCGAGCAAATGCCAGTCGAGGCTCTTGTCGTGGTTCCACTCCTCGGATTGGCCGAACTCGCTGCCCATGAACAGGAGCTTCTTGCCGGGATGCGTCCACATGTAGCCGTAGAGCAGACGCAGGTTGGCGAAGCGCTGCCACTCATCCCCCGGCATGCGCCCCAGGATCGAATGCTTGCCGTAGACCACTTCGTCATGCGACAGCGGCAGCACGAAGTTCTCGCTGAACGCATACACGATGCTGAAGGTCAGCTCGTTGTGGTGAAAGCGCCGATGCACTGGCGCGCGCGACATGTAGTGCAGCGTGTCGTGCATCCAGCCCATGTTCCACTTCATGCCGAAGCCCAGACCGCCGATGTACGTCGGTCGCGACACCATCGGCCACGCGGTGGACTCCTCAGCGATGATCTGGACGTCGGGATGATCGCGATACGCGGACTCGCTCAAGGTCCGCAGGAAGCTCACGGCTTCGAGATTCTCCTTGCCGCCGAGCGCATTCGGAATCCATTCGCCTTCCTTGCGGCCGTAGTCGAGGTACAACATCGACGCGACGGCATCCACACGCAAGCCGTCGGCGTGAAACTCATCCAGCCAGAACAGCGCGCTCGACAGCAGGAACGCGCGCACTTCGTGGCGTCCATAGTTGAAAATCCAGCTCTGCCACTCGGGATGGAAGCCCTTGCGGCGATCCATGTGCTCGTAGAGATGCGTGCCATCGAAGTAGACGAGCCCGTGCTCGTCGCCGGGAAAGTGCGAGGGCACCCAGTCCAGAATCACGCCGATGTCGTGCTGATGGAAGGCATCGACCAGATACCTGAAATCATCCGGCTCACCGTACCGTGAGGTCGGCGCGAAGTAGCCCGTGCACTGATAGCCCCAGCTGCCATAGAACGGGTGCTCCATCACGGGCATGAGCTCGACATGGGTGAAGCCGAGACTGCGCACATACTCCGGCAGGGTCGCGGCGAGCTCGCGATAGCTCAGCGGCCGGCCGGGTTGCTGCGGATCGCGGCGCCAGGAGCCCAGGTGCAGCTCGTAAATGGACATGGGCGAGCGCTGCGAATTGCATTCGTGCCGCCGGCGCATCCACGCGCTGTCCTGCCATTGATGCTTCGTGTGGTACACGCGCGAAGCCGTTGCCGGTGCAACTTCCGCCCACCGTGCATACGGGTCGGCCTTCTCCACCCAGTAACCGCTGTGCTGCGATTCGATCCGGTACTTGTAGTGCGCGCCATGTTGCACACCGGGCACGAAGACTTCCCAGATGCCGGAGCCGTCCCAGCGCGCACGCAGCTCGTGCGCACTCCCGTCCCAGCCATTGAAGTCGCCGATCACGTTCACGCGCCGCGCATTCGGTGCCCACACCACGAAGAACGTGCCGTCCTGTCCCGCCTTGCGCATGGGATGCGCGCCCATCTTTTGATACAGGCGCGTATGCGTGCCCTGGCGAAACAGATAGACGTCGTGATCGGTCAGTAAAGTGACCTCACGGTCGTATTCGGCAATGACACCCAAGACTCACTCCTTCTTATTTGTCGCCCCGACACCCGGTGCCGGAACGAGACCTCAACGCGTCAGGTGGGGAGAAGTATCCGAGAGATGGGCGTGAATGCACAGGGCGGGCGGCGGGACGTAATGGCGGTATGGCGTAATGGCGGTATGGCGTCAGAAATCACGCGCTTGACGCCATACCGCCGTCGCGCCATCGCGCCATCGCGCACACAACTTCTAACTCGCGATATTTAGCGACCGATATCAGCGACATCTTCCTGCAAAGAGCCGTCAGCAAACTGTCAGCTCACTGCGGGCAGACTCGGTTCTCATGAGAAGCAGTCCAGCGTTGCTCATCATCCCCGTCGAGAATCAGGTGCGTGAGCTCGACGCCAAGCTGCTGCTTGCCTGCGTTGCGGCGGAGCGCGGGTTGCCCGTGGTGCTGGGGTCGCGCACCTACATCAACTTCGCCATGCCCGGCCTGCCGCGTGGCTTGTTCCTGGCCAAGAGCATGCGCTCCATCAGCAAGCGCATGCTCAACATCATTCGTGGCCTCGGACACGATGTGGTCGCCTGGGACGAGGAGAGTCTGGTGCGCTACAACTCCCCGCAGTACTACGCCTGGCGCTACTCCG
>DATELY010000028.1:0-59166 GCA_035276085.1 Steroidobacteraceae bacterium | reverse complement strand
CGCGATCAGCAGTAATGTCGACGGTGCAGCTTTTCGGAAGGCGTAAATGAAGAGCGCCAGGACACCATAGGCGAACAGGATCTCCCCGAACCACAGCAAGAGAAAACCGTGGACGAGTCCGAATACCACGAGCCATAAGTTGCGACGGAAGTACAGATCTGTCGCATCTGGGTGTTGCGACGCTTCCATTCTCTTGGTGAACAGGATGGCACTGGCCCCAAACAACACTGTGAACAAGCCGCGTTGAGTGCCTTCAAACAGCATCGCTGTGATGATCCACGTCCACAGATTGGCGCCTTCGGCACCGCCGTAGACGGAGGGGTCGGAATACGCCTGGAGAGGTAGACCGAATGCGGTGATGTTTATCAGCAGAATGCCGAGCACAGCGACACCGCGGATGACATCGAGGGAGGCGATGCGCTCCCTGCCCTGGGTTGGTGAGATCGAGCCCCTGTCGTCTGTGACTTGGCCGCGGCGCTCGACTCGTGAATGTTTGGTGATATGCGCCTCCATCCCGAAATAGACCGGTTGGGAGAGCCGCGTGGCCCCGACAAATCGAGGCGCTGGAGGATCGTGCGTCGCAGGACAGAACTGCTGTGCGCCTGGTTGATTGTTCGAGCGCGAGGCAGCTCGGATCAGGGACTCTGGATTGAACGGCCACCGGCCTGCCGCAGCCGGCGATCGCCTTCAGCGACCGTATTGGTCCTCGAACCTCACGATATCGTCCTCACCCAAATACGAGCCCGACTGCACTCGATGATGTGGAGCGCGATCTTGCCGGGATTCTCAATACGATGACGGACGCCCAGCGGGATATAGGTCGACTGATTTTCTTCCAATAGAAACGTCTCATCGCCACGAGTAATGCGAGCAGTGCCCGAGACGACCACCCAGTGTTCGGCACGATGGTGGTGAAGTTGCAGCGAGATGGATGCGCCCGGGTTCACGACCAGGCGTTTCACTTGAAAACGATCGCCGGAATCGATGCTGTCGTAGCTGCCCCACGGGCGAAACACTTCGCGGTGCAAAGCGGCCTCGCAGCGGCCCTGCTTCTCGAGCGCCTCGTGCGGTGCTGCTAGTTCGCGGCGTGCTCGTCCGACCCGAGAACCGGGCCGCTCACGAGCGGACTCGCCAATGCCGCAGAGGGCCACTGCCCAATGGGTATCAGCCGCTGGAACATGGTAAGCGTGAAGAGATCCGGTCTAAGAACTGTATAGCGGGTAATGGCGACAGATAGGCTGGACGGATCGCGGCGTAAGTAACGTGCAACCTGATTCATGCTGGCCACGCTTCTCTCGATCGCGTACCACGTGATCATGGCACGCGCGATCACGCACCCACGTGCGCGGGACTTCGAGAGGATCATCTGCTCGCTGATGCCACGCAGTCGCGCCACGTTGGCAGTGATCTCCTCCAGAGATATCTTGCTGCGGTAGGGTCGCACACCGCGGGGTAGATCGTTTACGAAGCTGGGGCTGCCCAGGATTCCGGGAGTGTTCGGATCGCCGCGTTTGAACAGTTTCACCGCCTGCAGCGGAGGCGCTTCCGACATGAGATTCTGATAGCTGCCGCGACCATCATTGGCTCTGTCGAGCAAACGTATAGCGGTGTCCTTATGCAGCCAGGGCACATCGCAGAGGCCGAGATACGCCTGATGACTCGAATGGGGATACGCATCGAGTGACGGCGTCGCGTCTTCGAGCGCGGGGATGTAATGGATGTATTTGACGAGTTTCAGGAGGTAGGCATCGGGATCGATCAGCTTCTGGCTGTGGCGGTCCTGGAAGAAGTGGCCGCGGCCGCCGAGACGCCTATTCATCAGGCGTGCGTAGGCACACGAGAGCCGCTGAATGAAGCGGCTCACCGAATCCTTCTTGATCTGAACTACGAGGTGAATGGCGTCGGGCATCCAACAGTAGGCATGCAGCAGCGCAGCGCTCCGTCGGAGGGCAGCGGGCAACAGACTTTCGAACAGAGCGTAGTCATCTGGTTGCAGGAAAACGGAACCATACTTGCTGCCCCGTTGGACGACATAGTACGTGCCTTCGGGTATGTCGATGCGACGAGGGCGGGGCATTGCGCGATCTCCTTATCTCCAACGGCGGACGTCTCGATCGCCAACCGTAGATCGCGCAGTGAATGTATTCCGCTATATATTTTATGTTTTGCTGAAGCAGAGGCTGATCGCGCACGGTTACTGGCGCATGACTTCAACTATCCAGGAAATGTGAGAAGGGATTGCCGATGTGCTGCAGTCATTCATTCTTCCCCGCCCGCTGCATTGTGCCGCCGCCACCCTGCTCACGATCACTACCTGTAGCACCGTCAGCGCGCACGCAGAAAGTGCGCCCGCGATTTCCGGTATTTGGAAACAGGCCGGTTCGCAGGAATCGTGCGAGGGATGCGGAACGGAAATTCAATGATGTTGGAACTCGATTCCTGCTTCGAAACGATGCCTTCCAGCTTCGCATCATGTAACCGGCCGGCAAGCTGGCAGATGCGCAGTATCTCTGCAAGATGCGTGGGCGATTGCTTCAGCCAGCGCACGTAACTATGCCGTTCGTCAGGCTCAAGGTTTTCGTCGCGCAGACGCACGAACCATTCGGCAGCTTGTTCTGTAATTCGCGCTACCTTGCGGGTGTTAAGACGCTCGGCCATGCGCCATCCTCATTCACTCATCTATGCTGAAGACTGGGCGAGCAAGAGTCCCCCTTCACTTCTTAGACTGATCGCAGCATTCCCCTGGCCTCCAACAGAACGTTGCAATGCCGCACCCCAGCAGCACCGCTTGCGGCGTCCACTTAGTGCAGGGGAAGCCCGTTTGTTGCAGAATTATTGAAACTTCGTCATTCTTGTGCCATTGTTACTGAACATTAATCAATTCACGGCCAAGAGAAGGGACGCGCTGCACTAGCATCAGCAATGCGTAACCGACCTAAAAGAAAAAGCGATCCCGTTGAGACTGCGCCGGCAACGGATTCACCCCGCGCGGCCCCCTGCCGTGCACAAGATCTCCGGAATGGCAGAGTGGCCCAGTGGTTTCAGCAATGGTCGGCGCCAATGCAGCGCTGGGTTGGGAGCCGCTCCTCCATGTCGAGCGCAGATCTCGACGACTTGGCACAAGAGGCTTTCCTGCGTCTTCTGCGCTACAGCGATGACACACTGATCGAACATCCACAAACCTACTTGTTTCGGATCGCCTCGAACGTCGCCAGCGAATGGCGTGAGCGGGCAAGAAACAGTCGACCGCATGAGGACACCTGGCTCGAAGATCTGCAGGTCGAGCCTAACGATGAGCCGGAGAACATTGTCGCGCACGCACTGCTAAGTGAACACGTTCGAGCGGCGGTCGACAGACTTCCGCAACGTCAGCGCGAGGTGTTGCTGCTGCATACCAATGAGGGTTTGACGTATACGCAGATCGCCAAGGAACTCGGCCTGACTCGCCGCATTGTCCGGCGCGATCTCACTCGTGCCTATGCGCAACTACGGTGGGATCTGGACCCCCTGGAACGCGACGAATAAATCAGAACTCTTCTGACTGTTTACCAGAGTGGTCCAGAAACGGGCGACGCTGGTAGCGCCCGCTGTTCTCGCTGCTCGACTAGCGCTGTGGCTGTCAGCCACGTGCTCTTCAGTCCTGTTTCGGACGCATCGCAGCAGACGCCATGCCCGCCAATTTTGCCGAAACTGCTGTTTGTTTTGGCAAATCGATATGGCAGATTTTCGAGAGGATTTGGGCTCTACCGGGTCGACGTGCGCGCTGAGAAACGGATGTGCGCTCTAAGAGCCGAGGGTTGTTCAAACGTGGCTCGACTTCAGGGAATGTCACATGTGCGGACGTGAGGAAGGCGACGAGCAAGCACGAATCATCGAACGTGCAGCCGAATGGTACATTCGGCTAAGGGATGAGAACCTAAGCAAGATCGATCGGCAACGCTATCTGCTTTGGTTGAAGCAATCCCCAACTCACATTGCGGAAATCCTTCGCATGGAAGGACTCCATCACTCCCTGACAGCCGCGCTTTCGGAACACCGCCGCGAGTAGCGCGCAAGCGATACGACTATCCACGCTCGCAACCGGCACCTGCGTCAATCGATCTCATTGAGCACAGTGCTTGCGGAACGGCGGAAACCAGCAATGTAATGAGGCGGCGCCCGACCGCCCTCTTGAAGGCCTTCTTCGTGACCTGCAGCATCCGACGTGCTGTGTCGATGGCCCCGCGGTCAATCATGCGATCACGACTCGGCATCATCGATGAAGACTTTGTCCTCCGGCAACCGAGCCGTGTTGCTGGAGGTAGCGGCGAATGCTTCCGGCCGTGTTGCCCTTCCTGACTGAAGGGTAACAGTTCGTTCCGAGCACATTAGGTCCGCCTGTGGCCGGAACGGACCCAGCTGAAGATGGTAGCGGGGGCAGGATTTGAACCTGCGACCTTCGGGTTATGAGCCCGACGAGCTGCCAGACTGCTCCACCCCGCAACAGAGGGCGCGCATCTTAAGCGGTGCCCTGGGGCTATTTCAAGGTAAGAATTTGGCTTTCAAGGCAAAACGTTGGCGCACAGGTCTGTCAGCACGCGGACGAAGACGCCGAGGACGAGGACTGCGAGGCCATTTGCGCTGAGAACGAAACGCAGTGCGCCGCTCGCCTGGATCGGATGTCGGTCCTGTAGGGGCTCGAAGTACATGTACCAGATCACGCGTAGGTAATAGAACGCGCCGATCACGGACGCGGCGACGGCCACGATCGCGAGCCAGGTCAGGTTCACGTCGAGCACGGCCTGGATGACGGCCAGCTTCGCCCAGAAGCCCAGGAAGACGGGTACGCCGGCCGTGCTGAACATGAGCATTGCCATGACGGCGGCGAACCAGGGGCTCTTGTCGTTGAGGCCTTTGAAGTCCTCCAGGCGATCGGCTTCGAAGCCCTGGCGCGACAGCAACAGGATCATGCCGAAGGAACCGACGGCCATGATCACGTACGTCAGCGTGTAGAACATCGAGGCCCGATAGCCCTCCATCGTGCCAGCGAGAATGCCCAGCAGGATGAAGCCGACGTGCGAGATGGCGGAGTACGCCAGCAGACGCTTGAGGTTGGTCTGGGAAATGGCGACGACGTTGCCGAGCACCATCGAGAGCACCGACAACGCGATCAGCATGTCCTGCCAGCTACCGACCATTGCATCCAGACCTTCCGCCAGGACGCGGATCGCGAGCACGAACGACGCAATCTTCGGTGCAGCGCCGACGAACAGGGTCACGGGAGTCGGAGCGCCGTGATAGACGTCAGGGATCCACATGTGGAACGGCACAGCGCCGAACTTGAAGGCGACGCCGGCTACGATGAACGCGAGGCCGAAGACCAGCCCGATGCGATCGGGGCCGACTTCACGCACGGCAATCGCGAGCTCGTCGAACTGCAACGATCCGGTTACGCCGTAGATCATCGAGATGCCGTACAACAACATGCCGGACGCAATCGCACCCAGCACGAAGTACTTCATCGCCGCCTCGGCGGCTACGCCCGAATCGCGATCGAACGCGACCATGGCGTACAGCGACAGCGAGAGCAGCTCCACGCCCAGGTAAGCAGTCAGCAAACTGCCCGCCGACACCATGACCATCACGCCGAGGAGCGCGAACAAACCGAGGATGAAGTACTCGCCTTTGAACAGATTGCGTCGGATCAGATACTCGCGCGAGTACAGGAACGACACCGCGACGGTTCCGTAGGAGAACAGCTTCAACACATCGCCCATGGGATCGGCGACGAACAGGCCATTGAACGCCACGACGCGATGATCGACGGCATACATCGTAGTCACTACAGCAGCGCCGGCCAGGGTCAGCATGGACAAGGCGTACGTGATCCACCGCTGCCGATCGTTCAGGAACACGTCGATCAGCAATACCACGCAGATCGCCGCCAGCAGGTACGTCTCTGCGGCAGCGGGCGCCAGGTTCGCAATGTTCAAGCTCTCGTTCGCCATGTGTTGCTCAGTACACTTTGCTGACGTTGACTTGCTGCACCAGCGCCTCGACCGACGGCCGCATCACGTCCAGCAATGGCGCAGGCCACACGCCCAGTGCGAGGACCGCGAGCGCCAGCACACCCAAGACGATGAACTCGCGCGCATTCAGGTCCTTCAGCTCGGCGACGTGGTGATTGGCGACGGGGCCGAAGATCACGCGCTTCACGAGCCACAGGGTGTACGCCGCACCGAGGATCAGAGTGGTTGCCGCCAGGAACGCATACCAGAAATCGGCGCGGAAGCTGGCCAGAATCACGAGGAATTCGCCGACGAAACCGGACGTGCCCGGCAGGCCCGCATTGGCCATCGCGAACAACACCATGAAGGCGGCGAAGGTCGGCATCGTGTTGATCACACCGCCGTAGGCGCTGATCTCGCGGCTGTGCACGCGGTCGTACAGCACGCCGACGCACAAGAACATCGCGCCGGAGACGAGGCCGTGCGACACCATCTGCACCATGGCGCCGTCGATGCCCATTGCAGCACCGTCCATGGACTCGTTCACGCGCCACAGCTCGAAACCGAGGAAGCAGCCCAATGTGACGAAACCCATGTGTGCGATGGACGAATACGCGATCAGCTTCTTCATGTCCTGCTGCACGAGTGCCACGAAGCCGATGTAGACCACGGCAATCAGCGAGAGCCCGATGATCAGCCAATCGAACTCGCGGCTCGCGTCCGGCGTCATCGGCAACATGAAGCGCAGGAAGCCGTAGCCGCCCATCTTCAACATGATCGCGGCCAGGATCACCGAACCGCCGGTGGGTGCTTCGACGTGCGCGTCCGGCAACCAGGTGTGCACGGGCCACATCGGCACTTTCACCGCGAAGGCCAGGAGGAAGGCGAAGAAGATCAGCGACTGCTCGCGCAATCCGAGGGGCAACCCCTGGAAGGCGGCCAGCTCGTAGGAGCAGGTGCCCTGATGGCAGGTCTGCAGATACATGTAGATCAGCGCGACCAGCATCAGCACGGAACCGAGGAACGTATAGAGGAAGAACTTGATCGTCGCGTACACGCGTCGCGGCCCCCCCCAGAGACCGATGATGATGAACATCGGGATGAGCATCGCCTCCCAGAGCACGTAGAACAGCAAGGTATCGGCCGCTGCAAATACGCCGATCATCAAGCCTTCGAGAATCAGGAATGCGGCGAAGTATTGCGCGACCTTCTTTTCGATCACCGTCCACGCACTGATCACGACCATCGGCGTAATGAATGCCGTGAGCACGATGAGTGGCATCGAAATGCCATCCACGCCCAGGTAGTAGTCGGAATGCAACGCGGGAATCCAGGGCACCCGCTCGATGAACTGCAGCGCCGCCGTCGTGCGATCGAAATCGGCAAAGAGCAGTGTCGAGATGACGAACGTCGCCACCGAGATCAGCAGCGACAACCAACGGGCAGCCGACTTCGCGCGCTCGCCCAGGATGAGGACGACCACGCCGCCGACGATGGGCAGCCAGAAGAGCGTGCTTAGAATGGGCCAGTCCGCCTGCATGAACGTGTGTTCTTGTTGACCTGAGAAATGAGGTTGCTACAGCTCGCCGCTAGCGCAGCACGTACCAGTACAGCAGTGCCGCGATGCCGATGATCATCGTGAAGGCATAGTGATACAGGTAGCCCGATTGGGTACGGCGAACCAGCGACGAAATCCAGCCGACGGTGCGCGCAGAGCCGTTCACGAGCGCGCCATCGATCAACGCGACATCGCCGACGCGCCACAACAGCGTGCCAAGATTGCGGCTGCCACCGGCGAAGACGGCTTGATAGACCTCGTCGAAATAGAATTTCTTCGCGAGCAGCGTGTAGATCGCCGACATCGAGCTGCTGACCTTTTCCGGCAGGTCCGGTCGCTTGATGTAGAACAGCCAGGCCATCCCCAGCCCCGCGAGCGCCATGTACACGACCGGGCTCGTGAACGCGTGCAGCGTGAATGCCAGCACGCCGTGGTATTCCTCGCCTAGATGCTTCAGCACATCGTGCTCCGGCTTCACGACGATGGCGTTGCCGAAGTAGCCGCCGAAGAGCACCGGGCCGATGGTGAGTGCACCGATCACGAGCGATGGAATCGCCAACACGATCAGCGGCAGCTTGATCGACCAGAACGCTTCGACCGGCGGACCTGAATGATGTCCGTGATCGTCGTGGCCATGCGCATCGTGCGACGTGTCGGGTTCGTGACCCGCTGCCGTATCGTTGTGCAGATTCGTGCTTTCGCCGGCCTCGTGGCCATGGACGGCTCCAAAGCGCTCGGGTCCATGGAACGTCATGAAGACGAGCCGGAAACTGTAGAACGCCGTGATGAAGACACCCAGGAACACGCACCAGTAGGCGTAGGTCGCACCCGGGATGTGAGAGGCCTCCACGGCTTCGATCAACGCATCCTTGGAAAAGAAACCCGAGGTGCCCGGGAACCCAATCAAAGCGAGCGACCCGATCAGCGCGGTCCAATAGGTGACGGGCAGATACTTGCGCAGCCCACCCATCTTGCGCATGTCCTGCTCGTGATGCATGGCCACGATGACCGAGCCCGCTGCCAGGAACAGCAGCGCCTTGAAGAACGCATGCGTCATCAGATGGAAGATCGCGCCGGCGTAGGCAGACACGCCGAGTGCCACGGTCATGTACCCCAGCTGCGAGAGCGTCGAGTACGCCACCACGCGCTTGATATCGTTGTTCACCAGGCCGAGCAGGCCCATGAAGAACGCTGTCGTCGCACCGATGACCAGCACTGTGGACAGCGCCGCGGTCGACAATTCGAACAGCGGCGACATGCGCGCCACCATGAAGATGCCGGCCGTCACCATCGTTGCCGCATGGATCAGTGCGGAGATCGGGGTCGGACCTTCCATCGAATCCGGCAACCAGACGTGCAGCGGCACCTGGGCCGACTTACCCATCGCACCCACGAACAGGCAGATACAAATGACCGTGATGGCCTGCCAGTGATGCCCCGGCAAGATCTCGAATACCCGGCTGGTGATCAGATCGGTGCGCTGGAACACTTCGTAGTAGTCCAACGAACCCGTGAAGTAGGCGATGCCGGCGATACCGAGTACGAACCCGAAGTCGCCGACGCGATTGACGAGGAACGCTTTCAGGTTCGCGAAGATGGCAGAGGGCCGCGTGTACCAGAAGCCGATCAGCAGATACGACACGAGGCCGACCGCTTCCCAGCCGAAGAACAACTGCAGGAAGTTGTTCGACATCACCAGCATCAGCATCGAGAAGGTGAACAGCGAGATGTAGGAGAAGAAGCGCTGGTAGCCGGGATCCTCGTGCATGTAGCCGATCGTGTAGACATGGACGCACAGCGACACGAACGTCACGACGACCATCATCAGCGCCGACAGCCGATCGACGAGGAAGCCGATGTTCATCGTGATGCCGTCGCTGACCAGCCAGGTGTAGACGGCGTCGTTGAACACAGGCGCACCATCGAGCAACTGCTTCAACACCTGGATCGACAGCCCGCACGAGAGCGCCACCCCGGCAATGGTGATGCAATGCGCGCCCACACGGCCGATGACACGACCGGCCAGGCCCGAGATGATGGACGCCAGCAGCGGCGCCAGCACGATGGTGATTAGAATCTGGTGCATCACGAAACGAACCGGTGAAGGGTGCACGACACGGCCAACAGCCAACGGGCTGCGGCCAGAGCCGGAACAACTCTGGCCGTAGCCTGTAGCCCGTAGTCCGTTGACTTCTTCTTCATCCCTTCATCTCATCCAGTTCTTGAACGTTGATGGTCTTCCGCTCGCGGAACAGCACCACCAGGATGGCAAGGCCGATGGCGGACTCTGCCGCCGCGACCGTCATGATGAAGAACACGAATACCTGCCCGTCGAGGTCGCCCCAATGACGGGCGAACGCGACGAAGTTGAAGTTGACGGCGAGCAGCAGGAGCTCGATGCACATGAGCAGCAGAATGACGTTCTTCCGGTTGAGGAAGATGCCCGCCACGCTCAATGCGAAGAGGATGCCCGCCAGCAGCAGCACGCTGGGCAATGGAATCATCGTGCTGCCTCCGAGGTTTCTTTCTCGGAAGGCATCTTGACGATGCGCACGCGGTCTTGTGACCGCACCGAGACTTGTTCCGCGATGTCCTGGGGCTTGGCGCCGGGGCGTTTGCGCATCGTCAGCGTGATCGCGGCGACGATCGCCACCAGCAGAATCACGGCCGCCAGCTCGAACGGATAGAGATACTTCGTATAGATCAGCTGTCCGAGGGCCTTGGTGTTGCTGTAGTCGGCACTTGCTGCAGCGGCTGCGAAGGCGGACTCGGAATCGATGCCGAGTTTGCGCACGTAGACGACCGCACCGATCTCGGCGACGACGATCAGCGCGATGATCGCGCCGACCCATGCGTGACGGATGAACCCTTCCCTCAGAGCAGCCAGATCGACGTCCAACATCATGACGACGAACAGGAACAGCACCATCACGGCGCCGACGTAGACGACGGTGAGCACGATGGCCAGAAACTCCGCCTCCATCAGCAGCCAGAGAATGGCGCTGTTGAAGAACGCGAACACGAGGAACAGCGCCGCGTGCACGGGATTACGCGCGGTGATCACGCCAGTGGCTGCGATCAACAGCACGCCGGAGAAGAGGTAGAACAGAATGGTGGAAATGGCCATGACGGGTGTCTATCGGTAGCGCGCGTCGGCCGCTTTGTCGGCGGCGATCATGGCCTCGTAGCGATCGCCGATGGCGAGCAGCTTGTCCTTGGTCATGATGTTCTCGCCAGGATTCTCGAAGTGGTACTCATGAATACGCGTCTCGACGATCGCATCGACCGGACACGCTTCTTCGCAGAAACCGCAGAAGATGCACTTGAACAGATCGATGTCGTAGCGCGTCGTGCGGCGTGTGCCGTCCGGTGCCACGTCGGATTCGATCGTGATCGCGAGCGCGGGACACACCGCCTCGCACAGCTTGCAGGCAATGCAACGCTCCTGGCCGTTGGCGTACCGGCGTTGCGCATGCAGACCGCGGTAGCGCGGCGACTGCGGTGTCTTCTCTTCCGGATACTGCACGGTGATGTTCGGACGGACCACCATCTGGCGCAGCGTGATCCACATGCCGACCAGCAGCTCGGTCAGGAAGAACGTGCGAACGAATGATGCGGGTGTCTTCATGATCGATCGCCTCAATCAGCCCACGGGCCCACGTTGGCAATGGCCATCAGGCCCTCGACTGTGATCCAGACCAGCGTCAGCGGAATGAACACTTTCCAGCCCAGACGCATGATCTGGTCATACCGGTAGCGCGGGAATGTCGCGCGGAACCAGAGATAGCAGAACAGGAAGAACGAGAGCTTGAGCGCGAACCAGTGGAAACCGGGACGCTGCAGCAGCTCGGGGACGAACGGATAACCCTCCAATGGCGACAGCCAGCCACCGAAGAAGAAGATCGAGGTCAGCGCCGCGATCACGATCATGTTCACGTATTCGGCAACGAAGAACAGCGCGAACGACATGCCCGAATACTCGACGTGGAAGCCGGCGACGATCTCCGACTCGCCTTCGACGACGTCGAACGGTGCACGATTCGTTTCCGCCACGCCGGAGATGAAATAGATCAGGAACAAGGGGAACAGCCAGAACCAGAACCAGCTCAGCGGTCCGCCGCTTTGCGACTCGATGATGTCGCTCAAGTTGAGGCTGCGTGACGCCATGACGACGCCGACGAGCGCAAAGCCCATGGCGATTTCGTAGGCGACCATTTGCGCCGCAGCGCGCATTGCGCCGAGAAAGGCGTACTTCGAGTTCGTTGCCCAACCCGCAAGGATGATGCCGTACACGCCTGCGGAGCTCAGGGCGAGGATGTACAGCAATCCCGCGTTGATGTCGGCCGCGACACCGTCCGGCCACAGTGGAATCACCGCCCACACACCGAGCGACGGAATGACCGCGAACAGCGGCGCTGCGAGATAGAGATAGCGGTTGGAGCTCGAAGGAATGACGATTTCCTTGAGCATCAGCTTGATCACGTCCGCGAACGGCTGCAGCAAGCCTGCCGGGCCGACACGATTCGGGCCGATGCGAGCATGCATCGCGCCAAGCACGCGACGCTCGGCCCACGTGAGCATGGCCATCGTGAGGATCACGCTGATGAACAGCACGAGCGCAATCACGCCGTAGTAGACGATGGCCTGCGTCCAGACAGGCAAGAACCCGAGCAGATCGCTGATGAAGGCGGGCACGAGCGGTGTCACCACGGTTTCACCTCACGACCGCCTCCGGCTTCGCGCGTGTTCTGCAACGGTGCGGATCGACGCACGATGGCGTCGACCTGATAGATCGGCACGTCGACCACGCGAGCACTTGCAGCGGGCTGGGGTGCCTGGCTCGGCTTCGAGCCCAGATCGACGCGGTTATCCGGCGTCACCTCGCCCACGGCGCTCTGCAGTTCGTCGCGGATCTGCTCGGAGCTGAGGTAGTCGAACCCTGCCACGTTGAGCAGGTTGCCCAGCACCCGTAGAACCTTCCAACCGGGGCGCGACTCGCCGACCGGACTGGCGCAACCCGGAGCGCTCTGCCAGCGGCCTGCGAGATTCACGTAGGTACCTGAAGTCTCGAAGAACGTACCGATCGGCAGGATGATGTGCGCGTAGTCCTGCGCCGTGGCATACGGTGTCAACGCGATGACGCACTCCGCTGCCTTCAGCGCCTCCTGTGCATCGGCCGATGCGAGATCGAGCTTGGGCTCGATCGCACCGAGCGTCACGAACGCCTTCAGACGCGAACGCAACATGCTTGCGGCATCCAAGCCCACGCTGGATTGCGGCTTACCGCCGATCGCACGATGCGGCACGACGCCTACGAGGTAAGCACCGACGCCGTTACCACCTTCAGGGATGTAGCCCAATTGCGCGCCCGTTGCGGCGGCAAGCGCGGCGGCCAGGCGACGCAGCGTTGCGAACTGAGGATCCCGCTGCGCGATCGCACCCAACAGAATCAGCCGGCGTTCGCCGTTCGTCAGTTGAGAAATGTACTCACGATGCGCATCGGTGGGACGCGCATCGGCAACCAGCGGGCGCAAATCATCGGGCAGAGCAGCCGAATTGTCGGTCGCGGCCAGCAATGCCGCGAGATGTCCTGCCATACCGACCCCATTGCTCGCGAAGTATGCCGCAACCGGGAAGAGGTATTCGTAGGTGCGTGGGTTGATGAACGCGACCTTTGCCACTTTGGCGGCCGGCCCCATTCCCATCGCTGCTTTGCGCACGCGATGCGCGATCATCGGCACGTCTTTGCGGAGGTTCGAGCCAACGATGAGGACCGAGTCCATCTGTTCCAGTTCTGGCAGCGTGGCACCGAGCCACGGAAAAACCGGATCGTCCGCCTGATCGCTGAAATCGGTGCGACGCAGACGATGATCCAGATTGTTGCTGCCGAGTGACCGCACGAGCTTCGACAGGAGGTACAGCTCTTCGAGCGTGGCGCTCGGATTGGCGAGCGCGCCGATCTGCGCCGGACCATGCTGCTTCACCGCACGACTCAAGCGCTCGGCCGCCATCGACAACGCAGTTTCCCAATCGACTTCACGCCACGAACCGCCCTCTTTCACCATCGGCTGCTTGAGTCGATCGGCGCTGTAGATGCCTTCGTAGCTGTAACGATCGCGGTCGGCGATCCAGGTCTCGTTGATGTCCTCGTTCGGACGCGGAACGATGCGCATGACCCGGCCACGCAGCACGTGGGCGTACAGGTTCGTGCCGACACTGTCGTGCGGCGAGACGAGCGGATGCTGCGTCATCTCCCACGCACGGGCGCGATAGCGATACGGCTTGTTGTTGAGCGCGCCAACGGGACAGAGATCGATGATGTTGGCCGACAATTCGTGATCGACGCTGCGCTCGATGTACGTGCCGATCTCGGTCAGCTCGCCGCGACCGACCGTGCCCAGCTCCTGGAAGCCCTGGATCACCTGGGTGAAACGCACGCAGCGCGTGCAGTGAATGCAACGCGTCATGTCGGTGGAGACGAGCGGGCCCAGATTCTTGTCCTTCACCACTCGCTTGCGCTCGGCATAGCGCGAAATGTCGCGACCGAAGCCCATGGCGAGATCCTGCAACTCGCACTCGCCGCCTTGATCGCAGATCGGGCAATCCAGCGGGTGATTGATGAGCAGGAACTCCATCACCGCTTTCTGTGCAGCAATGGCGCGCGGCGACTTGGTGAACACCTTCATGCCTTCCATGACGGGTGTTGCGCACGCGGGCTGCGGCTTCGGCGCCTTCTCCACTTCGACGAGACACATGCGGCAGTTGGCTGCGATCGGCAGCTTCTCGTGATAGCAGAAGCGCGGCACGTACACGTCGTTCGCGTCGGTCACATGAATGATCATCTGACCTTTACGCGCCTTCATCGGCACGCCGTTGACTTCGATATTGACCAGATCGTCGGACATGGTGGTGTTCAGTAGGTGCCGGACGCTTACGCCGCCTGACGCTTGTCGCGCTCGACGATGCTGTGCCCGTGCTCGATCATGTATTCGAACTCGTGGCGGAAATGCTTCATGAAGCTCTGGATCGGCCACGCCGCAGCGTCACCGAACGCGCAAATGGTGTGACCTTCGATCTTGTTGGCGACATCGACCAGCATGTCGAGATCGGCCTTGTGACCTTGGCCGGTGAGAATGCGCTTCAGCACGCGATTGAGCCAGCCCGTGCCCTCGCGGCACGGCGTGCACTGGCCGCACGACTCGGCGTAGTAGAACCGCGAGAGGCGCTCGAGGACGCGCACCATGCAGGTCGTCTCATCCATCACGATCATTGCGCCTGTGCCGAGCGCCGATCCGGCTTTGCGCAGTGAATCGTAGTCCATGTTCACGCCCATCATGACTTCGCCGGGCACGACGGGAACGGAAGATCCACCGGGGATGACTGCTTTCAACTTGCGTCCGCCGCGCATGCCGCCGCAGATCTCGAGCAGTTCCGTGAATGGGATACCCAGCGGCAGCTCGATGTTTTGCGGCTGGTTGACGTGGCCGGAGACGGAAAAGATCAACGTACCACCGGAGTTCGCAACGCCGAGATCGGCAAACCACTTTGCGCCCTTGCGCAGAATGGTGGGCACGGACGCATAGCTCTGGGTGTTGTTGATGGTGGTGGGCTTGCCGTACAGGCCGTAGTTCGCGGGGAATGGCGGCTTGAAACGCGGACGACCCTGCTTACCTTCCAACGACTCCAGCAGCGCGGTTTCCTCGCCGCAGATGTACGCGCCGGCACCCACGAACGAATGCAGATCGAAGTCGATGCCGGAGCCTTGAATGTTCTTGCCGAGAAGACCCGCGTCGTAGGCTTCCTTCAGCGCTTCTTCGAAGCGCGGCACGGGCTCTGCCAGGAACTCACCGCGAATGTAGTTGTAGCCAACGGTCGCACCCATGGCGTAACCGCCAATGGCCATGCCCTCGATGAGCGCATGGGGGTTGTAGCGCAGGATGTCGCGATCGTGACAGGTACCTGGCTCGCTCTCGTCGGAATTGCACACGGCGTATTTCTGACCCGGTGCATTGCGCGGCATGAAGCTCCACTTCACGCCCGTCGGGAAGCCCGCGCCGCCGCGACCACGCAAACCCGACGCCTTCACTTCCTCGATGATCTGCTCGCGCGCGGTCTTCTCGCGCAGGATGCGTTCCCATACTTCATAGCCGCCGATCTTGCGGTAGGTCGCCAGCTCCCATGAGCGCTCGTATTGCAGCGGCTCGAAGCAGACCAGGTTTTGCGGATACTTGGCGCTCATATCGCTCACTTATGGCGAGCCAGAATCTCGTCCACCTTTTCGGGCGTGAGATTCTCGTAGTAGACGTGATCCACCATCATCATCGGGGCGTTGTTGCACGCCGCGAGGCATTCCTCTTCGCGCTTCAGATAGAAGCGACCGTCGCCCGTGCTCTCGCCCACCTTGATGCCGAGACGCTTCTCGACATGCGCGAGCAGTTCCTCTCCGCCGCACAACATGCAGGAAATATTGGTGCACACGGAGATGTGATGCCGACCGCAGGGCTTGGTCTCGAACATCGAGTAGAACGTCGCGACTTCGTACACCTGGATCGACGGCAGCTGCAGATACTCGGCGACGGCATCCATCAACGCAGGCGTGAGATAGCCGTTGTTCTCATGCTGGGCGGCCCGCAACCCGGCAATCACAGCGGAACGCTGCTTGCCCGGCGGAAACTTGGCCACCCAGTGATCGATCTCTTCGCGCACGTGCGCGGACAGCATGCCGGTCGTGGCGGTGTGGTTCGGATCGCTCACCGGTCGATCTCTCCGAAAACGATGTCTTGCGTACCGATGACGGCGACGACGTCAGCCAGCATGTGACCCTTGACCATTTCTTCCAGCGAAGCGAGATGAGGAAAACCCGGCGCCCGGCACTTCAACCGATAGGGTTTGTTCGCGCCATCGGAAACGAGGTACACGCCGAACTCGCCCTTGGGCGCTTCGACCGCGGCGTACGTCTCGCCTTCCGGCACGTTGTAGCCCTCCGTGAAGAGCTTGAAGTGATGAATGAGCGATTCCATGTCGCCCTTCATCTCTTCGCGTGCGGGCTGCGTGACCTTGTGATCCGCGATCATGACGGGACCCGGGTTCCGGCGCAGCCATTCGACACATTGGCGGACGATGCGATTGGATTGCCGCATCTCGGCGACGCGCACGAGGTAGCGGTCGTAGCAATCGCCATTGACGCCGACCGGGATGTCGAAGTCCATCTGATCGTAGACGTCGTACGGCTGCTTCTTGCGCAAGTCCCACTCGATTCCCGAGCCGCGCAACATCGGCCCTGTAAAGCCCAGCTGCAGCGCGCGTTCGGGCGATACCACGGCGATGTTCACCGTGCGCTGACGCCAGATGCGATTGTCGGTGAGCAGCGATTCGTATTCGTCGACTGCGGCGGGAAAGCGCTCGGTGAAATCCCAGATGAAGTCGAGCAGCGTGCCGGAACGGCGCTCGTTCAATTTGGCGATTTCCTTCTCGCTACGCCACTTCGACGGTTGATACTTCGGCATCGAATCCGGCAGGTCGCGATACACGCCGCCCGGCCGGTAGTACGTCGCATGCATGCGCGTACCCGACACCGCTTCGTAGCAGTCCATCAGGTCTTCGCGCTCGCGGAAGCAATACAGGAACACGGCCATTGCACCGATGTCGAGACCGTGTGCACCGAGCCACATCAAGTGGTTCAGGATGCGCGTGATCTCGTCGAACATCGTGCGGATGTACTGCGCGCGCAGCGGCGGTTCGATGCCGAGCAACCGCTCGATCGCCATGACGTAAGCATGCTCGTTGCACATCATCGACACGTAGTCGAGGCGATCCATGTAGCCGATCGACTGATTGAACGGCTTCGACTCGGCGAGCTTCTCCGTCGCGCGATGGAGCAGGCCGATGTGCGGATCGGCCTTCTGAATCACTTCGCCGTCCATCTCCAGCACGAGGCGCAATACACCGTGCGCCGCCGGATGCTGCGGACCGAAGTTCAACGTGAAATTTCTGATCTCAGCCATTGGCCTTGGCACTCGGCAGCGGCTCTTTCAAAGCCGGCTGATAACGGTTGTCGTCGCGGATCACGCGTGGCACGAGCACACGCGGCTCGATGGTGACCGGCTGGTATACGACACGGCCCTTGCTCTCGTCGTAACGCACTTCGACGTTGCCGATGAGGGGGAAGTCTTTGCGGAACGGGTGACCGATGAAGCCGTAGTCTGTGAGGATGCGACGCAGATCCGGATGTCCCTTGAAGAGAATTCCGTACAGATCGAATGCCTCGCGCTCATACCAGTTCGCGGACGCCCAGACATCCACGACCGAATCGATCATCGGCGGCTCGCTCTCGGGACAGAAACTGCGCAGGAGCAGGCGCCAGTTGTGCTTGACCGAAAGCAACTGATACACGACGGCAAAGCGCTTCGGCGGTGCGTTGCGTTCGCGCTGTCCACCACGATCGACACCGCGGCTGAAGCCGCTGGCGGTCGCTGAAGCCGTGAGCCACTCATCGCGGCCGTATTCCAGATAGTCGACACCGGACAGATCAATCAACTGCTCGAATGCCAGCTCAGGGTCGTCGCGCAGTGCACGGCACACCGAGATCAGCTGCTCGGGAGCAACTTCGAATCCGACTTCGTGCGCGAGCGACGGCACCTTCTGCACGCGATCACCAATGCGCGCAGTCATCCTCGAGGCAAGCGTCTCGATACGAGTGGGCATGCGACAGCCTCAGCGAGCGATCGTCTGAGTACGGCGAATCTTGTTCTGCAACTGCAGGATGCCGTACAGGAGTGCTTCCGCGCTGGGCGGACAACCGGGCACGTAGATGTCGACCGGCACGATGCGGTCACAGCCGCGAACCACGGCGTAGGAATAATGGTAGTAGCCGCCGCCGTTGGCGCAGGAGCCCATCGAGATCACGAAGCGCGGCTCGGGCATCTGGTCGTACACCTTGCGCAGCGCCGGTGCCATTTTGTTGACCAGCGTGCCAGCGACGATCATGACATCCGACTGACGCGGACTTGGACGAAAGACCACGCCGAAGCGGTCGAGGTCGTAGCGTGCAGCGCCGGCATGCATCATCTCCACGGCGCAGCATGCGAGACCGAAAGTCATCGGCCACATGGAGCCCGTGCGTGCCCAGTTCACCAGCTTGTCAACCGTCGTCGTAACGAACCCGCGGTTGGTGCTGTCCTCGACGTCAGGCAGCTGTGTGGGTGCGTTCAATCCCATTCCAGCGCCCCTTTCTTCCACTCGTAAATGAAGCCCACGATCAGGATCAGCAGGAACGCCGCCATGGCCACCAGACCCAACAGGCCGATGCCGTCCAGCGCCACGGCCCATGGGAAGAGAAACGCAATCTCGAGATCGAACACGATGAAGAGGATGGCGACGAGGTAGTAGCGGACGTCGAACTTGCGGCGCGAATCGGAAAATGCCTCGAAGCCGCACTCGTATGCCGACAACTTTTCCGCATCGGGACGACGTGGACCCAACACGAAACCCAGACCCACGAGCAACAGTCCCAGGCCGCCCGCCACGCCGAGGAAAATCAGGATCGGAACATAGTTTTGCAACATCGCGCGAGAGTGATACGCAACCCGGACTGAGCGGGCGCGGATTGTAGCAGGAGGTGTTTCAGTCGTAACCCTCGGCGAGCAATGGATTTACGCGCAGCGCTCGCGGCGGGATCGCAGTTTGCACAGCTATGACAAGCCAGCTGAGCGAACATTTCATCGTCGCGGAAAGCTCGTGCTCGTGAATGAGACGAATGCGCGCGCAGACCCCGACAAGCCGAAGTTTCCGCAGGTCTGCTGCGAGCCGGAATGCTGCGCGAATGACGCAGCAAGAAAGTTGGTGCGGATGGTCGGACTCGAACCGACACGGGTTACCCCACTACCCCCTCAAAGTAGCGTGTCTACCAGTTCCACCACATCCGCATGTTCGTGGTTCGCGTGCCCTGCACTCAAGGTGCGGGCGAGGGTTGCGTTTCGCCACCGCTGGGCGCGGGCGGCGAACTCTGCGCCGGCGCGTCGTTTCTTTCAAGCGGTGGCGCAGGCGCAGGCCGAGGAGCCGGCGCTGGAATCGCATCAGCAGGCAAATTCACGCGATCGATCACGCTTTGCGATGCAGGTGCTGAGCGGCCGCCCATGTAGGCCAGCGCAAGACTGGTCACGAAAAACAGCGCTGCCAGCGTCGCCGTCGTGCGCGAGAGAAACGAAGCCGAGCCGCGCGCACCGAATACGGTGCCGGATGCGCCCGCGCCAAATCCCGCGCCTGCATCGGCGCCCTTGCCTCGTTGCAGTAGCACGAGGCCCACGATGCCGACCGCCAGCAGGACGTGAGCGATCAACGTGGCTGTGTGCAACCAATTCATACGTGCCTTCAGTGAATCTGCGCCGCTGCGCAGATCTTCAAGAACTCGTCCGCCTTCAACGATGCGCCGCCGATCAGACCACCGTCGACATCGGCCATCGAAAAAATCTGCTGCGCGTTGCTCGCCTTCACGCTGCCGCCATACAGGATGCGCAACGCTCCTGCGACTGCCTTGTCGTGCGCCGCGATGACGCGGCGAATCTCTGCATGGACTTCCTGAGCCTGCTCGGGCGTCGCATTTTTGCCCGTGCCGATCGCCCACACCGGTTCGTAGGCCACCACCGCGTGCTGCATCGCTGCGATACCGGCCACTTCGAGTACTGCATTCAACTGCCGTGTCACGACGGTAATCGTATGGCCGTGTTCACGCTCGTCCAGCGTTTCACCGACACAGAGGATCGGCTGCATCCCGTGGCTCTGCGCCGCCAGGAATTTTCGCGCCACCAATGCGTCGTCTTCGCGATACAAGGCCCGGCGCTCCGAGTGACCGACGATCACGAAGCGGCAGCCGACATCCTTCAACATCGCCGCGGAGACCTCGCCGGTAAACGCCCCGATGGGTTCGGCACACACCGACTGCGCCCCAAGGGCGATATCGGATGCCTTCAGTTGCCGTCCGATCTCCCACAGATACGGAAATGGCGGACACACCACCACCTCCGGCACCGAATGCCCCGGCAAGCCAAGCAGCATTCCCTCGATCAGTTGCGCGTTCTCGCTCCGCGAGCCGTGCATCTTCCAGTTCCCGGCTACTAGCGGCCGTCGCATCGTGACTCCCCCGGGGGGCTGCAAACAGAAACTACGGGAAATCCCAGGTAGGGGCATGCGGTGCGGACATGGGTCCGCGCCGAAGGCCGCGCAGCTTAATGGCGGGGTTGAGGGAAAGCAAACGGCGGGGAAGCGGTTGGCGGTTAGCGGTTGGCGGTTGGTTCAGAGCCCGAAAGAGCTCGAATCCGCGATCTGACCAACCGCTAACCGCTTGCTTCTGCCGCACTCGCAACCGAGTTGGCCAGCTGCTTGGCGAGCTCCTTCACCAGCTTCTCGTCCCGTCCTTCCACCATCACCCGAATCACGGGCTCGGTACCCGAAGGCCGCAGGACGATCCTGCCGCCATCGCCCAGCTTGCGCTCGGCCGCCGACACGGCATCCCGAATGACGGCAGAAGCGTTCAAATCGATGCGCTGCCGGGTACGTACGTTTTCAAGCACCTGGGGATACTTGGGCATCGGTGCTGCGAGCTCCGCCAAGCTTTGGCCCGTGCGCTTCATGATCGCGAGCACCTGCAGTGCGCTGATGATGGCATCGCCCGTCGTCGTGCGATCCAGGCAAAGCAGGTGGCCGGAGGTTTCCCCTCCGAGCACGCCGCCGGTTTCCTTCAACAGCTCGAGCACATAGCGGTCGCCCACCTTGGCGCGCCGGAACGCGATCCCCTCGCGGGTCAGCGCATGTTCGAGGCCGAGGTTGCTCATGACGGTACCCACGACCGGTCCCTTCAAGCTTCCCTCTGCATGGCGCGCGCGGGCGATGATGTAGAGGAGCTGGTCGCCGTCGACGATCCGACCCAGGTGATCGACCATGACCAGACGATCACCATCGCCATCGAGTGCGATTCCGACCTGAGCGCGGACGCCCGGCACGGTCAATTGCAGCAGCTCGGGCGAGGTGGAGCCGCAGTTCAGATTGATGTTGCGGCCGTTCGGCGAACAACCAATCGGTACGATCTCGGCGCCCAGATCGGCCAGGATGCGCGGGGCGACCTTGTACCCGGCACCGTTCGCGCAGTCGATCACGACTTTGAAGCCGGTCAGGTCGAGACCCTGAACGGTCTCGGCGCAGAAGCGCTGGTAGTGCGAGCGAGATTTATCCACCCGAGTGGCGCGACCGAGCTCACGAGAGCCGCGCGTCACGGCCCCGGCATCCAGCTGCGCTTCGATCTGGGTTTCGATGTCGTCCGACAGCTTGCCGCCGGAGCGATCGAAGAATTTGATTCCATTGTCTTCGTACAGATTGTGCGAAGCGCTGATCACGACGCCGAAATCGCAATTGAAGCGATGTGTCATGTAGGCGATACCGGGCGTGGGCAACGGGCCGATCAACATGACGTCGACGCCGGCCGCGACGAATCCGGCTTCCAGAGCAGACTCGAACATGTAACCGGACAAGCGCGTGTCTTTGCCGACCAGTACGGTGCCACCCTGCGACGCGAGCACTCGTGCTGCCGCGCTCGCCAGGCGCAACGCAAAGTCGACCGTCATCGGTGTCTCGCCGACGTGCCCACGAATGCCATCGGTTCCGAAATACTTGCGCCCCACAACTTACCTCTTCCGCTACTGAACCTGGATTTCTCTCAACCTGATCGCGCCGCTGCCGCCTTGTAACCCGCATCGCGCAGCGCGACTGCGACCTTGATCGCATCGATCGCGGCAGCCACATCGTGCGTTCGAACGATCGCCGCACCGGCCAGCACCGCAGCACAGGTCGTCGCCACTGTTCCAGGCAATCGATCCTCGAGCTCCCGGCCGAGCAAGGTCTTGAACATCGATTTGCGCGATACGCCGATGAGCACGGCCACACCCAGCTCCTGCAGCTCGCTCAGCCGAGCGATCAAGGCGAGGTTGTGCTGCAGCGTCTTGCCGAAGCCGATGCCAGGATCTATCACGATCCGCTCACGTGCGATGCCGACGGCTTCGCAGGCCTGAATACGGGCGGCCAGGTACTGCTTCACCTCGCGCACGACGTCGTCGTACTTCGGTAGCAGCTGCATCGTGCGCGGCTCACCTTGCATGTGCATCAAGCACACCCCGGCGGCAGAACGACTCACGAGCTCGATCATGCCGGGCGCAGTGAGCGCAGAGACATCGTTGATCATATGAGCACCGGCCGCGAGCGCCGCTTTGGCGACTTCCGTCTGGCGCGTATCGACCGAAACCAGCACGTCCAGTTGCGACCGCAACGCCTGGATGACGGGCGCGACGCGCTCGATTTCTTCTGGTGGAGTCACTGCCGCCGCACCGGGCCGCGTCGATTCGCCGCCCACATCGATAATGCGGGCGCCCTCCTCCACCATCACGCGCGCGCGCGCGACGGCAGTCGCTAAGGTCGTATGGCGTCCACCGTCGGAAAACGAATCGGGAGTCACGTTCAGCACGCCCATGACAGCAGGCGTGGACAGATCCAAGGCGTGGTCGGAACAGACGAACTGCATGGGCGCGCAGCGTAACAGGTGTGCCCAAACGAAAAGCGCCGGAGGACCGGCGCTTTTCTAATCTCGCGAGAGCCCGATCAGTGCTGGCTGGCAGGCTTGCCGATCGGCGTCTCGGGCGTATCCCGCTCGCGGCTGCGACCACCCCCGACGGGGGCCGTCGGCGTGTCATCCCAATCCGCGGGCGGACGCGGATCGCGGCCACCCATGATGTCCTTGATCTGCGTTTCGTCGATGGTCTCGTACTTGATCAGTGCCTCGGCCATCTTGTGCAACTTGTCCATGTTGGTCTCGAGGATGCCCTTGGCGCGCTGATAATTGGAATCGATCAGCCGACGAACTTCCTCGTCGATCGCATGGGCCGTGACATCAGACACCTGCTTGTGCTGCGTCACGGAACGGCCCAGGAATACTTCACCGTTCTCGTCGCTGTAGGTCAGGGGACCCAGGCGGTCCGACAGGCCCCACTTCGTGACCATGTTACGGGCGATCTCGGTCGCCCGCTCGATGTCGTTCGAAGCGCCTGTGGTCACGGATTCCGGGCCGAACACCGTTTCCTCGGCCACACGGCCACCGAAGAGTGTTGCAATGCGGCTTTCCAGGCGGCGCTTGCTGGTGCTGTAACGATCCCCTTCCGGCAGGAACATCGTGACGCCCAGGGCACGACCGCGAGGAATGATTGTTACCTTGTAAACCGGATCGTGCTCCGGCACGGACAAGCCAATGATCGCGTGGCCCGCTTCGTGATAGGCGGTCAACCGCTTTTCCTGCTCATCCATGACCATGGAGCGACGCTCCGCGCCCATCATGATCTTGTCCTTCGCCTTCTCGAACTCCTCCATCGTCACGACGCGCTTGTTGGCGCGAGCGGCGAAAAGCGCTGCCTCGTTCGCGAGGTTGGCCAGGTCGGCACCCGAGAAGCCAGGCGTGCCGCGGGCGATGACTTGAGGCTTCACGTCCTCGGCCAATGGCAGCTTGCGCATGTGTACTTTCAAAATCTGCTCGCGACCGCGAACGTCGGGCAGCGGCACCACGACCTGACGGTCGAAACGGCCGGGGCGCAGCAGCGCCGGATCGAGCACGTCGGGGCGGTTCGTCGCGGCGATCACGATGATGCCTTCGGTGCCTTCGAAGCCGTCCATTTCCACGAGCAACTGGTTCAAGGTCTGTTCGCGCTCGTCGTGACCACCACCGAGGCCCGCGCCACGGTGACGACCGACCGCATCGATTTCGTCGATGAAGATGATGCAGGGAGCGTGTTTCTTCGCCTGATCGAACATGTCGCGGACGCGCGAGGCGCCTACGCCGACGAACATCTCGACGAAGTCGGAACCGGAGATCGTGAAGAACGGCACCTTGGCTTCGCCGGCAATGGCTCGGGCCAGCAGGGTCTTACCCGTTCCCGGAGGGCCCACCATCAACACGCCACGGGGAATCTTGCCGCCGAGACGCTGGAACTTACCGGGGTCTTTCAGGAAGTCGACGATCTCGACAACCTCTTCCTTTGCTTCGTCGACACCCGCGACGTCAGCGAAAGTGACCTGGACCTGGTCTTCTCCCAAAAGCCGGGCTCGACTCTTGCCGAACGACATAGCTCCCCTGCCACCCGCGCCTCCTTGCATCTGGCGCATGAAATAGACCCAGACGCCAATCAACAGCAGGATGGGGAAGGAGGAAATGAACAGTTGCATCAGGAACGACTGCCGTTCCGGCGCAGCAGCGCTGATTTTCACGCCGTACTTCTGCAGCGTGCCGATCAGGGCGGAGTAATCCGTCTCGGGGTTGTATGCCTTGAACGCCTCGCCATCCGAGCGCACGCCGATCAGCTGATCGCCCTTGAAAGTAACCTCCTCGATGCCGCCGTCCTTCACCTGTTCGAGGAACGTGGAATACGCAATTTCTTGCACACCGCCCGTCCGCGCGCTGAAGTTGCTCACTACGGTGGCAACGACGACTGCGATCACGATCCAAAGGACGATGTTCTTAGCGAGATCGTTCAAAGGTTCTTTCCTCGGAGCAAGGCTCCTGCGTTGGGGAAGGCCATGGAACTAAAAGGCGGGAAAATCCCAATCGACACTACTACAACCTAAAGTTACGCGCCAAGAGATAAAGTTCCGAACTCCGCGCCCGAGAAGCCGACGGCTTACGCACTTTTACCGTGCCGAATGCTGTCCTCAAGGTCCGCATGAAGGATTCGAACTCCCGCCCGTGGAATACTTTTGTCAGGAAATCGCCGCCGGGACTAAGCGACCGCTTCGCAAAATCCAACGCAAGTTCAACGAGATGCATGGAACGGGCAGGGTCTACATCGGCGCTGCCTGTCGTATTGGGGGCCAGGTCGGGCATTACAAGCTGAGGACGGTCCGTCCCGGGTCTGCCCAGAAATTCAGCGAATACCTCATCGGAGCTGAAGCCCCCTGAACGAACTCGACGCCTGGAATGGCATCCATCGGAAGAATGTCGAGCGCCAGGATTCGGCCCCTACCTGCCAGCACCTTCGTTGCGTACTGACTCCGACCGCCAAGCGCCCGCTCCCAGGTCCACGACCACCATTCCTGGGCGAAGAATGCGATCCGTGTGTTGGATCGCTTCGAGTTTGAACGGGGCTCGAGAACGAAAACCGGCCTCGCGAACGCGCTTCACGAAGACATCGCTCTCATGCTCGGCAAGCCAGCGTCGACTGGATTTGCTACGTTTCGCCATCCGCTTACGTCGTCACGAACCATGTCTCTGAACGAGAAACAACGAAAGTACCTGCGCGGCCTTGCTCATGGCCGTGACCCGCTCGTCATGATCGGCCAGTCCGGATTATCGGAGGCTGTCACGCGTGAGCTGGACACCGCGCTTACGGCTCACGAATTGGTCAAGGTTCGAGCCCGCGTCGGAGATCGCGACGAGCGCGATCTCATATTGGATGAGTTGGCGACGCAGACCGGCAGCGAACTGGTACAGCGCATCGGCAATGTGGGCGTGTTCTTCAGGCAGCGGACCGAGAAGAGCCGGATCGTGCTGCCCGACTGAGGGCGTGCCCCCACCCTGGTGCGCCACCGAGCTCAGGCGTAGCTCACCGACACGATCTCGTACGAGCGAATGCCGTTCGGGGCGGAGACGTCCACGACATCGCCCTCGCTCTTGCCAACCAAGGCGCGCGCAATGGGCGATGACACCGAGATCAGGCCGCTGCGGATATCGGCTTCGGCGTCACCGACGATCTGATATCTCACCTTGCTGCCGTCATCCTGATCTTCGAGATTCACCGTCGCGCCGAACACGACTTTGTCCGTGCTCGGCAGCTGGCTCACGTCGATGATCTCGGAGTTGGAGAGGTGTGCTTCGAGCTCTTTGATGCGTCCCTCGGTGAAGCTCTGCTGCTCGCGCGCGGCGTGATATTCCGCGTTCTCGCTCAGATCGCCGTGTGCGCGCGCTTCGGCGATCGCCTGAATGATGCGCGGACGCTCCTCGGACTTGAGTCGCTTCAACTCCATACGCAGGCGCTCGGCCCCCTTCAACGTCAAGGGCATGCGCTTCATGAAGCCACCTCCAAGTGCAAATCCTGCAGTCGATTCACATCGACGGCATCCAGGTATTCCAGGGCGTCGCACGTGGCGAGGCCTGCAGCCACGGTCGTGTAGTACGTCACTTTCTTCAGCACCGCTTCGCGGCGGATGGATCTGGATTCGAAAATGGCTTGCTTACCTTCCGTGGTATTCACGATCAACGAAATCTCCTGGTTCTTGATCATGTCCACGATATGGGGACGCCCCTCGCGGACCTTGTTTGCACGGCGGCACGGCACACCCGCTTCGCTCAACGCGCGCTCGGTGCCGTCAGTCGCCACGATTTCGAAGCCACGATGTACGAGCCGCCGCGCCAGCGCGACGGCTTGCGGCTTGTCGCGATCGCGAACGCTGAGTAAACACACGCCGCGCGTCGGCAGTGTGACACCCGAGGCAAGCTGCGCCTTCGCGTAGGCCTCGCCGAATGTGCGCCCCGTTCCCATCACCTCTCCCGTGGACTTCATCTCAGGCCCAAGGATCGGATCCGCTTCGGGAAATTTCGAGAACGGGAATACCGACTCTTTGACGGCGAAAAACTTCGGCACGCGTTCCTTGAGCAGACCGAGGTCCTTCAGCTTCTCGCCGGTCATGACTCGTGCGGCCATTTTCGCGAGCGGCACGCCGGTTGCTTTCGAGACGAACGGCACGGTGCGCGAAGCCCGCGGATTCACTTCCAGGATGTAAATGATGCCGTTCTGGATCGCGAACTGGATGTTCATCAAGCCGATGACATTGAGCGCATGCGCGAGTTTTCGCGTCTGCTCGCGCAGATCGGCCTGGATCTCCGCGCTCAAACTGTTCGGTGGCAGCGAACAACCCGAATCGCCCGAGTGCACACCGGCCTGCTCGACGTGTTCCATGATGCCGCCGATGTAGACATTCTCCCCGTCGCAGATCGCATCGACGTCGACCTCGATGGCGAGATCGAGGAAGCGATCCAGTAACACCGGGCTGTCGTTCGACACCTGCACGGCACTGCCCATGTAGGCGCGCAGATCGTCCTCCGTGAACACGACTTCCATGGCGCGACCACCCAAAACATACGAAGGCCGCACCACCAGCGGGAATCCGACGGACCGCGCCATGCTAACGGCGTCGTCTTCGGTTCGCGCCGTGCAGTTGGGTGGCTGCTTCAGGGCGAGCTTCTGCACCAGCTGCTGGAAGCGCTCGCGATCCTCGGCGATGTCGATGGAGTCCGGGGTCGTGCCGATGATCGGCGCGCCGGCGGCTTCCAACGCACGGCAGAGCTTGAGCGGCGTCTGACCACCGTACTGCACGATCACACCGACGGGCTTTTCCTTCTCGATCACTTCCATGACGTCTTCGAATGTCAGCGGCTCGAAGTACAGGCGATCGGAAATATCGTAGTCGGTGGATACCGTCTCCGGGTTGCAGTTCACCATGATGGTTTCGTAACCCGCAGCTCGTAGCGCCAAGGCGGCGTGCACGCAGCAATAATCGAATTCGATGCCCTGGCCGATGCGATTGGGACCGCCGCCCAGGATCACGATCTTGCGGCGATCGGTCGGCTCGGCTTCGCATTCTTCCTCGTACGTCGAATAGAGATAGGCCGTGGACGTTGCGAACTCCGCCGCACAGGTGTCCACGCGCTTGTAGACCGGCCGCAAGCCCATGGTGATGCGCCGTTTGCGCACGGTGAGCTCATCCAGGCCAAGCAGATTGGCGAGCCGGCTATCAGAGAAGCCCTTACGCTTGAGCGCGCGCACACGGTCACGATCGAACGCTTCCAAGCCCTGCGCCTGCACCGCCTTCTCTTCGCGCACGAGATCTTCGATCTGCGACAGGAACCACGGATCGATGCGCGACAAGTCGTGCACCTGCGCCAGCGTGAAGCCGGCGCGAAATGCATCAGCCGTATAGCGCAAGCGATGCGGCCCCGGCATGCGCAGCTCCTCCCGCAGTCGCTTCTCGGCCTCTTCGTCCAACGGCAGGCGAATCACGGGATTCAACCCATCGGTACCGATCTCGAGGCTGCGCAGTGCCTTCTGCAGGGATTCCTGGAACGTGCGACCCATCGCCATGACTTCCCCGACCGACTTCATCTGCGTTGTCAGGCGATCGTTGGCGCCAGGGAATTTCTCGAACGTGAAGCGCGGGACCTTGGTGACCACGTAATCGATCGTGGGCTCGAACGACGCCGGGGTTGCGCCGCCGGTAATTTCATTGCGCAGCTCATCGAGCGTGTAACCGATCGCCAGCTTCGCGGCGACCTTCGCAATCGGAAAGCCGGTCGCCTTCGACGCCAACGCGGAAGAGCGCGACACACGAGGATTCATCTCGATGATGAGCAGGCGACCATCGAGCGGGCTCAACGCGAACTGTACGTTCGAGCCACCGCACTCGACCCCGATCTTGCGCAGTACGGCGATGGACGCATCCCGCATCCGCTGATACTCGCGATCGGTGAGGGTCTGCGCGGGCGCGACCGTGATCGAATCGCCGGTGTGCACGCCCATGGGATCCAGATTCTCGATGGAGCACACGATGATGCAGTTGTCCGCTTTATCGCGGACGACTTCCATCTCGAACTCTTTCCAGCCGATGACGGACTCTTCCAGCAGCACTTCGCTCGTCGGCGATGCATCGAGGCCGCGCGCGACAATGTCTTCGAATTCTTCACGGTTGTACGCGATACCACCGCCCGAACCGCCCAGGGTGAACGAAGGACGGATCACGGTTGGATAGCCAATCTCCGCTTGCACCGCGAGCGCCTCTTCCAGGCTGTGCGCGATGCGCGACTTCGGACTTTCCAGGCCGATCTCACGCATGGCGTTGCGGAACAGCTCGCGATCCTCGGCCATGTCGATCGCTTCGCGCGACGCCGCGATGAGTTCGACGCCATATTTCTCGAGCACCCCTTCGCGCACGAGATCGAGAGCGCAGTTCAAGGCGGTCTGCCCGCCCATGGTGGGCAACAACGCAGAAGGCTTCTCCTTCGCGATGATCCGTTCGACGGTGCGCCAGTTCACCGGCTCGATGTACACGGCATCGGCCGTCTCCGGATCCGTCATGATCGTTGCCGGATTCGAGTTCACGAGGATGACCCGGTAGCCCTCCTCCTTGAGCGCCTTGCAGGCCTGCGCGCCGGAATAGTCGAATTCGCAGGCCTGTCCGATGACGATCGGGCCCGCGCCGATGATGAGAATGCTTTCGAGGTCAGTACGTTTTGGCATGTCGCTCGTCGATTACTACCGTTCCGCGCCGGCGCGGCGGGCGCCGACGGCGTTCTGCGCTTCCAGGCGCTGACAGATCATCTGCATGAACTTCGTGAACAAGCCGCCGACGTCGTGCGGGCCCGGGCTTGCCTCGGGATGGCCTTGGAAGCTGAAGGCGGGTGCATCGGTGCGTTCGATACCTTGCAGCGAGCCATCGAACAGCGAAGTGTGGGTGACGCGCACGTTCGAGCCCAACGTCTTCTCGTCCACGGCGAAGCCGTGGTTCTGGCTCGAAATCAGAACGCGCCCTGAGTCCTTCTCCAGCACCGGGTGATTGGCGCCGTGATGGCCGAACTTCATCTTGATGGTCTTCGCGTCGCTGGCCAGGCCGAGCAGCTGATGTCCCAGGCAGATGCCAAAGATTGGAATGTCCGTCTTGAGCAGCTGCTTGAGCGCCTCGATTGCATACGTGCACGGCTCGGGATCGCCGGGACCGTTCGAGAGGAAGATGCCGTCCGGATTCAGCGCCAGCACTTTGTCGGCGGAGGTCTGCGCCGGAACGACAGTGATGCGGCAGCCCTGATCCGCGAGACACCGCAGAATGTTGCGCTTGATGCCGAAGTCGTAAGCGACGACGTGCACGCGCGTTCCCGGCCGCGGCTTCGGGCCCTGCTCCAGACCCCAGTTCGTTCCCTCGTTCCACTGGTAGACGCGCTTCGTGGAGACGACCTTCGCGAGGTCCATGCCTTTCAGTCCGGGAAACTTGCGCGCCAGATGCAGCGCTGCGGCTGGAGTAGCCTTCTCGCCCGTCATGATGCAACCGGCTTGCGCGCCTTTCTCGCGCAGGATGCGCGTCAACTTGCGTGTGTCGATGTCGGCGATCGCAACGATGCGAGCACGCTCCAGGAAAGTCTCCAGGGACTCCGTCGCGCGCCAGCTCGAATGCAGGGCCGGCAGATCGCGAATCACCAATCCGGCGGCATACACCGCAGAGGCTTCGAGATCTTCGGGATTCGTACCGGTGTTGCCGATATGCGGATAAGTCAGCGTGACGATCTGGCGGCAGTAGGACGGATCGGTCAGCACTTCCTGATAGCCGGTCATGGCGGTGTTGAACACCACCTCGCCGGTTGAATTGCCTTTGGCACCGATCGAACGACCGTGGAACACGGTGCCATCTTCGAGCGCGAGTACAGCGGGTGTCGTCACTTCAGCTCCCCACATCAATTGGCATGTGGATGGGATTGCATTTCGCACACGCATGCAGACAGCGGGAAGGACTGATCGGTCCATCCCGCCGCAGAAAATTTCACCGCGTGCTGAGGGTGGGGAGTCTACGCGAGCATGCCGGTGCGGTCTACGAATTCGCAGCGCTGGAGTGAGCGCGCGGCGCGCTCAAGTTCAAGAAAGTCCGAGAACGTCCTGCATGCCGTAAAGCCCCGGCGCGCGCCCCACGAGCCAGCGCGCGGCCGCGAGCGCACCGCGCGCGAAACCCATGCGGTCGTGTGCGCGGTGCGACAACTCCACGCGCTCGCCCAGCGTCACGAAACTCACGACATGCTCGCCGACGATATCGCCGCCGCGGGCGACGGAAAATCCGATCGAACCGGGGCGTCGGATACCCGTGGTGCCCTGACGCACATATTCAGCCAGCTCTTCGAGCGTAGCGCCGCGCCCTGCCGCTGCGGCACGGCCGAGTGCGAGTGCCGTACCTGAGGGCGCATCCTTCTTGTTGCGGTGATGTGCCTCGAAGATCTCGATGTCGTAGTTGGGATCGAGCGTCTTCGCGGTCAGCTCAACCAGCTTCAGCAACACGTTCACGCCCAGGCTCATGTTCGCTGCCTGCACGATGGCGATGCGGCGCGCTGCATCGCGGATCGCGACCCGCGTCGCCTCATCATGCCCGGTGGTGCCGATGACCAGCGGCACTCCGGCAGCCGTGCACGCGGCCAGATTCGCTGCGGTTGCGCCGGGTAAGGTGAAGTCGATGGCGACGCGGGCTCCTGCAATCGCTTGCGTTGGGTTCGATGCGATCTGGACCCCGCGGGCCGCGCCGCCGGCCAGCGCGGAGAGGTCCTGTCCGCTCCATCGGCTTTGCGGCGATACCAGCCCGCCCGTCAACTGCAGATCTGACGCTTCTGCCAATGCAGCGACGAGCGCATTGCCCATGCGCCCGCTCAGCCCGAGCAGCGCCACCCCGACGGGCGAACCCTGAGTCATCGCTACTCCTCGCGTGATCTAACGAGCAATGGTCTCGAAGAATCGTTTCACGCCGTCGAACCACGAGTGTTCGCGGGGACTGTGATCGCGCCGGCTCTTCTTTACGACCGCATCGAAGTTGCGCAGCAATTCCTTCTGCTCTTCCGTCAGACGCACAGGCGTCTCGACTACCACGCGGCAGAAGAGATCGCCGGGCGCTCCACCGCGAACCGGTTTCACACCTTGATCCCGCAACCGGAATACGCGGCCCGACTGCGTTTCCTCCGGAATCTTGAGCGACACATGTCCGCCGAGAGTCGGCACCTCGACGGTGCCTCCCAGCGCGGCCGTAGCGAAGCTGACAGGCACCTCACACGAGAGATTGGCGCCATCGCGCTCGAAGATCGGGTGCTCGCGTACACGCACTTCGACATACAGGTCGCCGGGTGGCCCACCGTTGCGCCCGCCCTCGCCTTCGCCCGTCAGCCGAATACGATCGCCGGTATCGACGCCTGGCGGGATCTTCACAGAGAGCGTCTTCTTGCGCCGGATCCGACCCTGTCCCAGGCACGAGTCGCACGGCTGGGTGACGATCTGACCGCGGCCCTTGCAGCGGGGGCAGGTTTGCTGAACGGAAAAGAAGCCCTGCTGCATGCGCACTTGTCCCACGCCGCCGCAGCTATCGCATGTCGCCGGCTTGGACCCTGGCGCAGCGCCGCTGCCCTTGCAGGGCTCGCATTCGGCCAGCGTTGCGAATTCCACGCTCGCGTTGTGGCCGAAGACCGCTTGCTCGAGTTCCAGCTCGAGCTCATAGCGCAAATCCGCGCCGCGAAACACTTGGGAGCGTCCGCCTCGCCGCCCCGCTCCGAAGATGTCTCCGAACACGTCGCCGAAGATGTCGGCAAATGCGTCGGCCCCTCCCCCACCGAAGCCGCCACGGCCCTGCAGACCTTCATGGCCATACTGATCGTAGACGCCACGCTTCTGGTCGTCGGTGAGGACTTCGTACGCCTCCTTGGCTTCCTTGAATTGTTCTTCAGCGGTCGGATCGCCCGGATTGCGATCGGGGTGGTACTTCATGGCAAGCCGCCGGTAGGCCTTCTTGATCTCGACCTCCGTCGCCGTCCGGGAGACCTCGAGCACTTGATAGTAATCGCGCTTTGCCATGTTCTCGCTTCACACAGAGAAGCCGCCGAGAGCTCGGGTGAGCCCACGGCGGCCTTTTGACTGCTTGTTGCTGCCGGCGCTCACCGCCGGTGGACCGACAGGGCGCTCAGGTGCCCTTCTTCTTGTCCTTGACCTCTTCGAACTCAGCGTCGAGGACATCGTCTTGGCCGCCGCGAGACGACCCTGCGCCACCACCAGCCCCGCCCTGCGGCTCACTACCACCCGCCTCATTCTGAGCATACGCCTGGCTCGCGAGCGAGCTTGCAGGTTCTGCCAGGGCGCGTGCCTTGGTCTCGATCACATCCTTGTCGTCGCCGTTGAGCGCGGTCTTCAAATCCGCCAGAGCGGACTCGATCTTCGCACGGTCGGCACCCGGAACCTTGTCCCCGAGCTCCTTCAGGCTCTTATCGGTCTGATGCAGCAAGGCGTCGGCACGGTTACGCACTTCGACCAGCTCGCGGAAGCGCTTGTCTTCTTCGGCATGCGCCTCGGCGTCGCGCACCATGCGCTTGATCTCATCGTCGGACAGGCCGCTCGAGGCCTTGATGACGATCTTCTGTTCCTTGGCCGTGGCCTTGTCCTTCGCGGACACGTTCAGGATGCCGTTGGCGTCGATGTCGAAGGTGACCTCGATCTGCGGCATGCCGCGCGGTGCGGACGGAATGCCTTCCAGGTTGAACTGGCCGAGCGACTTGTTATCGGCCGCCCGCTGACGCTCGCCCTGCAACACGTGAATCGTCACGGCGCTCTGATTGTCATCTGCCGTCGAGAAGGTCTGATTCGCCTTGGTCGGAATCGTCGTGTTCTTCTCGATCAGCTTGGTCATGACACCGCCGAGCGTTTCGATACCGAGCGACAGAGGCGTCACATCGAGCAACAGGACGTCCTTCACTTCGCCCGACAGCACTCCCGCCTGGATCCCAGCACCGACGGCCACAGCCTCGTCCGGATTCACGTCCTTGCGCGGCTCCTTGCCAAAGAAGTCCTTCACCGACTTCTGCACGAGCGGCATGCGGGTCTGACCGCCGACCAGGATCACCTCGGATACGTCCTTGATGGACAGACCGGCATCCTGCAGCGCCGTGCGGCAGGGGCCGATGGTCTTCTGCACCAGGTCTTCGACCAACGATTCGAGCTTGGCGCGCGTGAGCTTGATGTTCAGATGTTTCGGGCCGGACGCGTCCGCCGTGATGTACGGCAGATTGATCTCGGTCTGCTGGCTGGAGGACAGCTCGATTTTCGCCTTCTCCGCGGCTTCCTTCAGGCGTTGCATGGCGAGGGGGTCCTTACGGACATCGACGCCGCTTTCCTTCTTGAACTCCTCGCCCAGGTAATCGATGACGCGCTTGTCGAAGTCCTCACCGCCCAGGAACGTATCGCCGTTCGTGGCCAGCACTTCGAACTGCCGTTCGCCGTCGACGTCGGCGACTTCGATGATCGACACGTCGAACGTGCCGCCACCCAGGTCATAGACGGCGATCTTGCGGTCGCCCCCCTGCTTGTCCATGCCATAGGCCAACGCCGCGGCCGTGGGCTCATTGATGATGCGCTTGACCTCGAGACCGGCAATCTTGCCGGCATCCTTCGTGGCCTGCCGCTGGGAATCATTGAAGTACGCCGGAACGGTGATCACCGCCTCGGTGACGGTTTCGCCGAGATAGTCTTCGGCCGTCTTTTTCATCTTTTGGAGCACGCGCGCAGAGATCTCCTGCGACGCCATCTTCTTGCCCTGAACCTCGACCCAGGCGTCGCCGTTGTCCGCCTTGACGATCTTGTACGGCACCATGTGGATGTCTTTCTGCACGACATCATCGGTGAACTTGCGGCCGATGAGGCGCTTGACCGCAAACACCGTGTTCTGCGGATTGGTCACAGCCTGGCGCTTGGCGGACTGCCCAACGAGTACTTCGCTGTCCTTGGTGAAAGCGACGATGGAAGGCGTCGTGCGATCGCCCTCGCTGTTCTCGATCACGCGCGGCTTGCCGCCTTCCATGATCGCAACGCACGAGTTCGTCGTGCCGAGATCGATGCCGATGACTTTACCCATGGCCAAACTCCTGACTGAACCTGACAATTAATGAAAACTTGCGCTGATCTATGCGGTCGTGAGGGTGCGTTTCAAGCATCCGTGGGCGGAACTTGCAACTCAGCTGACCGCTGCCCGCGCGACGATCACCCGCGCCGGCCGCAGCAGCCGGCCATTCAGCCGGTAGCCCTTCTGAACAACCTGCAGCACGTGGTTGGGCGGAACCTCGCTCGACTCCTGCATGACCATGGCTTCGTGCAGCTCGGGATTGAACGGTTGGCCGGCAGGATCGATTTCCTCGACCCCAGACTTCTCGAATGCCTTGGCGAGCAGCTTCAGCGTGGCCTCGGAGCCTTCGAGCAGGCTTTTCGCATCGGTTTGCGGTCCATTGGCCAGCGCCAGTTCCAGACTGTCCTTGACCCCGACCAACTCACCCGCGAAGCGCTCGAGCGCGAACTTGTGCGCCTGCTCGATATCCCGGGCCGCCCGCTTGCGGACGTTCTCCAACTCGGCAAGCGCCCTGTAGTACAGATCCTTGTTCTCAGCGGCACGCGCCTCCGACTCGCTGAGAGCCTGCTGCAAGCCTTCGGGGTCGAGAGGGGGCGCTCCATTCTGTGCACTGGCTTGCTGCGGTTGTTGTGGCTGTTCACTCATGCTGTCTATCACTCCGTAGTGCGCCCTCTGTCATCACCCGCCAATGGACAACAGGCGGCCGCGGGCACGTGCCCGCAGAGGCAAAGGCGGCGAGTTTGGGGATTAGCTGCGAGAATTCAAGGCCGCGCCGAGCAGCTTGGCCGTGATATCGACGATCGGGATCACGCGCTCGTACGCCATCCGTGTCGGACCGATGACACCCAACACGCCGACGACCTCCTTATCCAGCGTGTAGGGGGCCGTCACCACGCTGCAGTCATCCAGGATCGTGTAGCCCGATTCCTGACCGATGAAGATCTGTACTCCTTCGGCCCGCAGGCTTTGATCCAGCAGATGCAGGATGTCGCGCTGCTGCGTAAACGCCTCGAAGAGCCGACGTAACTTTTCCACGTTCGACAGCTCGGCGAATTCCATCAAGTTCGTCTCGCCCGCCATCACGTATTCCCGCCGATGGCTGTCTTGAGTCGGAACGACGACCTGCTGGGCGAGCATCACGGCGTCCAGCATCAGCTGGTTCAACGTCTCGCGGGTTTCCTTGAACTGTGTGAGCAGGTGCTCGCGCACCTCCGACAACTCCTTGCCCCCGAATTCCTGGTTGAGGTAGTTGGAAGCGCGACGCAGCTCTTCGGCAGTGTAGTTCCGTTCGAGTTGCAGGATGCGGTTCTGCACTTCGCGTCCATTCACGATGAGAATGGCGAGGGCACGATTGGCCGAGAGGGGTACGAATTCGATTTGCGTCAGTGCGGCATGGCTCTGCCGCGGGATCGTCACGACGCCGGCCAGGCGCGTCACCGAAGACAACATCCGGGACGCCACGCCGACCAGCACCTTGGGATCGTCCGCATGCTGCCCCAGCAGCTGCTGAATCTCTGTGACCTTGCCGTCATCCAGCGGCTCGAACTTGAGCAGCGTGTCGACGAAGAAGCGATAGCCCTTGTCGGTCGGAATCCGGCCGGCGGAGGTGTGAGGAGAGGTGACGAAGCCGAGTTCTTCGAGATCCGACATCACGTTGCGGATCGTGGCGGCCGACAACCGCAGGCCCAAGCCGCGCGACAGCGTGCGCGAACCCACCGGCTGTCCATCGCGGATGTAGTGCTCGACCAGCAGCTTCAGCAGCTGCTGAGCCCGATCGCTCAGGAGATCTTCGCTTACCTCGGCGCTCATGCGTCGTCGCTCTACTAGTAATTACCGATTCAGGCCGCGAGAGCCAGCTCGAAGCTAGCACGGAGCAGTCGGCTGTCGCCAGCATACAGCCGAACGCTCGCCGTGCGCGCCGGCCTTCGCTAATGTGTGGTCCGGCATTCGACAATCCAAGACCGCAACTTATGTCCATGTCCGCTCATTCGCCGCGCTTCCAACACGTTGCTCTCGTCGGACGAGGCGAAGATGCGCGCGTCGCGCAGACGCTACGGGTGATCGCAGGCCACCTGGTCCAGCAAGGCTGCAGCATTCTCGTTCAGCAAACCTTGAATCTCGAGTTCGCCGTCGCCGTCATTGCCCTCGAAGAGGCCGCGCTCATGGATCGTGCGCAACTGATCGTGGCCGTCGGCGGCGACGGCACGATGTTGCATGCGGCACGCCTGGCAGCGCCCGCCCGTATCCCCCTCCTGGGTGTCAATCATGGCCGCCTCGGGTTCCTCGCGGATATCGGGCCGCAGGAAGTGCTGGGTCGGCTGGACGAGGTGCTGGCAGGCCGTTACATCGAAGAGCGGCGCGGGATGATTCGGGCCTCGATCGAAGGACGCACTCAAACGGTCAGTTGCGAAGCACTGAACGACGTCACCCTGCAAAAGTGGCAAACCGGCCGCATGCTCGACTTCGAGACGTACATCGACGGTCGCTACGTGAATTCACACTTCGGTGATGGCCTGATCGTAGCCACCGCCACCGGCTCCACGGCGTATGCCCTGTCATGCGGCGGTCCGATCATGCACCCGACGCTCGACGCCTGGGTGCTCGCACCCGTGTGCCCGCATACGTTGTCGGATCGGCCCATCGTCATCCGGGACACGTCGATCGTCGAAATCCGCCTGTTCGCCCGGCCGGACTGCCAGGCACAGGTCACTTGCGATGGCGTGCCGATGGGGGAATTGACCGAGGAAGATCGGCTCGTGGTCCGCCGCGCCGACACCTACCTCACGCTCCTTCATCCTGAAGACCACAGCTATTTCCGCGTCCTGCGCTCGAAGCTGCGCTGGGGTCGCGGGGACCGCGCGCGCGACACGGACACGGAGCGCTAATGCTGACCCACCTGCAGATTCGCGACTTCGCCATCATCGATCAATTGGAGCTGGAGCTCGGGGCGGGCATGACCGCCCTCACGGGCGAGACCGGTGCCGGCAAGTCCATTTGCGTGGACGCGTTGCTGCTCGTGACCGGCGCGAGGGCAGGCTCGGAAGTGATCCGGCAGGGATGTGAGCGCGCCGAGATCACCGCGGTGTTCACGATCGCCGGCAACAAGCCCGCTCTGGAGTGGCTGCGTCAGCAAGAGATCGAGCACGACGGCGACTGCACTTTGCGGCGCGTGCTCACGGCCGATGGGCGCTCGCGTACGTGGATCAACGGGCAGTCGATGCCGGTGCAGTCCTTGCGCCAGCTCGGCGAAACATTGCTCGACGTGCACGGGCAAATGGAATATCAATCGCTCATGCGCCGCGCCGCGCAACGCGAGCTGCTGGATCGTCACGGCAAACACGATGACCTGGTGATGAGCGTCGGCGCTGCCTGGTCCAGCGTGGCGGATCTGCGCAGGCAGCGCGATCAGGCGCAAGCGAACTCACAGGACCGCACGGCTCGACTCGAGCTGCTCGACTACCACGTACGCGAGCTCGAAGCCCTGGATCTCAAGCCGGGAGAATTCGATGAGCTGTCTGCCGAGCGGCTGCGGTTGTCGCAGAGCGGGCGTCTGGCAAATGGCTTGCGGGAAATCATCACCGTGCTGCGCGAAGCCGAAGACATCAATGTCGAGCGCGCGTTGTCTCGCGCGCTGAACACCGCGCGCAGTCTGGCTGCCATCGATCCGCAATTGACGCAGCTTTCCAAGTTGGCCGAAGAGGCGTTCATCACGGCGCGTGAAGCAGCGGACGAAGCGCTGCACCGGGAATCGGCCCTCGAAGCCGATCCGTCGCGGCAGGAGTGGGTGGAGGGTCGTCTTGCCGCCATCGAAGGTCTTGCGCGCAAACATCGGATCGAAGCGGCCGACGTGGCGGGCTTGCTGGGAGAGTTCAAGCAGGAGCTCGCAAAGCTGCAATCGCTCGAACAAGACGCTGGCGAGCTCGACGCGCGGATCGAAGCCGCTGAACGCGCGTTCAAAACGGTCTGCAGCCGACTCGCGCAGGCCCGCCGGAGCACCGCGAAGCTACTCAGCGAGCGCGTAACGGCACTGATGCAGCAGCTCGGCATGGGCGGCGGCCGTTTCGTGGTTGACGTTGTCGCGCTCGATACCGCAGCCGCGGGCCAATACGGTGCCGACGACATTGAATTCCTGGTGACCACCAATGCAGGTCAGGCCCCGAAACCACTCGCCAAAGTGGCCTCGGGCGGTGAGTTGTCACGCATCAGCCTCGCCATCCAGGTAGCCGCTGTCGAGGTCGATGTGCTGCCGGTACTCGTGTTCGACGAAGTGGATGCGGGAGTCGGCGGCGCGGTCGCCGAGATCGTCGGGCATCAACTACGCACGCTGGGAGAGCGGGCGCAGGTGCTCTGCGTGACCCACTTGCCGCAGGTCGCAAGCCAGGCGCATGCGCAAATCCGGGCAACGAAGCTCAGCGACGGTCAAACCACCCGTACGTCCCTGCATCGATTGAACGCGCAAGAACGCGTCGAGGAAATTGCCCGCATGCTGGGCGGACGCGAGATCACCGATAAAGCCCGCGCCCATGCGGCCGAAATGCTGGCATTGCCGCAAAGCAAACCCAGGAAGCGGGCTCGGGTCAGGATCTGAAAGGGTTGGTCTCGTGCGAGCGAAGCGGGCGCGCGCTCTTGTCGCGTGACGGGCAGTTCACACGCTTGCAGTGCCCGTACAGGATCATCGCGTGATCCTTGATCTCGAACTGCATGTTGTTCGCAACAACCCGTTGCCGCTCTTCGATGCCCGCATCCATGAATTCTTCCACCTTGCCGCAATCCAGGCACACGATGTGATCGTGATGCTGTCCTTCGTTCAATTCGAACACGGCCGTGGCACCTTCGAAATGGTGCCGCGTGACCAGGCCCGCCGCCTCGAACTGGGTCAGAACCCGGTACACGGTCGCAAGCCCGATGTCCTCATGCGACTCGAGCAGGTGCTTGTAGATATCCTCGGCACTCATGTGCCGCGGCATTGCGGTGCCCAGAATCTCGAGAATCTTGAGGCGTGGTAGCGTGACTTTGAGTCCCGCTTTGCGCAGATCGCTGGTTTCCATGGCTGCCTCTATTCGGCGCTGATCGTGCGCTGCCGTAGCAGCGCCTTTTCAGTATCATGCCCGGAAGCGCGCACCCTTGAAACACTCGGACCCTCACCACCTGCAATGAAACTCATGACAACCCGCCGCCAGAGCGAGCGTCGCCTCCGATTCCTGTTGCCTCTTGCCTTGCTGCTGCTGTCGGGCTGCGTGTATCGCATCCCCATCCAGCAGGGCAATTTCCTCGAAGCCAAGGACCTCGATCAGATCAATGTCGGCATGACGCGTAGTCAGGTGCGTTACTTGCTCGGCACGCCCATGGTGGCGGATCCGTTCAACGATGCCCGCTGGGACTACATCTACTATTTGAAGCGGGGACGGATTGGAGAACCTCAAAGACGCCATTTCATCGTGTTCTTCGAAGGCGACAAAGTGGAGAAAATGGAACGCTTGGGTAAGTTCCCCACCGGCGGCGATAAAGGCGATAAGAAATCGAGCTAACGGCGACCGCGCATCTCGCGCTCTTCAGCTGCACGCCGACGCCGCGCGTCTTTTGGATCGTTGACCAACTCCCGCAGCAATTCCACACGATCCCCGGCCGCCAGCACGTAGTCGGGTTCGACTTTGCGCCCGAACACGCCCAGATGGGGGACGGCGCCTGCCAATTCGGGAAATCGCTGCAGCACACGCGATCGCTCTACCAACTGCAACGCCGTCGTCCCTGCCGGCACCAGGGCTCTATGGACGAAGGCGCGCTCCGGCCATGCGCAGACCAGCTGCACCTGAATCAAATCACTTGCCGTCATACAGCTCGCGCGCGCGCTGCACGAAAGCATCGACCAGCTGACTGCAATGCCTCTCGAAGCTTTTGCCGAGCAGCATGTTGGCGAGGGCATTCGAAAATTCGAACTGCATCTGCAACCCGACTTTGGTGCCGCGATCCTGGATCGGTGCGAAGGTCCACACGCCATGCAGTGTCTTGAACGGCCCCTCCACCAGATCGAGCTCGATGCGTTCCGGAGGCGAGAGGCTCACCCGAGTCGTCAAGTGCTCATGGATGCCCGCACGCTGCATCTCCAACCGTCCGATGACGTGGCCCTCGGCCTGCTCGAGCACATGGGCACCACTCACCCAGGGAAGGAACTGCGGATAGCGTGCGAAATCTTCTACGAGCGCGAACATTTGTGCAGGCGAATAGGGCACGAGTGCCGTGCGCGCGATCTCACGCATGAGCTGACATTCCGCTGTGGAGGCGGCGCAGTGTATCGGGATCCGCCGCGGCGATGCGTAGAATAGCCGCCCGCCCGACCCACTGACGCTCATGGCCAAACAGAAAGCCGACGCCCCCAAGCCACTCATCGTCGACAACCGCAAGGCTCGGCACGAGTACTTCATCGAGGAGACGTACGAAGCCGGGCTGGTACTGCAGGGATGGGAAGTGAAGAGTCTGCGCGCCGGGCGCGCGCAGATCAAAGAAGCCTATGTCTTCGTGAAAGATGGCGAGGCGTTTCTATTCGGCGCACACATTTCCGCCCTGCCCACCGCATCCACCCATGTCATTCCCGACCCGATTCGCACTCGCAAGCTCCTGTTGAATCGCTCGGAGCTCGACCGCCTGGTCGGCGCAGTCGAACGTCGTGGCTATACGCTCGCCCCGCTGGAGCTGTATTGGAAGAACGGTAAAGCCAAACTGCGCATCGGGCTCGCGAAGGGCAAGAAGGATCACGACAAGCGCGCCACGGAGAAGGACCGCGATTGGCAGCGGGAGAAGTCGCGGTTGATGAAGCATAAGACGCGGTGAAAGCGGGCTTGCTGGTCTGCTGGCTTGCTGGCCAGAGGGCGAGTTGACCTTGGACACACTCTGGCCAGCCGACCAGCTAGCCAGCCGACCGATCCATTCCTTGCACTTTCCCTCCCCGTCCCTACACTAGCCCTGCTTCTTGGGGGCGACCGGCTTCGACGTGGGTGGCGAAACTCCAGGTGCATGCCGAGTTGTAAGTAACTCGTAAAACTGCTTACAAACTTATAGTTGCAAACGACGACAACTACGCTCTGGCGGCTTAATCCCGCCTAACCCTCGCCTGGCATGTGCTTGTGCATCCAGATTCGAGGGACGCGCTCACAAGCTCGCGACTCCGGTGTGCTCCAGGCCGGGTTGCTAAAACGCGCTGAAGCTGGCCATGCGTCTTCCCTGCCTGTCGGGTAGCGTGTGGTGAGAACCAAAGACATGGCTACGCATGTAGATCTTGTAGCGTAGTGCCTGCGGACGCGGGTTCGATCAACTGGGTCGCGTCCATTCGCGAGAATGGATGGAACACGGAGCTCACATCGGTGAAGCCTCACTGCTCGCAAGAGCATTGGTAACGCCGAGGGGTAGGAAGAGGGCCAACTTCAGGCCTGCCCTGTAGAGACTCATAGGTCAGCTGATTCGACTGAACGAGCTGATACTAGGATTCGATGCAAGTTGCTCAGCTGAGCAATTGACATTGGATAACACGCTCCGCTCTCGGGTCTGAAGGACTTGAGATGAAGGCATAGTCCAGCCCACCTCGAAAGAGGTGGATAGCGCTGTCCCGCCGCCTCCACCAATTCAGCCCTCCGGCGTCTGCCGGAGGGCTCCCAGGTCAAGGAAAGACCATGTGTCTATCCGTTGTAACCAGCTTGCTGAGATCGACGCTGCGAAGGACGGCAATGCGCTGAACTGTGCCGTGGACCAGAACGCCGGCAAGCGCATCCGTTCGCGCCGACTTCGCATGCGAATCCCGATGCACGCGCCCGTATTTACCACGCAGCAATCTGGCCAGCGCTCACGCATCCACACTCGACAGCGGGCGCGCAACGTGTTCAAGGGCTCGCCGTTCCGCAGCCACGCCCCAGCGGAATGCTGCTGCCGCCCCCAGCAGCATCAGCACAGCGCCGACGAGATAGCCAAGGACAACGCTCGTGACGGAGCCCGACTCGACGAGCGCGCCGAAGAACCAGGGGGCCGCGACACCGCCGAGTCCCGTGCCCAATGCATAGAACAGTGCAATCGCCAATGCGCGGACCTCGAGTGGAAAGCTCTCGCTGACCGTGAGATACGCCGAGCTCGCGGCGGCGGATGCAAAGAAAAACACGATGGCGAAAGCAATCGTCAGAGTTACGGCTGTCAGCTCGTGTGCATGGAACAGCGCAGCCGTGATCCCCAACAACACGCCAGACATTGCATACGTCACCGTGATCATCCCGCGTCTGGACCAGTGATCGAACCACGGTCCCAGCACGAGCGGCCCGAGAAAATTACTGATCGCAAACGGGATGAGATACAAACCAACGTCGGCAGCAGGGACTTGGAAGAAGCGATCGAGCACGAGTGCGTAGGTGAAGAAGATGGCGTTGTAGAAGAACGCTTGCGCTGCCATCAGGCTCAATCCGAGCGCCGCACGCTGCGGATAGAGACGAAACAACGTGCGCGCCAGGGCAACGAGTCCGATGCGACCGCCCGGCCGAAAACGCCACACGGTCTGCGGCTCATGCACTCTTCGTCCCTGACGTTCAATGTCGGCGACGATGGCGTCCGCTTCTCGCGTACGACCGTGCAATAGCAGCCAGCGCGGACTTTCAGGCAAGAAGCGACGCCAGAAGATCACGATCAACCCGAGCACCGCACCGACTGCAAACGCTGCACGCCAGCCCATGTCGTCCGGCAATCGCCCGGGCTCCAAGAGCAGATGCGACGTCGACGACGCGATGACGGCCCCGAGCCAGAAGCTGCCGTTGATTGCGAGATCCGTTCGTCCTCGATAGCGGGCGGGTATCAGCTCCTGTATCGCGGAATTGATGGCAGCGTACTCACCGCCGATACCGGCTCCCGTGAGGAAGCGAAACACGGCGAAGCTGGTGAAGTCCCAGGCAAACGCTGTTGCGGCGGTGGCGACCAGATAAATTCCGAGCGTGACGAAGAACAGGCGTTTTCGTCCCCAGCGATCTGTCAGCCATCCGAAGTACAAAGCGCCGAGCACGGCGCCCGCGAGATACGCGCTCGCCACGGCGCCGATCTGCGTTTCACTGAATTGCAGACTGGGACTGGCCCGTAATGCGGCCGAGACCGCGCCTGCCAAGGTGACTTCGAGCCCGTCGAGAACCCACGTGATGCCCAGGGTCAGTACGACGAGCCAATGGAAACGGCTCCAGGCCAGCGCGTCGAGGCGGGCTGGCACGCGCGTTTCGATGATGGCGCCGCGCGCGCCAGTAGCGGTGTCCTCGGCTGCGTGCATATGGAGCGAACAACGCGGCAGGAAGACCGGAGGTTGCCTTCGTCCCCTCCCCTGCGCAGGAGAAGCGACGCCAGTTGCAACATCGAAGCCTACGGATCAGGCCGTACCGCGCAGATCCATCCGCTGCGTCGTCGGCACGCAGAAGATGTCGATGGGATTGGACCGACCGCGCAGGACCAGCGGCGGCAGCGCCAGTGCGTCGATGTCGAACCCTCCTTCGTCCAATGAGCGCTTCACGGCATCGGAAAACAACAGCTCTCCGGCACGCGCGCGTTGACCCAGCCGGGAAGCGATGTTCACGGTGTCGCCGACGATCGTGTAGTTCATGTACGAGGGCGAGCCGATGTTGCCGGCGACGACTTCGCCCACGTTGATGCCGATGCCAAGCCCTGTATCGATGCCATGCCGTTCGTGCCAGCGCTTGGCGAGCGCATCGAACTCGTGAAGCATCTCCCGCGCGGTTCTAACGGCGCGCTCCGGGCCGTCCGATTGTTCGACGGGAACGCCGAAGCCAACCATCAGGCAATCCCCCGCCATGTTGAAGACGGTGCCGTCGTAGCGAAACGTGATATCGGTCAACAGCGCGAAGAACTCGTTCAATAGCTGCACCACGTCCGCGGCCTTCAGCTTTTCGGAGATCGTCGTGAACCCTCGCATGTCGGCGAACATCACCGCCGCGTGCATCTTGATATTGGTGCTTGCGAACAACGAGTCCTGCAGCTCGGGATCGGCGAGGATCTGATCGGCCAGCTTCGGCGAGATATAGCGTCGGAAAATTTCACGAATCTGCTCGCGCCGACGCACTTCCAATGCCAGCTGCTGCGCGGCTACCTGCCTGCGTGCCGAGCTGACTCGAAGCAGCGCATGCATGCGCACGAGCCCTTCATCCCGTCTGACCTGCGGCGTGATGAAGTCGTCGACGCCTGCCTCGAACGCCGCCAGCCGGCGCCGCCCCGTGCGTGCGACAGCAATGAGCGGAAGAGACATCACCGCAGGGTTGGCCTTCAGCTCGCGACACACGTCGAGGGCGCGATCCGAGGAATGGTCCAGGTCGATCAGAATGATATCCGGGCGAGCCGTTTCCAAAGCGGATGCCGCCTCCGCCAGCGGCGTCCTCGCGGCCAGGGAGATCTCGGAACCCGGCAGAAAGCGCTCGATGAAAAGCTCTTCCCGCGTTTCATCGCTCAACGTCACTGCCTTGAAACTGAACTCCGCCATCTGTGCCCCACCGCTCCGTGTACCCCCTTGTTGTTCGGGGATTGCGAAAACATTCTCACAGATGTACCCGCTGCACAACGTCTTGCGCAGTGCAAGATTGCGTAGGTGAACGGCCGAGGACGCTGCTGAAATGAAAGAGGCCCGGCCATCGCTGGCCGAGCCTCCACTCACATCGCGGTCGATCCGCTTAGTTGGTGTTGACCTGGATACGACGCGGCTGCGCCTTGGGCTGCTTCGGAATCGTCACTTCCAGGACACCGTCATGCCCGGTGGCGCGCACGGCCGCAGCGTCCACTGTGTCGGGCAAGGTAAAACGGCGATGGAAGCGTCCATACGGGCGTTCCAGGCGGCTGCGCTCGACACCGGAGGCTTTCGCATCCTTTTCGCGCTCACCCGCAATCGACAACACGCCCTGATCGAGGGTGATTTCGACTGCGTTGACGTTCACGCCGGGCACATCCAGCTTGAGCAGGAACTTGTCGGCGTACTCTTCGATGTCCGCAGGTGGCGCCCAGTCCGCGGTGGCAGATGAGCTCGTGGAATTCCGGTCGAGCTGGTTGTCGAACACGCGGTTGATCTGGTTGTGCAGCTGGCTCAGCACGTCCCATGGTTCGTATCGAGTGACAGACATGGCGAACTCCTTCATGTGCAAGTGAGTCGAAGAAAAAGCGTTGATGGATCGCAAGGTGCCGCTCGTTTGCACGCTCAGCCCCGCGGCTTGGCGAGGTAGATAGGGCTGGCATTTTCCATTTCAAGCGCTGTTCCTTTCCGTACACTGGTTGCCCCGTCACTCGTTTCAGAACTGCGACGCATCATGCAGAAACCGTCGTTCGTGCTCACCGCGCTGCTATTCGTGTTCCTTCCCCTCGCCCATGCACAGCCACCGGTGCGTACCTACGACCTCGATTACCGCGTAGAGATGAAGCCGGAAACCGGTATCGCAGCGGTCACCATCAGCCTCAGCGGCGAGCGCCTCCCCAGTCGGCTGGTGTTCAAGATCGACCCTGAGCGTCATCGCAACTTCAGCGCCCCGATCGGATTGCAAACGGGCGCACGCGAGATCACGTGGGAGCCGCAGGGACGCAAAGCCGAGCTGCACTATGAGTTCGTCGTCAGCCACAAGCGTAGCGATAGTGGCTATGACGCCGTGATGCAGAAGGATTGGGCCATCTTCCGCGGGGATTCGCTGGTGCCACGCGTCAAGGTGAAAGCCAGGCGCAACCTGCGCTCGCGCGCCACGCTGCATTTCGTGCTACCGCCCCAGTGGTCCGCCGTGACGGCGCTGGGGCCAACCGAAAAGAACGAGGTGGAGTTCGATCAACCTCGACGACACTTCGACCGGCCCACCGGCTGGATGTTGATGGGCAAGCTGGGTAAGCGCAGCGAGCGCATTGCCGGTGTGACGACGACGGTCGCAGCCCCACTCGGCAACGATGCCCGCCGCCAGGACATGCTCGCATTCCTGAGCTGGAATCTGCCGCGCTTGATCGAGGTCTTTCCGAAGTTTCCCACGCGCGTGTTGATCGTGAGCGCGGGCGATCCGATGTGGCACGGCGGACTGTCCGGGCCCGGATCCCTCTACATTCACACGGAGCGGCCGCTCATCAGCGAGAACCGCACGAGTACGTTGCTCCACGAACTCGTGCATGTCGCGATGGGCATTCGCGGTGCTGAGGACAGCGATTGGATCGTGGAAGGCCTCGCCGAATATTACTCACTCGAAACGCTGCGTCGGTCGCGTGGCATCAGCACGCAACGCTACGACGAAGCACTGCGCAGGCTGGAACGGTGGAGTCGCAAGGCAGCCAGCTTGCGAGTGAAACACTCGAGCGGACCCGTCACAGCGAAAGCGGTGCTCGTGTTCAAAGCGGCTGATGATGAGATTCGCGCCGCCACGAATGGCGAGCGCAGCCTCGATGATGTGGCGATGCACCTCGCCGGCCAGCGTGAAGCGGTGACGCTCGAGGATTTGCAGGCGCTCGCGAAAAAGATCGCCGGCCGTGACGTGCATGCCTTCGCGCGGATTCAATGAGTTTCGGCACGCTGCCCCAGCACGTGACTCGCAATCCGCAGCGCCGTTTCCAATGCACGTAAACCGTCCTCACCAGTGACCACCGGGCGTCCGCCAGTACGCACGACATTGAGGAACGACACGATTTCATCCAGTAGCGCATCGCCCTGTTCGAACGACTGCTCCTCGATCGCAACTTGCGCCACCGATTCGATCGGTGCATCGCTCTTCTTGCGCACGATGCTCAAGATTTTCTGCTGCAGATCGATCGAGAAGTACGCGTCATCCTGAAAGATCCGGATCTTGCGCTCCTGCTTCATGCTGATGCGACTTGCCGTCGTGTTCGCCACACACCCCCCGGCGAATCGCAGCCGCGCGTTGGCAATATCGATCTCACCGGAAAACACATTGGCACCCACTGCATCGATGCTCTCGAGGGGCGCGCCAACGAGTTCTTGAATCAGATCGATGTCATGGATCATCAGATCCAGGACGACGCTCACATCGGTACCGCGCAATTTGAACGGTGCCAGGCGGTGCGACTCCACGAAGCGCGGCGTCTTGAGCACGCGTGCTGCAGCCACGATGGCAGGGTTGAAGCGTTCCAGATGTCCGACCTGCAACACACACCTCTGGCGCTCGGCAAGGGCGATCAGCTCGCGTGCCTGCTCGACAGTGGTGGTGATGGGTTTTTCGACGAGCACGTGAATACCGTGTTCGAGGCATGCCTTGGCGATTTCGTAGTGCGCGGGCGTCGGGACCGCGATGCTGACGGCCTGCACCCGACCGAATAGCGCGCGAAAGTCGCTCAGCGCTGCGCACTGGGTCTCGGCGGCAACCTTCGCTGCGGCTCCTTGATCTCGATCCACGACGGCAACGAGCTCGGCATCGGGCAATTGCGCATACTTCTGCGCGTGGAAGCGGCCCAGATAGCCCACGCCGATCACGGCTGTGCGGATACGATTAGCAACGGTCGAGTCGGTCATGCAGGCACCTCGAGACTGATGCGGCCGATAATACGTGCATCCGGGCGCACCTCGGAGCGAGCCCATTGCTCGGCTGGCCGAACCCGGACAAGATCCGCGCGCCTTCGGCTCTTCACGGAACCCTATGTCGCCACACCGCATCCGTTTCGAATTGCTCTTCGCTCTCGGCGGGATCGCTTTCGGGGCCCTGCTGCTGCCCGCGTTGGTCTACGCGGTCGGTGTGGTCCTGCTCGGCACGTATGCGGGTAAGGGACTGGCTGGGCTTTACGGCAACCTGTTTGCCGATCTGATTTCCGGCTCGTGGGCGGCCGCTGCCCTGGTCTTTGGGCCTTATGTCATTCTGATGCTGGCCAGAGCGCCGCTGTTCGGGCGACGTCGCGAAGCGGTCGAGCATGATGACGACGAGACCGGTACGGCAGCTCCGACCACAGGCAGCACTCGCAGCAGCCGCGTCGAGCCGCGGATCGGAAATTGAAGGCATGCACCAGCGTTGATCTGGTGATCGCTGTCACAAATTCGCCGACGCAGCATGTGACCATTTTTGTCAGCCGGTAAGCTCTCCTTCCAACGGGATATCGAATCCCGAGAGCGATCAAGTTAGTGCGGTAGGAAGGAGAAGCAAAGTGTTCGCCAAACTGTTCGGCTGGCGGAAGCCGGCCGAGGATCAGCCCGATGACCTCCCAAGCGCGGCGCCCGCGCCGGTAGCTCAGCAACGCTCCGTACGTCCGGCTGCAGCCCAGACGGCCGTTGCGCCCGCGAAGAACGGCAAAGGGTTCGATCCGTATAACAGCGGCGCTTTCAAGCGCCAGAATGCTTGGGAGAAGGTGCCGCGTCTGTAAGCGGCATCGTGCTCGCAGTGCCACTACCTACAGGGTAGAAGGCCTCCTGCTGCGCAACCCACCGATTGCGGCCAGGCCGCAGCCTCGTTTGGGGCTTTTGCTCATGTCGCCCACCTCATGTGGGCCAGTAGAACATCCCTACCCCAAGCACAGTGAACCACATGACTGCTTGGGCGATCCAACGCCACCGTAGCCGCTTCAACGAGGCGTACAGACTGATACCCGCGATGGCAGCCAGCGTCGTGAAGAGTAGGCTGCTGCGAAGCAAGGGAATGAACTCCGTCGCCAGCTCCGAATGCTTTCCCTGCAAGAGCAGGAAAATGAACAGCACTGAGGCCAAGCCAAATGCGATCGCGGCCGCCGAGCCGAAGACGATGGCATTGAGTACGCCAAGTGGTTGCATCCGACAGCCTCCCCAGGAGTTAGATGTGCGAGTTCGTACTTGATCCGTCAGCCGCGGGCTTCTAGCCTACGACGAAAGCTGCGCATTATTACGGGGCCCACCGACACGTCGATTGATTGCAGCCTGTGCCCGAGAGGATGAATGAAAGTGAAACGTACGCCAACTTCCGCCCCGTCGCTGCCCTCGCGCTCAGGCCGACCCCGGCTCGCCCTTCGCTTCAGCATTCCCGCCCTGCTCGGGGTGTGCTTTCTTCTCGCCGGTACGACACAGACGCCTGTCGCACAGGCCATCGCCTCGGTCGACTCGCATGACCTCGCACCCACCGAACGCCAGCGCAAGGTCAGCAAACTGGTCAGCAATGTGATCGAGCGGTCGCACTACCGCCAGTCGCCCATCAATGACCAGGTGTCGGATCTTGTCCTCGATCGCTATCTCGAAGCGCTGGACGGCTCCAAGAGCTATTTCCTCGCGAGCGACATCCAGGAATTCGAGAAGGTGCGCTATCAACTGGATGACGCGGTCATGTCGGGGCAATTGGAACCCGTGTTCGCCATCTTCAACCGCTTCCAGCAGCGTAATCGCGAACGCGTGGCGTACGCACTCAAACTGCTGAAGACCGAGCCCGATTTCACTGTGGATGAAACCTTCGAATTCGACCGCACGAAGGCACCGTGGGCAAAGACCGAAGCGGAATTGAACGAGCTCTGGCGCCGTCGCGTGAAGAACGACGCCTTGTCTCTCCTGCTCACCGAGAAGCCTTGGCCCGAGGCCAAAGACTTGCTTGCCAAACGCTACGAACGCGTGCTGAAGCGCAACGATCAAGTCACGAGCGACGACATCTTCGAGATCTTCATGAACGCGTTCGCACACGTGTTCGACCCGCACTCGAGCTACTTCTCGCCGCGAAACTCCGAGGAATACCGCATCCAGATGAGCCTCTCGTACGAGGGCATCGGTGCGTCGCTGCAACTCGTGGACGACTACGTCACCGTACAGAACGTATTGCCCGGTGGCCCTGCCGCCGTGAGCGGCCAGCTCAACGCGAACGATCGCATCATCGCCGTCGGCGAGGGCAAGACAGGCAAGCCGCAGGACGTCATCGGCTGGCGTTTGGATGACGTCGTACAGTTGATCCGCGGTAAGGTCGGCACGGTCGTACGGTTGAATGTGCTGCCGGCGGGTGCCGCGCCCGGAACGCCGGAAAAGGTCATCGAACTCACGCGCAACAAAGTGACGCTGGAAGCACAAGCCGCGCAGAAGGAAGTGCGCAAAGTGAAGCGCGGCGACAAGGAGATGACCATCGGCGTCATCAATGTGCCGAGCTTCTATCAGGACTACAACGCCAAGGCCGCAGGAGAGAAGGAATACCGCAGCACCACGCGCGATGTGCGTCGGCTCATCGACGAACTCAAGCAAGAGCATGCGGACGGCTTGATCATCGATCTGCGCGGCAACGGTGGCGGGCATCTCACCGAAGCCACCGCACTCTCCGGCTTGTTCATCCCAAGCGGCCCGGTGGTGCAGCTGCGCGAGACGGGTGGCCGCGTCGAAGTGCTCGACGATCCTGAGCCGAGCGAAGCCTGGACGGGTCCGCTGGTCGTTCTCGTCGATCGCTTCAGCGCTTCTGCGTCGGAGATCTTCGCCGCGGCAATCCAAGACTACGGCCGCGGCATCGTGGTCGGTCAGCAGACCTACGGCAAGGGCTCGGTGCAGAACCTGTATCCGCTCGACCGGTATGCGCTGGGGCCGGATCCCGGCTTCGGTCAGCTGACGGTGACGATCGGCAAGTATTACCGCGTAACGGGCGAGAGCACGCAGCATCGCGGCGTCCAGCCGGACATCACGATGCCGTCGGCGATCAGCACGGAAGAAGTCGGTGAAAGCACGCGCGAAAGCGCACTGCCCTGGGACCGCATCCGTCCGGTCGATTTCGGCCGCGACACGTCATTGGCACGTACGGTCAGCGCATTGGAGCAAGCCCACCAGCGCCGCGTGACCCAGGACCCCGACTTCCGTTCACTGGTCGAGGATCTCGCCTCGTTCGAGCGATTGCGCTCGCAGAAGACGCTGTCGCTCAATCTGAAGCAGCGCATCGCCGAGCGTGAGCAGTTGGACAAAGAACGTCTGGCACGTGAGAACGAGCGCCGTCATGCCCGCGGACTGGCACCGCTGAATACCATGACGGAGCTGAATGGTGCCGAGCCGCCCGATGCCGTGCTCGCGGAAGCCGCGGAGATCACGGCCGACCTCACGAATATGACGGGGCCCATACTGACGCGACTCAAGGACGAGAAGACGGCGCACGCGATCAACTGAGACAAGAGGCCGGGCTAGGGTCTATTAACAAGCCCTGGCCCAGCCTCATTGCATCAGGCACAAGTACACGTCCCAGTAATCATCGACGAGCACGTTGATGCCCGCTCGCGCGATGGTGTCCAAGCCCGATACCGGTGCTGTCGGTCCCGGCACTGTACCGATGGAATCAGTCAGCGGGACGGTATCCGCATCGCTGCGATAAATCGCTTGTGCACGGATCGCATCGGTGCGTGACTTCAGCGCGGTCACGTCATCGGCATCGTCATTGAGAATCATCGCGTGCGTGCGTAAGTGGCTCATGAGCCGTGCGCATTCCTCACGTGAGCCGTAGCGCACGTCGTAAACACGCTTCGTGTTGGTTTCGCGGGCGAGGAGTGCCACGCCGCCTTCCATCAACAGCGTCAGCAACTGCTGTGCGTACGCGATCGTTGCCGTGTTGACTGCTCGCTTGCCATCGATGGACAAACCGCTGGACGGCGGCGGTGCCTGCGCCTCGACGTCTGCGCGGTCGTCCGAGAGATCCGTCACGCGAGTCACGGCAGCATCCCACTGCTCACGTTCGCGCTCGATTTCCTCCGACAGCTTGCGGCGGCGGAAGTAGTTCCAGAATCCCCGCATCAATCCCAGGCGCGCTTGCGACAGTTTGAGTTGCGCCTCCAGGAGATCGACTGTCGAGCGCGCTTCGAACAAGGCGCGATCGAGATCCGCGAGCTTGCTCTGGCGGCTTTGATCGAATTCGATCTGCTGACGGCGGCGCTCGCGATCTTCCTGCTGCTGCCGCAAGTGTTGCGAGAAGCGTTGCAGTCGCTCGCACCCCAGCCGCCACAGCGAACGCAGCTGAAAGTAGGCGAGCGCGTGGACGGCGACTTCAGGCTCGCCCAGGTGTTGCTCCAGTTCGAGCAACATCGCATCGGCTCTGGCAGTCAGCGCTTCTTGTTTCTTCAAGCGCTCCTGCAGCGTGAGCTTTTCCTTCTGCAGCCGCGACAGCTCCTTCTTGAGCTCGGCGCGGTTCCAATACAGCTGCAACAGACGTTCATCTTCCTGGGGTGCCTGAGCACCCGGAAGCAGCTGGCGAATACCTGGGAAGCGGTCAGAGATACTCATGCGCCGATGCGCTGCGAGAAGGGCAGCTCACAAAGCGGGCTGCTGGCCGGAACATGCAACCTTAGAAGCGATGGCCGCGCTCGACGCAGTAGTCGAGCCATTTGTTCAACATCATGTTTCGCGCCCACCGATCATCGAGCTCATGGTTGCAATGCGACCGCAACGACCGCAACACTTCGTGGTGGTGCCAACGAGCGCAGGCGCGTACTTCGGCGAGATGCGCATCGTGATAGACACGCACGACCAGATCGGGATCGGCGTAGCGACCCTCCGGATCATCGAAGAAGTAGGTCAATTTGAACGTCGTGGTATAGCGACTGTGTTCTTCGAGCTGCAGATGCAACGGGCAATCGCCTTGGACTTGCGAGATCAGTGTGCCGTCGATGCTTGCGATGTCGCGCACCAGCCATTTCAGGCGAATGTAGTTGCTCTCATACAGCGTCATGAGACTGACGAAGCTCGCGGGCTTTGCGCGCCAGCTTGTCGTGCATGAAGAGTCTGATAGGTACGCCGTCACCATGATGATTCGACTATAGCACAGCGTTTTGTCGTATCTCGGCGCTCACGATGCCAGAACTGTGCGCGGTCTCACGGTCGCAGTCGTCGTTCGAGGCCGGTGCGATCCAGGATGCGACTTGCAATCTCTTCGATGGAACATTCCGTCGTGTTGATGTAGGGAATGTCGTAACGTTCGAAGATCCCGGTCGCAGCACGCAATTCATAGGCCACTTGCGTGGGCGAGGCATAGCGACTGTTGGGCCGTCGCTCGTTTCGAATCTGCTGGAGGCGCTCCGGCACGATCGTCAACCCGTAGAGCTTCTTCTGGTACTTCACGAGGGCCTGCGGCAAGCGGCCGGTCTCGAATTCCTCGTCGGCAAAGGGATAATTCGCCGCGAAAATTCCGTACTGCAACGCCATGTACAAGCACGTGGGCGTCTTGCCACTGCGCGAGACGCCGACCAGAATCAGATCGGCACGATCGTAATCGCGCGTGATGGCGCCATCATCGTTGGCCAGCGCAAAATTGGTCGCGTTGATGCGCAGCGTGTAGGCGCCGAGGTCCACCATGCCATGCGCCTTGCCTTGGGCGCGCGATGACTTCACCTTCAACTCCTGCTCGAGCGGGGCAAGGAACGCGTCGAAGAAGTCGAGGAACAATCCATTGGCCTGCTTCACGATTTCGCGCATGTCCTCCTGCACGAGGGTGCTGAACACGACCGGTCGCAAGCCCTCGATTTCAGCGGTCGCATTGATCTTCCGGACGGCCTCCTCTGCCTTGTCAACAGTGGAGATAAATGGCAAAGTCACCTGCCTGAATGCGAGCCCGTCGAACTGCGTCAGCAGACTGTGGCCCATCGTCTCGGCTGTCACGCCGGTCTGGTCGGAAACGAAAAAAACCGTTCGTCTTTCCATGTGCCCTCTGGTGCCGCCGGTCAAGGCCGCGCTGTAAATGAGTGCGCGATGACGCAAACTCCGCAAGCAGTCTTTCATCCTGTCGCCGACTAGATCAAGAGGATCGAGCTTGTCCGCCTACATCATTCCCTTCGAGCAACTGGGCCGGCATGACGTGGAGACCGTCGGCGGCAAGAACTCGTCGCTGGGCGAGATGATCAGCCACCTCGCCAAGATGGGCGTGAGTGTGCCGGGTGGGTTTGCCACCACCGCTCAGGCGTATCGCGACTTCCTCCAACACGAGGAACTCGCTCAGAGGATCTCCGCCGAGCTCGCACAGCTTGACGTGGACGACGTCACGCAGCTCACGAAGACCGGGACGCGTATCCGCAACTGGATCCTGGCGACGCCGTTCCAACCGCGTTTGGAGAAGGAGCTGCTCGAAGCGTTCGACAAGATGAGCGGCGGGCGTGACATTGCCGTCGCCGTGCGCTCCTCCGCGACCGCAGAGGACCTTCCGGATGCGTCCTTTGCCGGACAGCAGGAAACCTTTTTGAACGTACGCGGCAAAGAAGAGCTGCTGAAGCGTGTCCATGAAGTGTTCGCCTCGCTGTTCAACGATCGCGCGATCGCCTATCGCGTGCACCAGGGGTTCGCGCACGATCAGGTCGCGCTGTCAGCCGGCATTCAATACATGGTTCGCAGTGACGTCGGATCGAGCGGCGTGATGTTCACGCTCGACACCGATTCCGGTTTCCGCGATGTCGTGTTCCTCACGGCCTCTTACGGTCTGGGTGAAACGGTCGTGCAAGGCGCCGTGAACCCCGACGAGTTCTACGTCTACAAGCCGGGACTGCGTGCAGGCAAGGATCCCATCCTGCGTCGCACGCTCGGCGGCAAAGCCATCAAGATGGTGTACGGCACGAGCGGTGCCGCTCGCACCGTGACAGTCGATGTACCGACACAGGAGCGACAGCGCTTCTCATTGTCCGATGACGACGTGCTGGCGCTCTCACGCCAGGCACTCATCATCGAAGAGCATTACGGCTGTCCCATGGACATCGAGTGGGGCAAAGATGGGGAAACCGGCAAGATCTACATCCTTCAGGCGCGTCCGGAAACCGTGCAGAGTCGCGCTGGACGGACGGTGCAGCGCTTTGCGCTCAAGGGGAAGTCCAAGATTCTCACGACCGGTCGTTCGATCGGTCAGCGCATCGGCGCCGGTCCTGCGCGCATCATTCGCGACGTGAAGGAAATGACTCGCGTGCAGAGCGGTGACGTGCTCGTCGCCGACATGACCGACCCGGACTGGGAACCGGTGATGAAGCGGGCCGCGGCGATCGTCACAAATCGCGGCGGCCGCACGTGTCACGCGGCAATCATCGCTCGCGAGCTGGGCATTCCTGCCGTCGTGGGCTGCGGTGATGCGACGGACACGATCAAGGAAGGCACTGAAGTCACGGTGTCCTGCGCAGAAGGCGATACGGGCTTCATCTACGAAGGTGCCCTGCCCTTCGAGCAGAAAACCCTCGAGCTCGATGCGCTGCCGGCCATTCCGACGAAGATCATGATGAACGTCGGCAATCCCGATCGTGCATTCGACTTTGCCTGCATCCCGAACAAAGGCGTGGGACTCGCGCGACTCGAATTCATCATCAATCGGATGATCGGCGTGCATCCGCGCGCCTTGCTGGAATTCGACACGCTCTCCGAAGACCTGCAGACGCAGGTCCGGCGCCAGATGGCGAGCCACACGGATCCGGTGCAGTTCTATATCGACAAGCTGTGCGAAGGCGTCGCCACGATTGCGGCCGCATTCTCTCCCGAACCGGTCATCGTGCGCTTGTCGGACTTCAAGTCGAACGAGTACGCCAACCTCATCGCGGGGCGCCAGTACGAGCCGCACGAAGAGAATCCGATGCTGGGCTTCCGCGGCGCCTCGCGCTACGTCGATGAAGTGTTCCGCCCGTGTTTCCAGCTGGAGTGCCGCGCGCTGAAGCGCGTGCGCGAGGAGATGGGGCTCACGAATGTGCAGGTCATGGTGCCGTTCGTACGCACGCTGAAAGAAGCGCAGCAGGTCACCGAGCTCCTGGCTGAAAACGGTCTCAAGCGCGGCGAGAACGGTCTCAAAGTGATCATGATGTGTGAGCTGCCGACGAACGCGCTGCTGGCCGATCAGTACCTGCAGTTCTTCGATGGCATGTCGATCGGCTCGAACGACATGACGCAGCTCACGCTGGGATTGGACCGCGATTCGGCGATCGTGGCGAAGTCCTTCGACGAACGCGATGACGCGGTGAAGATGCTGTTGAAGATGGCGATCGATGCCTGTCGCCGTGCCGGCAAATACGTTGGCATCTGCGGGCAGGGTCCTTCCGATCATCCGGAGCTCGCGCGCTGGCTGGTCGAGCAAGGCATCGAGAGCATGTCGCTCAACCCGGATACCGTGGTTGAGACGTGGCTGTTCCTCGCCGGACAGAAGGCCTAGCAGCCGGTCAGATCAATCCTAAGTCGGACAGGCTGCCAGGGCTGATCAGGCCCGCAAGAAGTGCGTGCGGTAATGCGCGAGTTCGCGAATGGAATCGCGAATGTCGTCGAGCGCCAGGTGCGTGGAGCTCTTCTGAAAGCTGCTCATGATCTGTGGCGACCAGCGTCGCGCCAATTCTTTGAGCGTGCTCACATCGAGGTTGCGGTAATGAAAATACCGCTCTAGTGCGGGCATCTGCCGGGCGAGGAAGCGGCGGTCCTGGCAGATCGAATTGCCGCACATCGGCGACGTCCCCGGTGGCACCCACTGCGCAAGGAAATCCAGTGTCTCTTTTTCTGCCCGCGCAGCCGTAATCGTACTGCTGCGCACACGCGCAGCGAGGCCCGACGACGCGTGCTGCTTGCGGTTCCAGTCGTCCATCGCATCGAGCACGTGGTCCGGCTGATGGATGGCGAGCACCGGCCCTTCCGCCAGCGTGTTCAGATCCTTGTCGGTGACGACGGTGGCGATCTCGATGATGTGATCGGAGTCGGTTTTCAGACCCGTCATCTCCAAATCGATCCAGATCAGCCGCAGGGGGTCGAGCGAGCTCACAGTGTTGTCCGCATCCTTCGAGGCACCTGATCATAACAGCGGAAGTTGAATTGGACGCGACCGAGGCCGCATATTCCACCTGACATCCATGCCGCGAGTCTTAATGTATCCGCTGACCGTCGCTTTCCTGCTTGCCATCGGCCTCAGCACGGCCGTGCGCCTTTGGCTGTCGCAACGTCAGCTGCGCTCGCTGGCGGAGCATCGCACGCGAGTACCGCACACGTTCGCAGACCACATCTCGCTGGATGCCCATCAAAAGGCAGCGGATTACACCGCCGAATTGACGCGCCTCGGTCGCATCGACACCGTGCTCTCGGCGCTCATTGCACTGGCATTTACGCTCGGCGGTGGCATTCAGTGGCTCGACACTCATTGGAGTGCAATCGTGGCGACGCCGCTCTGGCGGGGTGTGCTGGTGATTCTGTCGTTCATGCTGGTCTCCGCCCTGATCGACCTGCCGCTGTCCATTTGGCGAACGTTCCGTGTGGAGGCGAAATTCGGCTTCAACCGCACGACCCCGGCACTGTTCATCTCCGATCTATTGAAGGGCTTGCTGCTGGGCCTGGTGCTGGGCGTACCGTTGCTCATCGCCGTTCTGTACCTGATGGAACGTGCCGGCCCCTTATGGTGGGTCTATGCATGGCTGCTGTGGACGGCATTCACGCTGCTGGTGAGCTGGGCCTATCCCACCTTCATTGCGCCGTTGTTCAACAAGTTCAGTCCGTTGAGCGATGCCAGTTTGAAAACGCGAGTGGAGAACCTGCTGCAGCGCTGTGGATTCGCCTCGAAAGGGATCTTCGTCGTTGACGGCTCCCGGCGCTCCGCGCATGGCAATGCGTACTTCACCGGCCTGGGGAAGAACAAGCGCATCGTGTTCTTCGATACGTTGATGGAGCGTCTGGCTCCCGCTGAGATCGAAGCCGTGCTGGCGCACGAGCTCGGACACTTCCGCCTGCATCATGTCCGTCAGCGCCTGGTGCTGTCTTTGATCATTGGTTTTGCGGGCTTTGCGCTGCTCGGCGCATTGGTGCAGTGGCCATCCTTCTACGCCGCATTGGGAGTGAATGAAACCTCTGCGCACGCGGCGTTGCTGTTGCTCATGCTCGTGCTACCCGCGTTCACCTTCTTCCTGACACCGCTCGGCTCCTGGTGGTCGCGCAAGCATGAATTCCAGGCGGATGAATTTGCCTCCGCACATGCCGATGCGCAGGAACTCGCTCGGGCACTCGTGAAGCTCTACCGCGACAACGCCACGACGCTGACACCGGATCACGTCCACTCGGCCTTCTAC